>JALYYW010000174.1 GCA_030946085.1 Actinomycetota bacterium
CGCCATCGGAGGCGGTGGCGCTTCGTCGGTGTCCTCCGGCACCAAAGCGGCCCGCAGCCGCCTGACCAGCTCCCCCGCCGAGGCCGGCCGGGCCCCGGGGGCACGGGACATGCCGCGCTTGAGGACCTCGGCCGCCTCCGGCGGCGCGGCGGGCCAGGCCGCGCTCAGGTCGGGCGGCGGCTGGGTGGAGACGGCGTGGGCCAGCGCCATCGGGTTCGGCGCTTTCTGGGCCTGCCGGCCGGAGAGCACTTCGAAGGCCACCGCAGCCAGGGCGTAGATGTCGATGGCCGGTGAGGAGGGCGCATCCGCGAGCTGCTCGGGCGCCATGTACCGAAACGAGCCGATGACGGCACCGGCGCTGGTGATGCGCGTGCGATCGGGAATCAGGGCGATGCCCAGGTCGGTGAGCTTGACGGCGCCGCCGGGGCTCAGCAGGATGTTGGGTGGCTTGACGTCCCGGTGCACGATGCTCCGCCGGTGGATGGCGTCAAGACCAGCGGCGACGCCCTCCAGGAGTGCAAGTGCTTCGGGAACCGCTAAGCGCCGCTGCCGATCCAGCGCCGCGGCCAGGGTCTCACCGGGCACGTACTCCATCACGATCACCAGCTCGCCGTCCTCTTCGGTCAGGACGTCGTAGATCGAGACGAGATTCGGATGGCTGACAGATGCGCCGAGCAGGGCCTCGCGGCGCAGGCGCGCGAGACTGCGCACATCGGCGGACGCGTGCATGCGCTTGAGGGCGACCTGGCGCCCGAGCAGGGTGTCCTGCGCCAGCACGACCGTCCCCATGCCACCCGATCCCAGGGTGGAGACGTACTGGTAGCGGCCGAGGTTGCCGGCGATGGGCACGTTTGGGGGATACCCGGTCACGGGCATGACCCATCGCCACCCGAGGACTCCCTACGGCGGCGGCGCCAGCACCGCGCCGGGATTGAGCAGTCCCTGGGGGTCGAGCGCGTGCTTGATCGCCCGCATCGCGGCGATCTCCGCGCCGCCCCGCGCCCGCTCCAGCCACGCTGCCTTGGCCACCCCCACCCCGTGCTCGGCGCTGATCGTCCCGGCGCACTCCAGCACGAGCTCCAGCACCGCCGCATCGACCGCCGTGTCCTGCGGGTCGGCGCCGAGCACGTTGACGTGGACGTTGCCGTCACCCAGGTGCCCGAACAGGATCGCGCGCTCGCCCCCGGCGGCGGTGACGACCTCGGGAACGCGCTTCAGAAATTCATCAAGCCGCTCCAGGGGCACCCCCACGTCGAGCTTATGCGGGATGCCGGCGGCGTTGATGGCCTCGGTGTGACCCTCGCGCAGGGCCCACAACCGCTGACGGCTGGCGGTGTCGTCGGCGATCAGCGCGTCCTCGATCCCCGCCTGCTGCAGCGCCGCGGCCAGCTCCGCGGTGGGATCCTGACGCGCGGCGCACTCGGCGAGCACGTATACGGGGGCGGCCCGCACGGGCGACTGCCGGCGCTGGTGGGCCAGCACCAGCTCCAGCCCCTCGTGCAGGAAGAAGTCGCAGCTCTCCAGCGACGGAGCCTGCGCCCGGAGGGCCCCGAGCAGCTCCGCGGCGTCGCCAGCGGTGCCCAGCGGCACAAGCGCCGCGGTCCGCGCGCTCAGCAGCGGTGCCAGCTTCCAGCGCACCCCGGTGACGATGCCGAGCGTTCCCTCGGAGCCGATCAGCAGCTCCGGCAGGTCGTAGCCGGCGTTGTCCTTGGTCAGCCCCGCCAGCCGCGTGATCACCGAGCCGTCGGCGAGCACGGCCTCCAGGCCCGCCACTCGCGCCCGCGCGGTGCCGTGACGCAGTGCCCGAGCACCGCCCGCGTCGCAGGCGACGAGTCCCCCGAGCGTGCAGGAGTCCCGGGCGGCGAAGTCCAGCGCGGCGTCCTCGCCGGCCCGACGGGCGGCGGCCTGGAGCGCCGCGAGCGTCACGCCGGCACCGGCGGTGACCTGGCCCAGCGAGCCCTCGACGGGGCCGATCCCGTTCAGGCGCGTGAGCGAAAGCACGACCTCGTGGTGGCGCGGCACGCTCGCCCCCACCAGCCCGGTGTTGCCGCCCTGGGGCACGACCGGCGCCTGAAAGCGGGCGCAGGCGGCCATCACGCCCGCCACCTGGGCGGTGTCCGCGGGGCGGACGACCAGGCGCGCGCGGCCCTCGTAGCGACCGGTCCAGTCATGCTCGTAGCCGCGGGTCAGCTCGGGGTCGGAGAGCACGTGAGTCGGCCCGACGACCGCCGCCACTGCTTGTCGTAGATCCATGCTGGGTAGGCACCTACCCGCACCGGATCTGACCGAACGAGAGGGGGCGCCCATGGGTGAGGCCCACGAGACGATCTTCACCATGGAGGCGACGCCGGTGAAGTTCGGCGCTGGCGCGTCTGAGGACGCCGGATGGGAGCTGAAGCGTCTCGGGATCAAGCGCGTGATGCTGGTCACCGACCCGGGGGTGGCGGCGCTGGGGCTGCCCGAGCGGATCGCGCGCCTGGCAGCGGCGGAGGGCATCGAGGTCGTGACCTACGACCGCAGCCGCGTCGAGCCCACGCTGGAGTCGCTCCAGGATGCGGCGGACTTCGCTCTGGCCCACGACGTCGACGGCTTCGTGTCGGTGGGCGGGGGCACGAGCATCGACACCGCCAAGGTGGCCAATCTGGTGGCCACCCATCCCGCGCCGGTGATGGACTACGTCAATCCGCCGGTGGGACAGGGCAGAAAGCCCCCGGCGCCGCTGGCCCCCCACCTGGCGATTCCCACGACCTCCGGCACCGGGTCAGAGGCCACGACGGTCGCGGTGCTCGACATTCCCGATCTCCGGGTCAAGAGCGGCATCTCGCACCGCTACCTGCGCCCGACGCAGGCGATCGTCGATCCGGAGCTGACCCGAACGCTGCCGGCGGAGGTGACCGCCGCCACCGGACTCGATGTCGTCTGCCACGCCGCCGAGTCGTTCCTGTCCCGCCCGTTCGACACGCGCCCGCGTCCGGAGTCACCCGATGACCGCCCCCCCTACCAGGGCTCCAACCCCATTGCCGACGTGTGGTCGGCCAAGGCACTGGAGCTCGGGGGTCGCTACCTGCGCCGCGCCGTGGCCGACGGCGACGACGTGGAGGCCCGCGGCTTCATGATGCTCGCCGCGACCATGGCCGGCGTGGGCTTCGGCTCGGCCGGGGTGCACATCCCCCACTCCTGCGCCTACCCCGTGGCCGGTCTGGCGCCGCGCTACCAACCCAACGGCTATCCCGACGACCATCCCTTCGTCCCCCACGGCTTCTCGGTGATCGTCACCGCGCCGGCGGCGTTCCGCTTCACCTACGACGCGATGCCCGACCGCCATCATCACGTGGCCGATCTGCTGGCGGACGGGTCACCGCCGGCTCGCGGCCCCGACGCCCTGCCCGGGGTGCTGGTGGGCCTGATGCGAGACGTGGGCGCGCCCGGGGGGATAGCGGAGCTCGGCTACGGCGAGGACGACATCCCGACCCTGGTCGACGGCGCGCTCAAGCAGCAGCGGCTGCTGGCGGTGGCACCCAAGGAGGTGGGCGAGGAGGACCTGCGCCACATCATCGCGGCGTCGATGAGGAACTGGTGAGCTGGTGAGCGAGCCCGCGGGCGGCTGTGGGACGCCGGCCGGATCAGTCCTCGCGCGGGGCGGGCTGAAACACGATGCGCTTGAGGTCGGTGAGCGCGGCTCCGCCGAGACGCACCGCGGTCTGGAAGCCCTCAAGGCCGACCTCGCCGGCGTCGAGCGCGCGGCGCAGGTCGTCCAGCGCCGGACGCTCGTCGTCGCTGACCTGGTCACGCGGGGCGTCCAGCAGGATCAGGTGGCGCGGGCGCCGCATGCCGTGGGCCAAGCGCAGGAAACGCTCCCGCTCGGCAGGATCGAAACTCTCGAGCGGGACGACGACCGTCTCCCCCGCCTGCAGCCGCTTGACGACAGCGGCGGTGAGCAGTTCGCCGGCGCGCTCCTCAAGTTCGGTGTCGGGGACCCGTCCGGTCAGCATCGCCCGTACCCGCGCGGGCGCGAGCATCGCGCCGCGCTCCTCGACGACCCGCTGGACGAACTTGACGGGCTCCGCGCGCGCAGGACCGACGACGATTGCCAGGCTGCCCGGCGAGTAGCGCATCCGGTGCGAGGGGGCCAGCACGCGGCAGCGAGCGGATATGTCCACCGGGCGCGGGACGGCGCCGTCGCGGCGCGGACGCTCCGAGGACCAGCCGGTCCGCTCGTCGGAGCCGATCTTGACGCTTCGGGCGGAGGGGTGCTCAGGCATCCACCCATCATCCTCGACCCTCTCGATTCACGCGTTGCGGTCACCGCCGCGGCCCGCGATGCGCAGCTGCTCGCAGCCGGCACGCACGAGGTCACCGGGATGGAGCTGGCGGCCGCGCCGTGGCTCCGGCTGGCCGTTGACGCTCACCTGCCCGCTGGCGATCAGCGCCTTGGCCTGCGCGCCGTCGGTGGCCGTGCCCGCCAGCTTGAGAAGCTGGCCGAGGCGGATCATCTCGCCGGAGATCTCGATGACCTGCTCCACGGCGGGAGTGTCTCAGGCCGGCACCGCGCGCACTTGCGTTTACTCCGCTTGCGCGGAGGGCAGGTCGGGAGGGCACTGGGGAGGGCACTGCATTCACGAGGTGCGCGAGCACCGACTCGCGCCGAGAGGAGCCGGATCCATGGCCATCGCGGAGTCCGTAGCGCAGCACACCGACAGCTTCGTGCGCTCGTCGCACAAGCTCCTGATCGACGGGGACTGGGCAGACCCAGCGTCCGGGAAGACCTTCGAGACGATCAACCCGGCCACCGAGGAGGTGCTGGCGGAGGTCGCCCATGGGGAGGCCGAGGACGTCGAGCGCGCGGTCAAGGCCGCCCGCCAGGCGTTCGCCGACGATTCGCCGTGGCGGCGGATGAGCCCGTCTGACCGCGGACGCCTGCTGTGGCGGATCTCGGACCTGATCGAGGAGAACGCCGACGAGCTGGCGATGCTCGAGTCGCTGGACAACGGCAAGCCCTACTCCGTGGCACGGGCGGCGGACGTGCCGCTGGCGGCCGACCTGTTCCGGTACATGGCCGGCTGGCCCACGAAGATCGAGGGATCGACGGTGCCGATCTCGGCGCTGCCGGCGCCCGGGGAGTACCTCGCCTACACGCTGCGCGAGCCGGTCGGCGTGGTCGCTCAGATCATCCCCTGGAACTTCCCGCTGCTGATGGCCGCGTGGAAGCTCGGCCCGGTCCTCGCCTGTGGCTGCACGGTGGTGCTGAAGCCCGCCGAGCAGACGCCGCTGTCGGCGCTGCGGCTGGGCGAGCTGATGCTGGAGGCGGGCCTGCCCGCGGGAGTGGTCAACATCATCACCGGCTTCGGTGACGCCGGGGCCGCACTGGCCGGCCACGACGACGTCGACAAGGTGGCCTTCACGGGCTCGACCGAAGTCGGCAAGCTGATCGTCAAGGCCGCTGTGGGCAACCTCAAGAAGGTGACGCTCGAGCTCGGCGGGAAGTCGCCGAACGTCGTCTACGCCGACGCCGACCTGGAGGGAGCGATCGCGGGCGCCGCCAACGGGATCTTCTTCAACCACGGGCAGTGCTGCAACGCCGGCTCCCGCCTGTACGTGCAGAAGCAGGTCTTCGACGATGTGGTGGCGGGCGTCGCCGACGCGGCCAAGAAGATCCATCTGGCGCCGGGCACCGAACCGGACTCCGAGATGGGGCCGTTGATCTCCGACGAGCAGTTCGAGAAGGTGCTGGGCTACCTGAGCTCGGGCCAGAGCGACGGGGCCGAAGCGGTGGTTGGCGGAGAGCGCTCCGGCGAGCGCGGCTACTTCGTCAAGCCCACGGTCCTCACCAACACCAACCCCAACATGAAGGTCGAACGCGAAGAGATCTTCGGTCCGGTCGTGTGCGCGATCCCGTTCGACTCACCCGAGGAGATCGTCCCGGCGGCCAACGGCACCAACTACGGCCTCGCGGCCGGCGTGTTCACGACGGACCTCTCCAAGGCCCACCGCACCGCCAAGCGCCTGCGCGCCGGCACCGTGTGGATCAACACCTACCACGTGTTCGACGCGGCGATGCCCTTCGGCGGCTACAAGCAGTCGGGCTGGGGCCGGGAGATGGGCCACCAGGTGCTGGAGAACTACCTGGAGACGAAGTCGGTCGTTACCGCGCTGTAGCTCGAGTCGGGGGTGAGTTGGGGGGCGACGGAGAGAATTTGCCGAGGCCGCCGGGGTGGCGGTCTCGGCTTCATCCGAAACCGTCCCATCCTGGAGCACCAAGCGGACCGGGGGGAAGAGCGACCGTAGTACGGCCAACCTATGGGTTCTGGCGCGACCTCTCGCAGTGGCGACCGAGCGCGGCCTAGTCACTCGACAGGTACAGTCGGCGCAGGTTTCGCCTCGGCAGCAGCTCGACCCAGATCATCCATCGCTCGTGTGATCCCGCCACCGGCCTCGGGCGTGTCCGCGGATCGGGACGTACGAGGATCCGGACTGACTGCGCAACGGACATACAAGCATGATGCTAGGTCTCCACGCCGGTGCACTGGCCCGAAGTACAAGCATCACCGGCATGTTCGCGCCGCCGGGCCAGCGGCGCCGGCGGGGGCGTTCACGCTGCTGTGCGCCCCTCCCGGACCGGACCTAGATTTGCAAATTCTTGACGGCACGCTGAGCCCCGGCAAGGCGACTTGCATCGCTACCCGCCGGGCGCTATGTTCGGCCAATCTCATGAAGCTGAGATCCACCGCACAACGACATAACGTGGCCGCCTCCGCACGGCCGCGTCGCGCTGTCCAGCTCTGAGCTCTTCAGTCGCGCGCGGCCGGCGCGCGACGACCTTGAACCACCGCCCTTCTCGCTCGACGGGAGACCGCACGCCTGCGTGCGGCCGGAGGTCCGACTCCTCCAGAGGGGCTGCCATGGATACCACCATGAACAACACGATGAACACGCAAGCGCTCGGGATCAGCCCTCCGCGCCCACGGCTCCACGACACTCGTCCTGACGCGGTTCCACAGGCGCTGTTCGTCGCCGAGCTGCTGGCCCAGTCGCTGACGCAGGTGACCCAGGACAGCTTCCGCGGGTCCTCGTCGCCCGCGCAGCTTCAGGAGCTTGGTGCACCCGTGCTGGTCAGGTCCGATCCACAGGGCAACGAGGTGGAGGCGCTGATTCGGCTGCAGGACAAGACCGTCGCGCTCGTCGACGCCGGCCACGGCCATGTCAGAGTGGAGATCGGAGCCGCCTGCCGGAAGGCGGCCGACGCCGCCGCGGCCCGTCTGCGCAGCGTCCTCGCCTTCGAGCCGCCCGAGCCCGACCGGGTGTCGGTTGCGTTCTGGATGCGCGGCGAGTTCGGCGCCGATGTCCGCCATCGAGAGATCGAAGCGCCCAGCTTCGGTGAGATCGCCGGCAACTACTCCTCGCCTGTACGCGACGAGCTGCAGCGTCTCATCGAACTGCGCGAGCCGCCCGCGAGCGGCCGGCTCATCCTCTGGCGCGGGACGCCGGGAACCGGCAAGTCCCATGCGCTCCGCGCCCTGGCGCGCGAGTGGGCTCAGTGGTGCTCGGCTCACATCGTCATGGATCCCGATGAGCTGCTCGGCCGCGGAGGCGCGTACATGCTCGAGCTCCTCAGCTGGAGTGGCGACGGCGAGGATCGCTGGCGGCTGGTCGTCTTCGAAGATGCCGGCGAGCTGATCGCCTGCGACGCCCGGGCCCAAGCCGGTCAAGCGCTCTCCCGCCTGCTCAACGTCGCCGACGGGATCCTCGGCCAGGGAACGCGCACCCTGCTGCTGATCACCACCAACGAGCCGCTGGGGCGCCTGCACCCTGCGGTGCACCGCCCCGGTCGCTGCCTCTGCGACCTCGAGTTCAGCCCACTGTCGATGTCCGAGGCGAACGAATGGCTGTCCTCGCGGGGTCGGCGGCGCCGCGTGAACCGCCCCACGCCGCTGGCCGAGCTGTACGGGCAGGCGGAGGAGCGGGAGGCGAGCCAGCCTCCCGCCGCGTCGGGCTTCGGGTTCGCCCGAGCGCTCGACCGTTAGGCGACCTCGGGATCAGGGGGGTGCGGGCATCGGTGACCAGTGCTGATGACGGACTCGGTACTCGACCTCGATCAGGTTGATCCAGCTGATCCCAGGTCGGCCCCGATCCAGACTCCGCTGCACGACCTCTGCCGCCGGCTCCTCGCCATCTGGGCCTCCGACTGGCCTAGGCGACGTCGCTACTCGGCTGACTTCAGATCCGCTTGACGCGGTCCGGCCGCGGCGTCCTTCATATCCGGCTCGGGGCCCGTTGACGCTTCCGGGCCGCCGTCGGTGGTCGCATCGGCGTTGTCGCCGGCACTCAGATCGACGCCACCCTCAGTCGCCGGCTCATCGGATCCGGTGGTGGCGCCCAGAACGGAGCTTCCGAGCTCCGGATCCTCGGCCTGCAGTGCGTCGGGCGCATCGGATCCGCCCAGCTCACCCGGCACGACGCCTTCGGCGGCCTTCGCTGCCCACGGACCCTTCTCGCGAGCCTCGCCCTCGCTCGGCGTCGTTCCACCGCGCTGCTCGGTCGGATTGACTGAAGTCCCGCGGTCATCGCTCTCGCCCATCAGATCCTCCTGTGCCGCGTCGGTGGCTGCCCAGGGTTCTACCCCCAACCCAGATGGCTATCACCTACCAAGAACGGGTACCCGGTTGCGCTAAGGCGCTGCTGCCGCCAGAATCACCTGCGGAGAGAGAGCTAGCCGGGAGGTGTGCATGACCATCGTTGTTGGCGCTTCGGCCGGATGGACGATCGGGCTCGCGCTCGGCGTGGTCGTCGTCCTCGTGGCCGCGGCGATAGTGATCACGATCGTGGCCCTGGCGATGCGGATCTCCAGACAGGCACAAACCGCCGTGGGGGGCGTGGAGAAGGTGCGTGAGCAGACGACCGCGCTGGAGGGGGTGGGTCAGATCAACGACTCCGGGGTCCGGATCCTGCACGCGGCGCGGGCGCTCAGAAAGGTCGCGGTGGGCCGGTGATGGTCACGCTGGCCGCTCTCTCCAACCACGGCGCGTGGGGAATCGCGCTGATCATCGGCCTGATCGCCGCGCTGGCGGTCGCGGGGCTCCTGGTCGTGCTGATCCGAACCGTCAACGACATCGACAAGTCGGCCGGCGCGCTGCTGGAGGTCGCGGGTCAGGTTGCCGGCAACACGGCGAACATTCCCCAGCTCCAGGCCACGGCTCCGGTACTGGCACAGATCGTGGAGGAAGCAGTGATCCAGGACGGCTATATGAACGCCCTCACCGACGGGTTCGGTGCGGCATGAGCTCCACCACCCTCACCGTCCTGAGCGTGATTCTGGCGCTCGTGATCGTCGCGGTTCTCGCCGGGGCGCTGATCCTGATCCGGACCGGGCTTCAGTCGGCCTCCGGGAAGCTGGACACGCTCGCGACCGCCCTCGAGGGCGTCGAGTCCGAGCACCTGCGTCCCCTGGAGCCCGCCGTCCGGGCGATCAACGCTCAGTTCGAGACGATCGTGGGAGCTTTCCCGGGGATCGCCACCAAGGCGGCGGTCGTGGCCGAAAGGAGGCCGCGATGATCCTGCAGTGGATCGGTGATGCGGTCCTGCTGCTCGTCCTGCTGCCGGTCGTCATCTACCTGCTGCGCGGCGTCCTGAACGCCGCCACCGGGATCGTGCCCAGCGTGACCAGGATCTCCGCTGCCGCGCGAGCGGGATCCAGGGACCTGGACGCGGCCCCGCTGCTCCTGACCACGCAGGAGCAGGTGGTGAAGACCATCGAGGTGGTCGCCAATTACGGCGGCTCGCTCGACGTGATCCTCGACGATGCCAAGGGGGCGTGAGCGGTGCCGGCAGCTGGTGTGGTGATGATCATCGCCGTGGTGGCGATCGTCGCGGCCGTCGTCTTCTACCTGGTCTCCACGATCCTC
Source organism: Actinomycetota bacterium (assembly GCA_030946085.1). Classification (GTDB taxonomy): domain Bacteria; phylum Actinomycetota; class Thermoleophilia; order Solirubrobacterales; family Solirubrobacteraceae; genus Palsa-465. The sequence continues at coordinate 9,900 of JALYYW010000174.1, forward strand.
GCGCTGCGACAGATCAACTCCGGCCTGGACGAGGCGATCGCCGGGGTGGTGGAGATCGTCGAGAAGAGCGCGCCCGTCAACGAGATCGTGACCGACATCAACGGGAATCTCGATGCGGGAGTCGACCTGCTCGAGGGGCTGCTGGTCAAGAAGGCGGGCCTCAGCGATGCCGTCGGCCTCGTCGAGGGCATGTACCCGGGCGCCGCGGCCAAGGGGCTGCGCAACTTCCCCCAGAGTCGGCAGATCAAGGCGCCGAGGATCGGCGAGGTCTACACCCGAGGCACGCTCACGCTGGCGCGTCTGGGCCGAGAGGCCCCGATTGCGGCGGCTTCGCCCAACGGCCCGGCGCTGCGCAACGCGACCTACGGAAGCCAGGCGGCGCGCACGCTGTACCCCGACGGCCGCCAACAGCAGCCCGAGCGCCTGCCGCGCTCACCGGTCATCGGGGCGGACTCGCCCGTGCAGTACGAGCCCGACGAAGAGACCGGGGGGCCCCGCAAGCGGTGGGGCGGCGGATCGGTCACCAAGGAGAGGAGCTAGACCGTGCAGACACCGGGGCCGTTTAAGTACGAGCGCGCCACCAGCGTGGAGGGTGCGCTCGCCTCTCTGCAGAGGCTCGGCTCCGAGGCGCGGATCATCGCTGGCGGCCACAGCCTGCTGCCGATGATGAAGCTCCGTCTGGCCCAACCCGAGCATCTGATCGACATCAACGACCTCGCCGAGCTCAGCTACATCCGGCTGTCCACCGAGGAGATCCGGATCGGGGCGCTGACGCGACACGTCGAGCTGCTGAAGTCAGACGTCCTCGCCAGTCACTTTCCCCTGTTCGCCGATGCCGAGCAGGTCATCGCCGATCCCGTGGTGCGCAATCGCGGGACGATCGGGGGCAGCCTCTGCCAGGCCGACGCGGCCGAGGACCTGAGCGCCGTGTGCTCGGCGGTCAAGGCCAAGGTGGTGATCCGCGGCGGTGGCGGAGCGCGGGTGGTGGCGATGGACGAGTTCCACGTCGGTCCTTACATGACCGCGGTCGGTGACGGCGAGATGCTCACCGAGGTCCGGATCCCCCTGCGCGCCGGCGGCGGCAGCGCGCACGAGAAGGTCGAGCGGCGCGCCGGGGACTGGGCGATCGCAGCTGCCTCGGCCGCGATCTGGATCGACGGGGGCAGGATCGCCGATGTCGGCCTGGCGCTCAGCGCGGTCGGCCCCACGACCGTCCACGTCACCCGCGCCGAGGAGCTGCTGCGGGGTGTCGCGCCCTCGGAGGAGCTGTTCACGCAGGCGGCGGAGATCGCCTCCGCGGACTGCTCGCCGTCGGCCGATGGCCGCGGGCCGGTCGACTACAAGCGCCATCTCGCCGGCGTGCTCGCGGGGCGAGCGCTGCGCCGCGCCACCACCCGAGCCCTCAGACAGGAGGCGTAGCGGTGCCGCAATTGACGATCACGATCAACGGTCGGGAGGTCACCCGGGAAACCGAGCCGCGCCAGCTGCTGGTGCACTTCATCCGCGACACGCCCGGGCTGACCGGCACCCACTGGGGCTGTGACACCTCCAACTGTGGCGCCTGCGTGGTGCTGATGGACGGGCAGCCGCTCAAGTCGTGCACGACGCTGGCGGCGATGTGCGAGGGCCACGAGATCCGCACCGTCGAGGCGCTGGAGGTCGACGGGCGCCTTGACCCGCTGCAGCAGGGCTTTCACGAGCTGCACGCTCTGCACTGCGGGTTCTGCACGCCCGGGATGCTGATGACCGCTCGCGCGCTGCTGGACGAGAACCCCGACCCGACCGATCACGAGATCCGGACGGCGATCTCAGGCGCCATCTGCCGCTGCACCGGCTACAAGAACATCGTTGCCGCCGTCCGCTGGGCGGCCGAGCACCAAGCAGCGACCAAACAGGAGACTTAGACCATGGCCACGCTTGAGAACCTGCCCAGTCCCAGCCACGAGCGGCCGATCGGCTTCGGCCGCCTCAAGCGCAAGGAGGACGCCCGCTTCATCCGCGGCCAGGGCACCTACCTGGACGACATCCGCCTCCCCGGGATGGTCCACGGCGCGATCCTGCGCAGCCCCTACGCCCACGCCCAGATCGTCTCGATCGACACCTCGGCAGCGCTCGAGCTCCCCGGCGTGGCCGCGGTGGTCACGGCCAAGGACCTGGAGACCCTCGGGCTGGCGTGGATGCCGACGATCTCCTACGACACGCAGGCCGTGCTCGCGGGCGACAAGGTCCGCTTCCAGGGCCAGGAGGTGGCGTTCGTGATCGCCACCGACGCGTACATCGCCCGTGATGCGCTGGCATTGATCGAGGTCGAGTACGAGCCGCTGCCGGCGGTCGTCAACGCTCGCAAGGCGCTCGACCCCGACGCCCCACTGATCCGTGACGACAAGGACGGACAGGTCGACAACCTGGCCAGCCCCACCTGGGAGGCCGGCGACGAGAAGGCCACCGAGCGGGCCTTCGCCGACGCCGACACGGTCGTCAGCCGAGACATCATCTACCCCCGCTGCCATCCCGCCCCGCTCGAGACGTGCGGGATGATCGCCGACTTCAACCCCGAGACCGGACAGCTGGACATCTATAACGGCAACCAGGCCCCCAACGTGCATCGCACCGTCTACGCGCACGTCGCCGGCCTGGCCGAGCACATGATCCGGATCCGCTGCAACGACATCGGCGGCGGCTTTGGCAACAAGGTGCCGATCTACCCGGGCTACGTGTGCGCGATTGCGGGCTCGATCGTCGCCGGCGTCCCGGTCAAGTGGGTCGAGGACCGCTCCGAGAACCTGATGTCGACGGGCTTCGCCCGGGACTACGTGATGCACGCGGACATGTGCTCCAAGGAGGGCAAGATCACGGGCCTGCGGGTGGACGTGATCGCCGATCACGGGGCGTTCGATTCCACCGCCCAGCCGACCAAGTTCCCGGCCGGCTTCTTCCACATCTGCTGCGGCTCCTATGACCTGCAGGCCTCCCACGTCAAGGTCAAGGCGGTCTACACCAACAAAGCGCCCGGCGGGGTCGCGTACCGCTGCTCGTTCCGGATCACGGAGGCGGTGTACCTGGTGGAGCGGATGGTCGACGCGCTGGCGCTGGAGATGGGAGTGGATCCGATCGAGCTGCGCATGCAGAGCTTCATCGGCCCCGAGCAGTTCCCCTACGAGACGACCACGGGCTGGACGTATGACTCGGGCAACTACGCCGAGACGATGAAGGTCGCGATGGACATCGCCGGCTATGAGAAGCTGCGCCGCGAGCAGTCCGAGAAGCGTGAGCGCGGCGAGCTGATGGGCATCGGGGTGTCGTTCTTCACCGAGGGGGTCGGTGCCGGCCCGCGCAAGCACATGGACATCCTCGGCATGTCGATGAACGACGGCGCCGACCTGCGCCTGCATCCCTCGGGCAGGGCGGTGGTCAGCCTCAGCTGCCAGACCCAGGGTCAGGGACACGAGACCACGTTTGCCCAGATCGTGGCCGAGGAGCTGGGCATCCCGCCCGAGGGCATCGACGTGCGCCATGGCGACACCGACCGCACGCCGTACGGCCTGGGCACCTACGGCAGCCGCTCCACGCCGGTGTCCGGCGCCGCCGTCGCCGTCGTCTCTCGCAAGGTGCGTGACAAGGCGCGACTGATCGCCGCCACGATGCTCGAGACCCGTCCCGAGGACCTGGCCTGGGAGAAAGGGCGGTGGTATGTCAAGGGCGATCCCGAGCAGGGCGCGATGATCGAGGAGATCGCCGCCTATGCCTACAGCGGCGAGGCGATGCCTGAGGGCATGGAGGGCGGTCTCGACGGCCAGGTGATCTACGACCCGCCCAACCTGACCTACCCCTACGGCGCCTACATCGCGGTCGTCGACATCGACCCCGACACAGCCCAGGTGACGGTGCGGCGCTTCATCGCCGTCGATGACTGCGGGGTGCGGATCAACCCGATGATCGTCGACGGCCAGATCCACGGCGGCCTCGCCGAGGGCATCGGGATCGCCCTGATGGAGCTGATCTCCTTCGACGAGGAGGGCAACTGCCTGAATTCCTCATTCATGGACTACCTGATCCCCACCGCGCTGGAATGCCCGGACTTCGAGCTCGGCGAGACGGTCACCCCGTGCCCGCACCACCCGCTCGGGGCTAAGGGCGTCGGCGAGTCGCCCACCGTCGGCTCGCCGCCGGCGATCGTCAACGCCGTGATCGACGCGCTGCACCAGACCCACGGAGTGGATCACATCGACATGCCCTGCAACCCCGCGCGGGTGTGGGCGGCGATGCAGGGTCGCCCCGAACCGCCGCAATGACGCAGCTGACCGGGGCTGCCCCGGAGGAGATCGTCCATCTCGTACCCGACGTGGAGACGCTCGCCCGCCGTCTGGGAGCGGTCGACTACCTCGTCGACGAGGGGCTGGCGACCTCCATCTTCCTCAGCCTCCGTCTCCCCCAGCCGCTGCTGCTGGAGGGCGAGGCCGGTGTTGGCAAGACCGAGGCCGGGAAGTCCCTGGCCGCCGTGCTCGACACGCCGTTGGTGCGCCTGCAGTGCTACGAGGGGATCGACGCCGCGGAGGCGCTCTACGAATGGAATTACCCCCGTCAGTTGCTGTCGATCCGCCTGGCGGACGCTCGCGACGCCGAGCTGCGCGAGGACGACCTGTTCGGCCCCGATTACCTGATCAGGCGTCCGCTGCTGCGGGCCCTGCAGCACCCCGGACCGCGTCCGGCGGTGCTCATGATCGACGAGATCGATCGTGCCGATGACGACTTCGAGGCGTTCCTGCTGGAGCTGCTGGCCGAGGCCACGGTCACGATCCCGGAGCTCGGGACGGTCCGGGCCACGCACCCGCCCGTGATCGTGCTCACCTCCAACCGCACGCGCGATCTCCACGACGCCGTCAAGCGCCGCTGCTTGTATCAGTGGATCGACTACCCCAGCGCCGAGCGCGAGGTCGAGATCATCCGCCGGCGGGTGAAGGGCGCCTCGGCAACGCTCGCGGTGCAGGTCGCGGACGCCGTCTCACGGATGCGGGACTCCGATGTGCAGAAGCCGCCCGGCATCGCCGAGGCGATCGACTGGCTCGCCGCGCTTGACATGCTCGGCGTGCGCGAGCTCGACATCCCTGCGGTGGATCGCACCCTGGGATCGGTGCTGAAGTACCGCGAGGACCAAGAGGTCATCAGGGCTGCTGGCCTGGCAGCGCTGACGAGCGGGCGCGGCTGAGGAGCGGTTGTGTCGCCGGCAAGGTTTGCGCTTGAGACGGTGCAGCTGGATCTGCCGGCCCTGGTCGGGAGGTTCGGCCGCCGGCTGCACGAGGCCGGCGTGCCGGTGAGCGCCGAGCGATCCGCCCGCTTCGCCCAAGCCCTCACCCTAGTCCGACCGGTCGCCCGCCGGCGCCTGTACTGGACCGCGCGCGCGGTGTTCGTCTCTGACCCGGCGCAGCTCAATGCCTTCGATGCCGTCTTCACCGAGGTCTTCGGCCGGGGCGCCGCCACCGCGGTGACAGCGCCCGAGGACGCTCGGCAGGTCCCTTCGCCCCCCGATGAGCGACCGGAGGTCAATCGGCCGGCCGCCCCGGGCGAGGACCGCCCGCCGGAGATGGGGTCGGCAGGCTCCTCGCCGACTCCGCGCCGACGAGCTGCGACGCTGACCGAGCGCCCGCTTCCCGTGCCCACGGTCGCCAGCGACGAGGAGGTCATCAGAGCTAAGCGCTTCGACGCGCTGGCGCCAGACGAGCTGGCCCAGCTGTACCGGCTGATGGCCGAGATGGCACTGGCGACTCCCCGGAGACGGACCCGTCGCGCGGAGCCGTTTCGTCACGGAACGCGTCTCGACATGCGGCGCACGCTGCGCGCCAGCCTGCGCACGGGAGGCGATCCGATCCGGCTGGCGCGCCGGCGCCGCCGGGTCGTGCCCCGCCGGATCGTGCTGCTGTGTGACATCTCCGGCTCGATGGAGCCCTATGCCCGCGCCTACCTGCAGTTCCTGACCTGCGCGGCCGGAACCGGGGTGGGTGGGGGCCGATCCGAGGCCTTCGCCTTTGCCACCCGCCTGACGCGTCTGACGCGCGCGCTGCACTCGCGCAATCCCGAGCGGGCGATCCAGCAGGCCGCCGCCACGGCTCCGGATTGGTCAAGCGGAACACGAATAGGCGAGGCGCTCAAGACCTTCAACGACCGCCACGGGCGGCGAGGCATGGCGCGTGGAGCGGTGGTGGTGATCCTCTCCGACGGCTGGGAGCGGGGCGACCCCAGCCTCGTCGCGAGGGAGATGCAGCGGCTGGCCCGGCTGGCCTACCGGATCGTCTGGGTCAACCCGCGCGCCGCCGCCAGCGACTTCTCGCCGCAGGCCGGGGGCATGGCGGCGGCGCTGCCCTTCTGCGATGCGCTTCTCAGCGGGCACAGCCTGGAGGCGCTGGGCGAGGTGGTGGCTGCGATCGGCGCCGAGCGCTGGCGTGACTCCGTCCCGGCAACGAGCTGGCGCCCACCCGCGCCTGCTCCCGAGCCAGACGGCGACGAGGAGGCCTGGCCCAGCGCCACGCCCGTACCTGGCAGCTCGGTGGCGATGCCGAGCGGTTACGGGCCCAGCCGGGGCAGGACCACCCCGGGGTGGGGCGGCGGATGAACAGCGGCAGCGAGCCCCAGAAGCTCTGCATCTACCCAGGCTGTGAGCGGCCTGCGGTGCCCCCGCACCTGCTCGGCGGTCCGCAGCCGAGCTTCTGCGATCTGGAGCAGCACAACGCCCTGAGCGCTCACCAGGAACGCCAGCGCCTGGCGCATGCGGGCAAGGAGGACCAGCGGGGCAGGAGCCAGTGAGACCAGACCGATCGTTTCTCAGGAGGAGGATCTAGCAGATGGCCAACGAGGCGTACCGGGCCGTGTTCCTACGGGTGCACCCAACCGGAAAGATGGTGCTCAGCCTGACCACCGAGGCCGACGGCAAGGAGGACGAGTACGCGCGGCTGGTCGCCGACGAGCTCGGCGTTCCGCAACTGGACGTCAAGGTCGTCCCCGCCGACACCGACCGTTTCGGCGTCGGGCACGGGTTCAACACGAGCCCGTCCGGCGGAACCTCGGCCGCGGTCAGCAGCGCGACTGACAAAATACTCGCCAAGGCCCAGCTGCTGGCTGGAGTCGCGCTCGATACCCCCGCCGAGACGCTGAAGTGGCGGGACGGCGCCTTTGACCGCACCGGCAGCGAAGCGCAGCCCAGGACGATCGCCGACCTGGCGATGTACGCCCACGGCACGGGCGCGCTGCCCCCCGGAGTCGAGGGCGGACTCGACGCCCAGACCGTCTACCGCGACTGAGCAGACAGGCGCCCGTCGATGACGACCTGGACCTCGTCAGCCACCTTGAGCGTTCCGAACAGCGCCGAGTGCGGCTTTATGCCCCAGGCGGTCTGCTTGACGACCGCGCTTGCGCTCACGTCGCCGTCGTCGCCGAGGCTGAGATCGAACGAGACTGGGTTGCTCGTGCCCCTGAGCTCCAGATCACCCTCGACGCTCAACCGTCTCTCGCCACCGGACTGGACCGAACGCGAGCGAAAGGCGATGGTCGTGCCCTTCAGGACATCCTTGACGATCGTTTGGTCGATTCCAGAGCGGTCGTCCTCGCCGAGGGACTGGACTCCCCCCGTGCCCTCCCGCACTCGCAGCGAGCCTGAGTCCGCCGTGAGCTCCAGCACGGTCTGCTGCGCCTCGCCGCCGATCTGGACGGTGGCACTCCAGTCCTCCACCTCGATCAGCAGGTCGTGGCCCGCTTTGGCGGCCGCCCCGCGCCGACCCGTGCGGACGGAAAGGGTGCCGTTCTGCGGTCCCAGCGCGTACGTTCCCGGCTCCATTGACATACGAAGGACTCACTCTCTCTTCTCCGACGGCAGTGTTGAGGAACATACAACCGAAACGAGGCCCGAACATGGTTGAGCTCGACCATCCCTTCACCATGTCCAAGCCGGTCGAGGAGAGCTGGGAGACGATCCTCGACCTCGAGCGACTGGTCCCTTGCGTCGAGGGCGGCTCCGTGCTGGAGCGGACCGGACCCGAGTCGGTCAAGGCGGAGATCAAGGTCAAGATGGGAGCGATGTCGATGAAGTTCACAGGCTCGGTCAGCGTGATCGAGCAGGACGTGAAGAACCACCGGGCGGTGATGCAGGTCAAGTCCCGCGAGGCGGGCGGGCAGGGTCACGCCAACGCCAACGTCGTATTCACGCTGGCCGACGACGGCGGCAACGTTCACACCGCTGCGCAGATCACCGGCAAGGCGGCATCGATGGGCGAAGGCGTGCTCGAGACGGTGCTCGACGCGCTGATCAAGGACTTCACCCAGAAGCTGGCGGCGCTCTGAGCGCGGCGTGATGACGCTCAGGAAGATGCGAGCCGTACAGGAGGGTGAGGTCCCGGTGGACGGCGGCACCGCGGTCCAGGAGAGCGTGGACCGGCCGGTCTTCCGTGGCCACGGCGAGTACGACTACGTTTGCGTCGCCTGCGGCAGCCTGCTCGCCGCCAGGATGGACCCGCAATACATGACCGGGCGAGTCCGGGTCCGCTGCGCCGGCTGCCGGACCGTGAACATCTCCGCCGAGCTGCCCGTGGTGGCCGCCCGGCGGCCCCGACGAGGAGACTGACATGATCAGGAACCAGTTAGCCGTTCGCGTGGACCAGCTGGTTGCCCAGCGCCAACCGTTCGTGCTGGCCACCGTGGTCCGGGCTCGTCGACCGACGAGCGTGCGGCCCGGGGATTCAGCGGTGGTCCTGGCCGACGGCACGATCGATGGGTTCGTCGGCGGCGTCTGCGCCGCGTCCTCGGTCCGCCTGCACTCGCTGCGAGCGATGGAGACCGGAGAGCCCCTGTTGCTGCGCCTGCTCCCCGGGCAGGACGACGACGGCGATGCCGCGTTGACCGAGCCTGCCGAGACGATCGAGGGCGCGGTGGTGGAACGCAACCCGTGCCTGAGCGGCGGGTCGCTGGAGATCTTCCTGGAGCCGCATGTGCCCGCGGCGCGAGTGGTGATCGTCGGTGACTCCCCGATCGCCCATTCGCTTGCCCGGGTGGGAGCGGCGGCGGGCTACGACTGCCAGATGGCGACCGCGGGCGACGCCGGCGCCGTGGACGGTGCGGCGGCCGTGGTCGTGGCCTCACACGGCAGCGGCGAGGAGGGCGTGCTGGCGGCCGCGCTGAGCGCAGGCGTGCCCTACGTGGCGCTGGTGGCAAGCGACAAGCGCGGCGCCGCGGTCCGCGCGGAGCTGCAGATCTCGGAGGCGCTTCGCTCCCAGCTGCACACCCCCGCGGGTCTGGAGATCGGCGCCCGGTCGCCGGGCGAGACTGCGATCTCGGTCCTCGCCGAGCTCGTCGCGGAGCAGGGTTCAGATCCAGCGCCTGGGCCACGCGAGACCCAGCTGGCGGCGGCGGTGAGCGAGGCGGTCGATCCCGTGTGCGGCATGCGCGTGGCAGTGACCGAGGCCACACCTCGATTGCGGGTCGGCGAGGAGTCGATCTTCTTCTGCGGTGAGGGCTGTCGCGATCGCTACGCCCGCGAGCATTCGCATGCCGTTGCCCCCGGCTAGCCCTTTGGTCACCGGCCTGGTGCTGGCCGCCGGCGGCTCCAAGCGCCTGGGCCAACCCAAGCAGCTCTTGCCCTACGGGCCGGTGCCCCTGCTCGCCCACGTGCTCCAGACCGCGCGCGAATGCCGCTTTCACCAGCTGCTGTGCGCGCTCGGAGGCGGCGCGGAGGAGGTCCGGGAGCGAATCGACTTCGACGGCGTGACGGTGGTGGAGAACCAGCAGTTCGGCGAAGGCTGCTCGTCTTCGATCGCCGCCGCCCTGGGCGCTGTCGATGCGCGGTCTGAGGCGCTCGTCCTGCTGCTCGGCGATCAGCCGGGCGTGAGCGTGGCCACCGTCGGGGCGCTGGTCGCCCAGCGCGGAAACGCGCCGCTGGCGGCGTGTGGGTATGAGGACGGTCGCGGGCATCCGTTGCTGTTCGGGAGGTCGATGTTCGGAGAGCTCGCGGATCTGCACGGCGACAAGGGGGTCTGGAAGCTCCTGGATCGGCGCGCCGACGAGGTGGTCGACGTGCCCGTCGAAGGCCCTATCCCGCTCGATGTCGACACCTGGGAGGACTACCAGTCGGTGTTGCTGGCGCGATGATCGACTCTGGCACGGTCAACGCAACGCAGGACATCGCCGTTGACTGGCTGCGCGAGGGTCGACGATTCATCCAGGCGTTGTTGGTGGAGGTCGGGGGCTCGGCCCCCCTGCCGGTCGGGGCGATGATGCTGGTCGACGAGCGCGGCAACATCGAGGGATCGCTGACCGGCGGCTGTGTGGAGGGAGCCGTCGTCGCGGAGGCCGAGTCGATCCTCGGCGGCAGGACGGGAGCGCGGGTGCTGCGCTACGGGATCTCCGACGAGCTGGCCGGGACCGTGGGGTTGATGTGCGGCGGAATCGTGCACATCTTCGTCTGCGAGGTTTCCGAGGAAGGTGGTCGGGTGGAAGGCGCCGCGCTCCAGGCCCACGCGGCCGGACGCCCCGTCGCGGTCGCGGTCCTGCTCGACGGTGAGACCGCCGGCGCCCGGATGGCGGTGATCGAGAACGAGGTCATCGGCACGCTCGGGTATTCCCGCCTGCTTGATCGCAATGTCGCGCGAGAGGCGCAGGGACTGCTCCAGGAGGGCAAGACCACGATCAGGGCCTTCGGCTCCGACGGCGCGACCCTCGGCGCCGAGCTCCGGGTGCACATCCGCTCGTTCGCGCCTCCACCGCGGATGTTCATCGTCGGCGCGATCGACTTCTCGGCGGCGCTGGCCCCCTTCGCCTCCCGGATCGGCTACGAGGTGACCATCTGCGACGCGCGCGCCCGGTTTGCTCGCTCGGCCAGGTTCTCCTCCGCCGCGCACGTCGCCGTCGGATGGCCTCAGGAGGTGATGGGCGGCGTCGAGCTGGGTCCGCGGGACGCGGTGCTCGTCTTCACCCACGACCCGAAGTTCGACGAGCCCGCTCTGCTCGCGGCGCTGGGGAGCGGCGCCGGCTACATCGGCGCCCTGGGCAGCCGCAGGACCGCGGCCGACCGTGAAGCCCGCCTGCGCCGCGCCGGCGCCACCGACGCCGACATCGCCCGCATCCACGCCCCCTGCGGCCTGGACATCGGCAGTCGCACCGCGGAGGAGACAGCCGTCTCGGTGCTGGCGGAGATCATCGCCTGCCGGGCGAACCGCGTGGCGGTTCCCCTGCGCCAGACCAGTGGTCCGATTCACGGTCACGCGGGCGCCGGGTGAAGGCCACTCACTCGGCACGCAGCAATAGCGGCTAAGTGTTCGCTGCGAGCTCGGAACGTGGTCATCCTCGCTGGGAATGGCGGCGCCGCCCAGTCAGGGCTTGAGCCTGCGCCCGCTGTGAAAGAGCCAAGCGCTCCAGGCGACTGTCAGAGCGGCCAGCGTCGCGGTGATGACCAGCGCGATCCCGACGGGCACGTCGCTGGTGCCCAGAAACCCGTAGCGCACCGCCTGCACCAGGTAGAAGATCGGGTTGGCGTGCGAGACCTCGCTCCACGGCGAGGGCAGCGTGGACACCGAGTAGAAGACGCCGCCGAGGAAGCTCAACGGCACGATCACGATGTTCTGAACGAAGCCGGTGTGATCCCAGGTCTTGGCGTAGATGCCGACCACCACCCCCAGGGAGGAGAACAGCGTCAGCCCGAGGGCGACCCCGACCACCAGCACAATTGGATCGTGGATCGGCACGTGCGTGATCGGCAGGGCCAGCAGGAGCAGCGCCACGCCGATCAGCAAGGCACGCACCACTCCGCCGAGCGACAGGCCCAGGTTGATCTCCCAATTGCGCATCGGAGAGGCGAGCACGTCGTTGAGATAGCGATCGAATCGCGACTGGAACACCGACGAGGCATTGTTGGCGTAGGCGGCCTGGACCATCGCCATGGTGATCAGGCCGGGGACGATGAACACCCGGTAGTCAAACCCGTCGATATGGCGGATGCGTCCGCTCAGCGAGAGCCCGAACACCAGGATGAACAGGAATGAGGCCACCACCGGCGCGGCCACGGTCTGCGTCCAGAGCTTGAGCACGCGCAGGACTTCGCGGCCGGCCAGGGAGACGAGTCCGCGCCGGCGCACCCGAAGCCCGGGCTGCGCGGTTACGCGACGTTCTTCGTGGGCGACCGACGCGCTCATGCCGCTGCCGCCATCGCCTTCACGTAGACGTCGGCCAGCGAGGCGGCATCGAAGGATTTCAGCAGCCCCGCGGGACTGTCGCGGGCGAGCAGGCGCCCTCCGCGGATCAGGGCGACGTCCCGGCAGAGCTCCTCGGCTTCCTCCAGGTAGTGGGTGGTGAGCAAGATCGTCGTGCCCTGCTCGTGCAGCCGCCGGATGTAGCGCCACAACTCGATCCGCAGCTCGAAGTCCACCCCGGCGGTCGGCTCGTCCAGAATCACCAGCCGCGGCTCGTGCATCAGCGCCCGCGCCAGCAGCAGGCGCCGGCGCATGCCGCCCGAGAGGCTCGGTGCCCGCACCCCCGCCTTGGCGCGAAGATCGAAGACGTCCATCATCTCCCGCGCGCGACCCACCGCGTCGGTCCGGCTCATCCCGTAATAGCCGCCGTGGTACACGAGCGTCTCCTCGACGTCGAGGAAGCGGTCGAGGTTGACGTCCTGCTCGGCCAGACCCATCATCCGCCGTGCCTCGGGCTCGCGATGCGGCTGCCCGAAGATCTCGATCTCCCCAGAGGTGATACGGATCAGGTTGCAGACCGCGCTGATGAGGGTGGTCTTGCCGGCGCCGTTGGGACCGAGCAGCCCGAAGAACTCGCCGTCCGGGATCTCGAGGTCGAAGTTGTCGAGGGCCAGCAGGCCGCCGTCGTAGCGCTTGGTCAGCGCGCGCAGGGAGAGGGCCGGAAGCGAGCTCATCGACATCGAGCCTAGTAGCCGCGCTGCTGAGCCCATAACGGACGCCCGGCGGGCTCGCTGATCTCAGTGTCGCGTTCCGGCACGAACTACCCAAAGCTTCCCGGACAGCCGAGGCGCGACTACCTACCGCCCGCCGAACGGCGCCCCGGCTCGCTCGCGCCGTTTGGTCCCTGAGCAGGGCGGACTCGTCATGACTTGCGGCGCTCGCCGGCGCTAGGCGGCCCCAGCTCCGAACAAGTCGACGTCGACCTCCGCGTCGTCTTCGTCCACGTAGACAGCGCGACCGCTCGCCCCGTCTACGTCGACAACGACGAACCCGAGCTTGGCCCACTCGAGCCCGTCCGCGTCGGTATCGGGCAGCGGCGGCTGGTAGCGAACTCTCGGGGCCGGCACGCGCGGCTTGAACCGGGCCAGAATATCGGTGATGAACCCGGTGATCCTGCCGAATCCGCCAGCCAGCGTCAGCTGAGGCGAGAGCAGCTCGGGCACGCCGCCGTTACCGAGGCACACGGGGCACTCAACTTCAAGGTAGGGCTCGTAGAGGGCGCAGCGGTGCTCGTGGCCCCAGAACCAAGCGTGGACCCGCCCGCTCTTACGCACCGCTGCCGTCTTATCACGAATTCCCCGGCCGACTGACTTCTGGTCCTTGGCGCTGCCGAGCTGGTGGTGGCTGAGCAGCACCGTTCTGGGCCCTCGCGCACCACTCACGCCGGTGGCCGTGCCCACCTCGTCGACGCCCACCCACCGCTTGACCCATGGCAGCTGCGCGTCGTGCAAGTCGTTGTCGGCGTAGGCCGTGTCCAGCGCGATGAACTGCCAGTGCTCGTTGTACAGCCGAAAGCAGCTCGTGCCCTGCTGTTGGGCGAAGGGCTCGGCCGAGATCACCGAGTAGTAGCCCTGACCACCCGAGTACATGTCGTGGTTGCCGTTGAGGTTCCAGGACATGACGCCGCTGTCACGGGACGCAGGCCAGAGATCGAGAAAGCGCGTCCGGTACTCCTCGGGCAGCCCGCAGTAGTAGACGTCGCCCAGGTGGATGACGTGGCGCTCGATCGCCGGCTCGGCGTCGAGACGCTGACGGGCCAAAGCCGCGATCTTCCGAGCCCGGGGCGTGCCCGTACCCCAGTCCGCTACGAGCACGATCCGCGTTCGCGAGCCGAGCCGGTACTCGGCGGGGCGCATCCCGAACGCGTGCTTGCCGCCGTCGATCGCGGTCAGCGCTGCCTCCACAACGGTCTTCATCCATTCCCAGTCGTCGGGCCCGAAGCGGTCGAAGAGCTGGTCCCCGAGCCCCGCGCTGGTCCCATCTGCCGCTTGGGGACCTTCGAGGTCCGCGCTGGTCCCATCCGCCGCTTGCGGAACCCCGGGCGCGCCACCCTTGATCGTAGATCCTTCCAGGCGGTGGTATTCAAGTCTCTGCTCCAAGGCGACCTGGACATGGCTCAGGTAGGCGTCGCGAGGCATGTACAGCTCAGGGCTGCCCTTGCTGCTCGCTCCGGAGCGCAGTGCGAGCAACGCTCGACGGGAGCTCAGCCGGAGCGCGCGCTGCCTGGCCTCCGGCGACAGGAGCCCGCGGACCTGCTGCTCGGCTTGCCGGAGCTTCTCCCTGTCGGGGGCGTGACGGATCGGCGGCGGGGCTGGGCCGAGGTCAAGTGGGGACATGAGCTTCTCCTCCATCGTTGACAAGCCAAGGGTCCCGCGCCGCCTGCCGCGCCGCGGCGTAGTCCCCAAGCTCATGCAGGTGAACCAGCCGGGCTTGGCTGAACGTCCAGACGAGGGCGCGGTGGACATTCGCCTGTTCATCGTGGTGCAGGGAGACGAGCCGGCCGGGTGCCCCAGCCGCCAGCTGCTCGGGATCGGATCCGAGAAATCGCCTGCTCACCAGGTGCCGGGCCACGTCCTCGGACACCACGGGTTCGCTCGCGGGTTGGTATACGCAGTCGTCGCGGAGAAGCATGCGCACGCGGCGGGTGCGCACAGCCGCCGGCCGACCGGGGTCGGAGATCGCCTTGGCGATCTTGTGCACGATGCGCGCGTTCGCGGCGATGTTCGGATCGAGGCCGCGCGGCGGAGGCGCGTCGCTGCGCTTGAGCTTGACCCGCCAATCTCCGGGCGGCACGGTGATCGCATCTGCGATGGCGAAATCAACCTCGGCCCCCCAGACCTGCGCCTCGAGCTCCTTGGCCACGTCGGCGAAGCTGCGCTTCAGGGAAGCCGCGCTAACGCCCACCACTCCCAGGCCAGAGAGCACCGATCCACTGACCTTGTTCAGCAGTCCTTTCTGGGCGATGAGCAGATAGACGCCTCCGGCGACCGCCACCCCGCACAGCCCCAGCAGGATCCACACCACCGGGCGCCCGGTGAACAACCGGCGCGCGAGGGTCTTGAGCGCGGTGAGGTAGTCATCCGCCGCCAGCATGTCCTTGCCCAGCTTCTCGCCAGAGAGGACTGCGCGCCACACCTGGCCCTGACGCGCCAGCGCGTCCCGGACGCCATCGTGGGGCCACACCACCGGCCGCTTGCTGAGCTCCGGGTTCGACGCCCATTGCTGCCACGTGGCGAGCGAGACGCTCACTCCGCGGGCAGCATGCTCGGGCAGTGAGGAGACCAGATCGGCCAGGGCCTCCTGCACGCCGACGATGCGAGCTCCGAACAGGTGCAGGAAGGCCTCGCGGGTGGCCTTCTCCGGGAGCTTGCACGTGTTGGCGAGGTCGAATCCAAGCCCCAGTGCCCGTCCGAGCCGCGTCGAGGCAGCCGTGAGGTTGGCCAGGATGCTCTCGGTGACCGCGGCCACCGTCAGCGACTCGAGCGAACCGCCGTCGACAGACGCGGCCAGCTCCTCCAAGCGGCTGCTGACCTCTCCTGAGCAGTCGTTCGGCACGCCGGCGCGGTCGAGGTCCGGCTGAAGGAGGTTGAGCTTCGACTGGACCTGGCGCACCCTCACGCTCGCCGGCGGCTCCGGCAGGAGCATGGAAGCCGCCGAACCTGGTGGTGAGGCCTCGGTGACGGAGCCTTCCGGCAGACGCGCCGGCTCAGCGCCCTGCGCCGATTCGAGCAGTTCAGCCAGCAGCCAGCCGACGCTGAACGCTGTGGTCACGGACGCAACAGAGGCCAGGCTCGGCGCGGACGGGCTCGCCGGGGCATGTGCCGGAGCCGCCTCTGCGGTTACGACCATGTGCGAGCAGCCCGACCGGTCAACTGATCCCGCGTAACATGAGCGTCACGCTAACCGGGGCGAGCCGCGGAAGTCAAGGTAATCGTCACCGTCTGCCACCGTATGGACTGACCTTTCCGGATGAGCGCCCCAGACACGCGTTCTTCTGGATCGTCCTCGACCGCCCGCGGGCGCTGCTTGCGGCTTGGCGACATCTCGCAGGCTGAGCGGACGGCAGTGGGAAGCTATTTGTCGGCGACCGCTCCGTAAGGATCGGCAGCTATTCTTACAAAGCTCATGAAGCGCTGAGAGGTCAACGTGTTGTCCTCCGCCGCTCCCACATCCTCTGATGCGGTCCCCCTCGGCAGGATCGAGAAGCGAGTCTGGCCGGCGAGTCCCGGCGCCTACGGCGGCCGGAAGGCGCGGCGCGCCGGAAGCTACGAAGTACAGCTCCCCACCCCGCGTGGCCACCCTCGGCGCGCTGGCGCAGAACCTGCTGCGCTCCGAGAGCGTGGCCTCGTCTCGCATCGAGAGCATCCACCTCTCGCACAGGCGCCTGGCGCGTGCCGCCTACCAGGCCGAGACAGGACAGCGCGATCAGCGCGCCGTCGAGGTGCTGGGGAACGTCGAGGCGATGAAACGTGCGATCGAGCTCGGCGCAACCGACGACCCTTTCACCCTCGCCGACCTCCAGGACATCCACCGGAACTTGCTGCGCTTCACCGCGGGTCCGGAGATCGCCGGGATGCCCGGACGAGCCAGAACTGGATTGGCGGCAATGACTACAACCCGGTGGGGGCGAGCTACGCCCCTCCCCCACCGGAGCTCCTGCTCCCGCTGCTGGAGGACCTCTGCACGCTCGTCGACCGCGACGATGTCGCCCCGGTCGCACTGGCCGCTGTCGTCCACGCTCAGTTTGAGACCATCCATCCCCTCGCCGACGGCAACGGGTCGCGCCGGGCGTGCGCTCATCTACGCCGTGCTGCGGCGGCGGGGCGAGACCACAAACTACCTGCCGCCCATCAGTCTCATCCTCGCTGCGGAGCCCGGGGGCTACATCGACGGGCTAACCGCCTACAGGCAAGGCGCGCTCAGCGGGTGGGTGGAGAATTTCGCGCTGGCAACCGCGCGAGCTTGCTTCGCAGCCGAGCAGCTCGCCGACGCGATCGCGCAACGCCAGGCAGAGTGGCTCGATGCGCTCGGCCAGCCCCGCCGCGACGCAGCGGTCCGCCAACTCGTCAGCTCCCTTCCCGAGCAGCCGGTCATCGATGTCGCCGTCGCGCAGCGGCTCACGAGGGAGTCCCACGTCGCGGTCGGTCGGGCGCTTCGGCAGCTCGAAGACGCCGGGATCGTGAACCGGCTGAACGAGCGCAAGTGGGGACGCGCCTGGGAGTGCGACACCCTCCTGAGTCTCGTCGACAGCTTCGAGAAGGACGTGCAGATAATCGCCTCGGTCTAGTGTCCTGAGTCGTAAGTTCGTGGTAATTTTGGTAGTATTCTTTGATGATTGCTACTCGTGGTCGTCCGAAGGCGGGATTGACGCTCACCGACGGTGAGCGTGAGCAGTTGGAGCGGTGGGCGC
>JALYYW010000014.1 GCA_030946085.1 Actinomycetota bacterium
GGCGTGGCGGCACCGAGCCCACCGTCACCGACGCCAACCTGCTGCTCGGGATCCTCGCCGGCGATGCCTCCCTGGCCGGGGTGGAGCTCGACATCGACGCCGCCCAGGACGCTGTCGGCCGGCTGGCGGGCGAGCTCTCGCTGGATCCCCTGGACTGCGCCGAGGGGATCCTCCGCGTAGCCAACGCCGAGATGCTCAGGGCCCTGCGGGTGGTCACGGTGCAGCGCGGCATCGACCCGCGCACACATGCCCTGGTGGCCTTTGGCGGTGCCGGGCCGCTGCACGCCGCGGCGATTGCTCAGGAGCTGGGGATCGGCACGATCCTCTGCCCCCGCGCCTCGGGGGTGCTGGCCGCGCTGGGGTTGGTGATCTCGCCGGAGCGGCGGGACTTCCAGCGCAGCGTGTTCCTCTCCGGGGACACGCTGCGCGCCGAGACCATCCGGAGCCACACCGAGGAGCTCGCCCGGCGGGCCCGAGCGGTCCTGGGCGAGGACCCGGCGCCGTCGCTGCGTGCCATCTACGAGCTGCGCTACGCCGGCCAGTCGTTCGAGCTGCCGATAGAGGCCGGCATGGACGCGGAGCCGGATGCGCTGCGAGAGTCCTTCGAGTCCGCGCACGAGGAGCGCTACGGCCTCAGCGATCCAGACGGAACCTTGGAGCTGGTGAGCATCCGGGTGTCCGCCACCCGCGCGGCCGGCGGGGTCACGCTGGCCGGACCGTCGGGACAGGGCGGCGGCGGTCGCGGGCGCCGCGCCCGGATCGACGGGGAGGAGGTGGAGCTATCGGTCCTGATAGGCACCCCAGATCCCGGGGCCACCATTACAAGTCCGGCGGTGGTTGAGCTCCCGGAGTCGACGCTGCTCGTCCCCGAGGGCTGGGAGGGGACCGTGGACTCCTGCGGCAGCATCCGGCTGGAGCGGGGGCGATGATCGACCCCGTCGCGCTGCAGGTTGCCACCGGCGCCCTGCGCGCCATCTGCGAGGAGATGGGGGCCGTGCTGGTTCGATCGGCCTACTCCCCGAACATCAAGGAGCGCCGCGACGCCTCCACGGCGCTGTTCGACGCCGAGGGCCAGATGGTGATGCAGGCCGAGCACATCCCCGTCCACCTCGGCGCGATGCCGGCCGCCGTGGCGGCGGTGGCCGGCGAGGACCACGCCCCGGGACGCTCGTGGATCCTCAACGACCCCTACGCCGGTGGCACCCACCTGCCCGACATCACGGTGATCACGCCGGTGTTCACCTCTGGGGACCGCGAGGAGTTGCTCGGCTTCGCCGCCAGCCGCGCGCACCACGCCGACGTCGGCGGGCCCACCCCGGGCTCGATGCCCGCCGACTCCCGCACCCTCGACGATGAGGGGGTGGTGATAGCCCCCCGCGTGCTGGACGACGACGCGATCTCGGAGCTGACCGCGCAGATGCGCCAACCCGCCCAGCGCCGAGCCGATCTCCGCGCGCAGCTGGCCGCCGGGCGCCTCGGCGTGCGGCGGCTGGCGGAGCTGCACCGGCGCATGGGCGCCGAGCGGTTCTCGGAGGCGCTGGCGGAGGTGCTCGACTACGCCGAGCGCCGCACCCGCTCGTGCCTGGAGGCGCTCCCTGATGGCACCAGCACCGCCCAGGACGTGCTGGAGGCACGCGAGGGCGATCTCCAGCTCAAGCTTCGGGCCACCGTCCGGGGGGACGGCCTGACGCTCGACTTCACCGGCACGACCGAGCAGCACGAGGGCAACCTCAACTGTCCTCTGGCGGTCACGCGCTCGGCGTGCTTCTTCGCCATCCGCGTGCTCACCGATCCCGACATACCGCCGAGCGCCGGCGCCTACCGGCCGGTGGAGGTGATCGCTCCCGAGGGCTCCCTGCTGAACGCCACGCCGCCGGCGGCGGTGGTGGGCGGCAACGTGGAGACCTCCTCCCGCGTCGCCGATCTGGTGCTGGCGGCCTTCGGGCGCGCGCTGGGACAGGGCACGATGAACAACCTCACTCTGGGCACCGAGGACTTCGTCTACTACGAGACGATCGGCGGCGGCCAGGGAGCGTGCCCCGACGCCGACGGACCCAGCGCCGTGCACGTGGCCATGAGCAACACGCTCAACACTCCGATCGAGGCGCTGGAGCTGGAGTTCCCGCTGCGGATGACCGAGTACAGCCTGCGCAGCGGCTCGGGCGGGGCGGGCTCCCACCACGGCGGCGACGGCGTGGTGCGGGAGCTGGAGGCGCTCGTGCCGATGACCTTCTCGCTCATCACCGAACGACGCCGTCACGCTCCCCCGGGCGCCGCGGGCGGGAAACCGGGGGCATGCGGGCGCAACCTGCTCGACGGGCGGGAGCTGCCGCCCAAGGCCACCGGGGAGATGCGCGCCGGCCAGCGGCTGCGCGTGGAGACGCCCGGGGGCGGTGGGCACGGATCGCCGCCAGGATCGTCGGGGTGAGCTATACGCGGGACGCTGGCGTATATACTGCTGTTGTGGGCAAGCATCTGATCGATCTCGACGAGGAGGCGCTCGGAGCGGCTCGAGTTGAGCTCGGCACCGCGACGATCAAGGACACCGTCAACGAGGCATTGCGCCGGGCAACGGTTCTGCGGGAACGGCAGGTCAGAGCGGGCCTTGACCTGCTGGCCGACGCCCACCTCGACGACCGCGCTGACGCGTGGCGCTGAGCTTTCTCCTCGACACGAGCGTGCTGAAGCGCCTGGGGCGGGCCGAGGTGCGCTCAGTGGTGGAGCCGCTGGCTGCGGCGCGTGAGCTCGGGCGTCCCAGCATCTGCGACCTTGAGGTGGGTTACTCGGCGCGCAACGGCGACGAGTGGGACCGTCTCGTCGGAGCACTCGACGTGTTCGACCGCGTCGAGACCACCGCGGCGCACCTGAGCCGAGCGCTTCAAGTC
This sequence comes from Actinomycetota bacterium, assembly GCA_030946085.1. Taxonomy (GTDB): domain Bacteria; phylum Actinomycetota; class Thermoleophilia; order Solirubrobacterales; family Solirubrobacteraceae; genus Palsa-465. The sequence continues at coordinate 2,886 of JALYYW010000014.1, forward strand.
CAGCGCCTGCTCGCCCAGCGCAGCCAGCGCGGGCGCAAGATCCCTGACCTGCTGATCGCGGCCGCAGCCGAGCAGCTCGACCTCACGGTGCTGCACTACGACGCCGACTTCGACGCCATCGCGGCTGTCACCGGGCAACAGTGCCGGTGGGTCGTGCCCGCCGGGAGCGTGCACTGACCCATCGGAGGAGAACGTCGGTTTGGCACACCCCCGGGCCATCGACTCCTCAAACCCAAACGCCGTATCGCTGGGACTCTCTCGTCGACCTCGGCAAACTGACCTAGGCGGCGTGGGCGCGCAGCGCTTGGGCGTACCATTCCCAGGCGCCGACGAGGTCCTCGGCGGCGGGCGTCTGGGTCTGCGGCCAGCCGTTCACGATCCCGACGAGCGTCCAGTACCGAGCCACGCGGCGGTCGGTGAAGGCCTCAATTCGATCGGCGACCTTCACTCGGTCCTCCGGGTCACCCGGCGTCATGGCCTCCAGACGCTCGATCACTGCCAGCGCCTCAGGCGAGCGGGGATCGACGCCGGCGCTCGCGGCGGCGCCGGCGTGCCCGCCGACGGCCTTGCCGACTTCGAACTGGCTGGGGTCGGGTTCGGGTCCCTCGGCTCGGGCGCGCTCGGCCATCCGTCGGCTTACCGCGATGTACTCGGGATCGCGCAGCAGCTCGGCCAGCTCCACCCAGGCGGCGACCTGGTCGGCCGTCGGATCGTCGGGCAGCTCGGGCGCGCCGATGCGCAGCTTGTCGACCACGGCGCTGGGGTAATCGTCGAAGACGGCGTCGAGGTAGTCATCGAGGATGCGGCGGCGCTCATCGGCGGTGAGGGTGGTCAGGTCGGTCATGCGCTCCAGCTCCTTCGGGTCGGTGGATCGTGCAACGGCGGCCAGCACCGCGCGCTGCAGGCGCAGCGCCCGGATCTGGGCGTCGAGGGCTCGCACGTGAGCCGCGGCCACGTCAGCCAGCGACGCCTCGGCGACCAGCACGCGCTTGACGTCGTCCAGGCTCACCCCCAGCTCACGCAGGGTTCGCACAAGCCGGGCGCGCGGAACGGAGTCCGGATCGAACATCCGGTAGCCCGCCTCGCTGCGGGTCGCCTCCGGCAGCACCCCCGCTTCCGCATAGAAGCGCAGAGTTCGCACCGTCAATCCGCTACGCGCGGCAAGCTCGCCGATCGTCATGTCTTTCACGATGAAGCCTCCACCAGGTGGAGAGTCAAGAGCAGGGCCCCAATCACTTGTCATGCGCTCGCGGGGCGTCCCGCAAGCCCTTACTCACCGCCGAAGCTATGGTGCTGTAGCCCTAAAAACCCCGTCTTTAGCAGCAACATTTGGGGTTTTCCCAGTTCTCCCCTAGAATCACCGTTCCCGTCGTTGCCGCCTGACTTCCATGCGCGCCCGGGACCTCCGTCGACCCCGACCCTCCCCCAAACTATTTATGCCGATTGCTTTCAAAGAGTGGGCTGTGACCGTGCGGGCTCTCGCCGAGGGCGAGCAGCTCCTGACCCTTCGCAAGGGCGGTATCCGCGAGCCCGAGAAGCACTTCAAGCTGGACTACGAGCGCTTCTTCCTGAACCCGACGATCGACCACCAACGCGCCGACCTGGTGCGGGAGTCCCACCGCCCCGAGCTCTCCCGGGCCCTCGAGGAGGGTGTCTGGAGCGACGGTGAGCCTGCGCCCAACGCGCTCCAGAACGGCTACGAGGTCACCCAGCCCGACCGGGTGCGGATCCGCGCCTGGGCCGAGGTGGCAGCGCACTTCACGGTCACCGATCGCCGGGCCGTGGACGCCCTGTCGCCCTTCTACGTGTGGACCCCCGACTACGCCGAGAAGCGACTGGCCTGGAAGCGACGTCACCCGCTGCACGTGATCCTGCTGCGCACCTACCGGATCCCGCGGCCGGTCACGGTCAAGGTCCGCGACGAGTACGCCGGGTGCCGCTCGTGGCTGGAGCTGACGCGTGACCTCCCGTTCGAGGGCACCCCGGTGCTGTCGGACGAGGAGTTCGAGCGTGCCTCCGATGCGATCGCGTCGATCGCCTCAGATCGACAGCCGGTTCTCGTCTAGAC
>JALYYW010000031.1 GCA_030946085.1 Actinomycetota bacterium
GCGCTGATCGTCCTCGATGGCGGGGGCCTGGCGCCTGCGGGTCCCGGCAACGCCGTGTCGCTGGCGCGCACGCCGGTGTTCGATCAGCTGTGGTCACGCTACCCCCATACGGAGCTGACCGCCTGCGGCCGTGCCGTCGGCCTGCCCGAGGGGCAGATGGGCAACTCCGAGGTGGGCCACATCAACCTCGGCGCCGGTGCGGTCGTGATGCAGGACCTCACGCGGATCGACGAGGCGGTGCAGGATGGCTCGCTGGGGCGCAGCGAGGTGCTGCGGGGCGCGATGGAGGGTGCCGAGCGGGTGCATCTGATCGGGCTGGTCTCCGACGGGGGCGTCCACTCCAGCCTGGAGCACCTGAAGGCGCTGATAAACCTCGCGGCGCAGCTGCACGTGCCCGACCTCGTGCTGCACGCCTTCACCGACGGGCGGGACACGGCTCCCACGGGCGGGGCCGGCTACCTGGCCTCGGTGCAGGAGTGGATGGCCGCTGCCGGCTGCGGGCGGGTGGGGTCGGTCCTCGGGCGCTACTACGCGATGGACCGCGACCGCCGCTGGGAGCGGATCCAGCCAGCCTACGACCTGCTCGTGCACGGTCACGCCGAGCATTCGCAAGACAGCGGCCAGGCCGCCGTGAAGGACGCCTACGAGCGCGACGAGACCGACGAGTTCATCAAGCCGGTGCGGGTGGGCGAGGAGGCCCAGATCCGTCCCGGGGACTCGGTGATCGCCTTCAACTTCCGCCCCGACCGGATGCGGGAGATCACGCGCGCCCTGGCCGAGCCGGGCTTTGCGGAGATCGATCGCGGTGGGGCGGCGCCGGTGGAGCGCTACGCGACGATGGCCGAGTACCAGGAGGGTTGGCCCTATCCGGTCGCCTTCCCGCCCAAGCGCCCGCAGACCACCCTTTCCGCCGTGGTCGCGGCGCGGGGGCTGCGCCAGCTGCACGTCGCCGAGACCGAGAAGTATCCGCACGTCACCTACTTCTTCGGCGGCGGCGACGAGCAGGCGTGCGAGGGAGAGCGACGCGAGCTGGTGCCCTCACCCCGGGATGTTCCCACCTATGACCACAAGCCGCAGATGAGCGCCCCCGAGGCCGCTCACGCCTTTGTGAGCGCCTGGCGGGAGGACCGGCCGGCGTTCGGGATCATCAACTTCGCCAACCCCGACATGGTGGGGCACACCGGCGTCATCTCGGCGGCGGTGGAGGCGATTCAGACCGTCGATCGCTGCCTGGGGGAGGTGGTTTCAGCCGTGCACGAAACCGGCGGAGCGTGCATCGTCACCGCCGACCACGGCAACGCCGACCACATGCTGGAGCCCGACGGCTCGCCCAACACCGCGCACTCGCTGAACCCCGTGCCGCTGGTGGTGAGCGTGCCGGGTCTCAGTCTGCGCCAGGGCGGCGTCCTGGCCGATGTGGCGCCGACCGTGCTGGAGGTGCTGGGCATCGAGCTCCCGGAGGAGATGACCGGAGCCTCGCTGATCCAGCGGCACGAAAAGACTTGACAAGCGTCGACTGAGATTTCATACTTCGCTCCATCACGAAAATCTCTTCTCTCAAGGAGGTCAGACAATGACACTCATCCGCTGGGAGCCGGTGCGGGAGCTGAGCACGATCCAGAACGAGATGAACCGGCTCTTCAACACCTTCTTCGACCCCTCGGCCCAGGCGGCGGGCGGCGCAGCCGGGTCTCAGGGGGCCCGCCGCTGGATGCCGGCGATGGACCTGGTGGAAACCGGCGAGGCCTTTGTGCTGCACGCCGACCTGCCCGGGCTCTCCGAGCAGGACGTCAACATCGAGCTGGAGGACGGCGTCCTGACGATCTCCGGCGAGCGGCGGGCCGAGCACGCGGACCACAAGGAGGGCTACTACCGCCTGGAGCGCGCCTGGGGTTCGTTCCATCGGTCGTTGACCCTGCCCGACGGCGTCGACCCCGAGGGCGTGCAGGCGAGCTTTGACCGCGGCGTGCTGGAGGTGCGCATCCCCAAGCCTCAGGCTCGCAAGCCGCGCAAGGTCTCGATCTCGGTCGGCGGCGATGCCACGCCGGCGTCGGGCGGCGCGGAGCCGAATACGATCGAGGGCTCGGAGGCTCCGAACGGAGCCGCTCCGGAGCTCGCTCCCAACGCCGCCTGAGATCGCCACGCCGTAGGGTCCGGGCCGTGTCCTTCACGGTCCGGACCCGCTGTGCGCAGACGCTGGCCCGCACCGGCGCTCTGCATCTCGCCCACGGCGACGTGCAGACGCCGGCGTTCGTCCCGCTGGCGACCAAGGGCGCCGTGCGGACCTTGGAGGCCCGTGACCTGCTGGCGCTGGGCTACGAGCTGATCCTCGGCAACACCTTCCACCTGTTCCTGGCGCCCGGACACGAGCTCGTGGAGCGCCTCGGGGGCCTGCACGAGCTGATGCGCTGGCCGGGGGCGATCATCACCGACTCCGGAGGCTTCCAGGTGTTCTCGATGGGTCACGGCAACGTCGCCGACGAGATCAAGGGCCGCGGACGCCGTGGCGCCGCCTCGGGCGGCGCGATCCTCGCGATCCAGGAGGATGGGGTGCGGTTTCGCTCCTATCGCGACGGTGCCGAGCACCTGATGCGCCCCGAGACCTCGATGGAGATCCAGGCGGCACTGGGATCTGACATCGCGCTGGCCTTCGACGAGTGCACCCCCTTCCACGTGACCCGGGAGTACACGGCGCGCTCCACCGAGCGCACGCACCGCTGGCTTCAGCGCTGCTTGAGCTGGCACGCCGATCACGGGCCGGCCACCCAGCTCGTCTACGGGATCGTGCAGGGCGGGGTGGAGGTCGACCTGCGTCGGGCGTCGGCCGCCACGATCGCCACCAGTGCCGCCGACGGGATCGCCATCGGGGGGACACTGGGGCGCGACAAGGCGCAGATGTACGAGGTCGTCTCCTGGGCCACGGCGGAGCTGGAGCGGCTGGTGCCGCAGCGGCCGCGGCACCTGCTCGGGATCGGTGAGGTCGATGACCTGATCGCCGGGGTGGAGCGCGGCATCGACACCTTCGACTGCGCGATGCCGACCCGGCTCGGACGCCACGGAGTGGCGCTGGTGCCAGACCCGCAGAGCCGCTGGCGGGTGGACCTCTTCAAGGGGCGGTGGCGTGAGGCCTCAGAGCCCCTGCTGGAAGGGTGCCGCTGCCCGGCGTGCGCGCCCGGCTACTCGCGCGCGTACCTCCATCACCTGCTGCGCTCGGGCGAGCTCACCGGCATGCGGCTGATAACGCTCCACAACCTCGCCTTCATCGCCGCGCTGATGGAGGACCTGCGCCGGGGGATCGACCAGGGCCGCCTCCCGGAGGTGGCCGCCGCCCTGCGCGCCGGTGCGCCGCCTACTTCGTGTTCTGCGAGATCAGCTGCTGGAGGTTGCTGACCACCGTCTGCAGGTCGTGCCCGGCGACGGAGCGGAGGTGCACCACCGTGTTGGAGGTGCTGCTGGACACCGCGATCGCGGCGGCGACGGCCGCTGTCAGCAGCAGCGCCAGCAGCACCAACCCGAGCAGGCGGCGCGCGCTGCGGGCGCGCCGTGGCCCTGGGCGCGCGGGCTCCGGCGC
>JALYYW010000040.1 GCA_030946085.1 Actinomycetota bacterium
GCGGTCCGACATCGCCGGCGCCGGATCGTGGCGGCGGCGGTGGCGCCGCCGGCGCGCGCGCAGCCTGAGCTGCGGGAGGCGCGGGCCCCTTGCGGGGAGATGGGCCGCCGCTATAGTCGGCAAGGGAAATCCGATCCCCCCGCTAGGACTTACGTGCCAGAGATCATCAGTGTCTGCCCCATCAACGAGCTCACCCCGGGCGAGGTCCGCCTGGTGAAGTGGGAGGATCTGGAGATCGGCGTCTTCAACTGCAACGGGACGATCCTCGCGATAGAGGATCGGTGCTCGCACGACGAGGGCCCGCTGGTGGAGGGGGAGCTGGATCAGGAGGCGTGCACGATCGAGTGCCCGCGTCACGGCTCCCTGTTCGACCTGAGGACCGGCACGCCCAAGACCCTGCCCGCGTATGTCGCGGTGGACACCTTCCCGGTGATCATCGACGACCAGACGATCAAGCTGGAGGTGGACTAGTGGCCTCTCTCGAGACCCCCCGTGCTCCGCTGCTCTCCGGAAACGAGCAGCTGGCGCAGATCAATTCAGATTACGAGGAGCGCTACGGCTTCCACGACGCCGAGAACTACCTGTACAAGGCGCCCAAGGGACTCAGTCGTGAGCTCGTCTGCAAGATCTCCGAGTTCAAGTCCGAGCCGGCGTGGATGCGGGAGTTCCGCCTCAAGGCGCTCGAGTACTTCCTGGCGCGCCCGATGCCCACCTGGGGCTCGCCGATGCTGGCCGAGGTCGACTTCGACGACATCCATTACTTCGTGCGCGCCTCCGAGCGCGCCGAGCGCTCCTGGGACGACGTGCCCGAGGACGTCAAGAACACCTTTGACCGACTGGGGATTCCCGAGGCCGAGCGGAAGTTCCTCTCCGGCGTCGGCGCCCAGTACGAGTCCGAGGTGGTCTACCACCAGGTCCACGAGGACCTGGAGAAGCAGGGGGTGGTCTTCCTGGACATGGACTCCGCCCTGCGCGACCACGAGGAGATCGTGCGCGAGTACATGGCCACGCTGATCCCGCCCAACGACAACAAGCTGGCGGCGCTGAACTCGGCGGTGTGGTCGGGAGGCTCGTTCGTCTACGTGCCCCCGGGGGTGCACGTGGAGATGCCGCTGCAGGCGTACTTCCGGATCAACACGGAGTCGATGGGGCAGTTCGAGCGCACGCTGATCATCGCCGACGAGGGCTCCTACGTGCACTACGTCGAAGGTTGCACAGCGCCGACGTACTCGTCCAACTCGCTGCACTCCGCGGTGGTGGAGCTGATCGCCAAGCCCGGCGCCAGGATCCGCTACACGACGGTGCAGAACTGGTCCCAGAACGTCTTCAACCTGGTCACCAAGCGAGCGGCGGCCTACGAGGACGCCACGGTGGAGTGGGTCGACTGCAACCTCGGCTCCAAGCTGACGATGAAGTACCCCAGCGTGTATCTCCTGGGCGAGCGCGCCCATGGCGAGATCCTCTCGATCGCCTTCGCGGGCAAGGGACAGCATCAGGACGCGGGCGGCAAGATCATCCACGCCGCGCCCAACACCACCTCCAACATCTTCGCCAAGTCGATCTCCAAGGACGGCGGCCGCGGCTCCTACCGCGGACTGCTGGAGATCGCCAAGGGCGCCCACGGGGCCCGCTCCAAGGTGGTCTGCGACGCGTTGCTGCTCGACGAGCACTCGCGCTCCGATACCTACCCGACGATCAGGATCGGGGAGGACGACGTCAACGTCGGCCACGAGGCCACCGTGTCCAAGGTCGGCGAGGACCAGCTCTTCTACCTGACCTCGCACGGGATTCCCGAGGAGGAGGCCTCCAAGCTGATCGTCAACGGGTTCATCGAGCCGATCACCAAGGAGCTTCCGATGGAGTACGCGGTGGAGATGAACCGCCTGATCGAGTTGCAGATGGAGGGCTCGATTGGCTAAGCGGGATGACTGAGGCCAGGCCCGATCAGGCGAGTCCGGATGACGAGCGGGCCGTTGGCCGAAGGCTCGAGCTGCCGCAGTTCAAAGGGCGGCCGGGCTGGGAGTTCACCGACATCTCCGGGCTCGACCTGGCCGCTTACGAGCCGGTCCGCGCCGAGGCTCCCGCGGAGGACGGGAACGGCATGTTCGCGCTGCCCGCCGCCGGAAGCGCGCTCCCCGACGGCGTCATCGTCACGACGCTTCAGGAGGCGCTCAGCAGCCATCCCGAGCTCGTCGAGCGTCACCTCGGCTCGATCGTCGACGAGCAGGACGCGTTTGTCACCCTCAACGGCAGCGGCATCCGCAACGGCTCGTTCGTCTACGTGCCGCGCGGCGTCGTCGTCGAGCCCCCGATCTCGTTGCGAACCGTCCAGCCCCGTTCGGGCACGCTGCTCAACCAGCGCACGCTGATCGTCCTTCAGGAAGGCGCCGAGGCGGCGGTGTGGGAGCAGTACGCCTCCGGCGCGGCGGATCTCGACGGTGTCTTCAACGTCGTCACCGAGCTCGTCGTCGGTGACAACGCGCGGCTGCGCTACGTCTGCGGTCAGGAGCTCTCGGAGCGGAGCTGGATCTTCGGGGCCCAGCGGGCCGAGATCGGCCGCGACGGGCGTCTGGACTGGGTGGCGCTCGGGTTCGGCTCGGGCCGGGGCCGGGTGCGGATGCAGACCCGCCTGGCCGGCGAGGGCGCGAATGCCCGCGTCACCGGTGCCTACGCCACCCACGGGCGCCAGCACATCGACTTCGACACCACCCAGGAGCACGCCGCACCGAACACGACCTCCGACCTCGCCTTTCGCGGCGTGCTCGCCGGCCGCTCCAGTGCCGTCTGGAAGGGGAACATCATCGTCGACCCGGGGGCTCAGAAGACCGACGCCTTCCAGGAGTCACGCAACCTGCTGCTCTCTCGGCGCGCTCACGCCGATGCCATCCCCGGCCTGGAGATCCAGGCCAACGACGTGCGCTGCACGCATGCGGCGGCGGTGGCCCAGGTCGACCCCGAGCAGCTCTTCTACCTGCGCTCTCGCGGACTGCGGGAGGACACCGCCAAGCGACTGGTGATCGAGGGGTTCCTTTCGGCGCTGGTGGAGCGCTTTGAGACGGGGCCGGTGCGAGAGGTCCTGGGCGAGGTGCTGGAGCGGCGGCTCGGCCTGATCCTGGGGGAGTAGCGGCGCCCGGCGCGCGCACGCCCGGCCTCCTACAGTCTCGGCCGATGGCGCGTGTCGCACCGCTGATCCCGCTGGGCTACGGCAAGTTCGTCCGTGCCGACCGGGTATATGCGCTGGTGCCGCTGGGGGGAGGCGACCGCGGGGACGGCCGGCGGACGCTGGTCCACGTGGAGGGGATCGAGGAGCCGCTGATCGCCTCCCGCTCGGAGGCGGCCATCGCCCGTGACCTGGCCGAGGGCCTCGGGCAGCAGGCCCCGGGGGCGCGCACTCGTCCCGCACCCGGTCAGGAGCAGCTGTTCTGATGCCCGCGCGAGCAGTTGCGTTGCTGCGCGGGATCAACCTCGGGCCTCGCCGGCGGATCGCGATGGCGCAGCTGCGCGAGAACCTGGGTCAGGCCGGCTACGAGGGTGTTGCCACCTACCTGCAGAGCGGCAACGTCGTCCTGCGCAGCGAGCTCGACGGGGACGCGTTGGCGCGGCGGCTGGAGGGACACATCCGGGAGTGGTTCGGGTTCGACGTGCCGGTGGTCCTGCGCAGCGCCGCGGAGCTGGCGGAGATCCTCGTCGCCAACCCGCTCCGCGACGTTGCCGACGAGCCCAAGCGCTACCAGGTGAGCTTTCTCTCCGGCGAGCTCGACGACTCGGTCGTGGCCGAGCTGAGCGCGCTGGCGGTGGAGCCCGAGCGGGTGGCAATCCTCGGCCGCGAGGTCTACGCTTGGCACCCCGACGGCGTGATCGGCTCCCGGTTGGCTTCGGCGCTGGCCACCCGCAAGCTGGGAGTCACGGTCACCGCGCGGAACTGGACGACGGTCACCAAGCTGGCGGAGCTGAGCCGAGGATGACGCAGCGCTACGTCGTCGCCGACGTCTTCACCGACACGCCGCTGGAGGGCAACGGGCTCGCGGTCTTCCTCGACGCCACCGGGCTCGACGGCGAGACGATGCAGCGCGCCGCGCGGGAGCTGAACCTCTCAGAGACAGTGTTCGTGCTGCGCCGCTGGGACGGCGGCGCCGAGATCCGGATCTTTACCCCCTTCCTCGAGCTTCCCTTCGCCGGTCACCCCGTGCTGGGCACGGCGTTCGTGCTCGGAGAGGACGACGATGCCGAGGTGATTGAGCTGAGCACCGGCGCTGGCGTCGTGCCGGTCGTCCTGACTCGGCAGAGCGGGTCTGTCGTGTTCGGCGAGATGGAGCAGCCACTCCCGGTTAACGAGCCCTTCGAGGCCGTCGCCGAGTTGCTCGGCGCGCTGGGGGTGGCCGAGCCGGAGCTGCCGGTGCAGGCCTACCGCAACGGCCCCGTCCACGTCTACGTGGGGCTGCGCAGCGAGGCAGAGCTGGCCGCGCTGAACCCCGACCTCGGCCGTCTCGGAGAGTTCGGCCCGATCGGCGTGAGCTGCTTCGCCGCCGCCGGTGCGGAGGTCAAGACGCGGATGTTCGGCCCCGGTGTCGGAGTGGCCGAGGATCCGGCCACGGGCTCGGCGGCCGGCCCGCTGGCGGTCCATCTGGTACGCCAGGGGCGGATCGCGTACGGCACCCGCATCAGGATCCGGCAGGGCGAGGAGATCAAGCGGCCGTCGCTGCTCTACGCCCAGGTGGACGGGACCGACGAGCGGCTGGAGCGGGTGGCAGTCGGCGGCGCCGCCGTAATCGTGGCCCGGGGCGAGTACCGGCTGCGGTAGCTTGCCCATGATCCAGGAACCAGAGCAGAGCCGAATGTCGACTGCCATCACCTACGCCGAGTTCGGTGGCCCCGAGGTCCTCCGTGCCACCGAGGTCGAGCTGCCCGCCCCGGGCCCCGGTCAGGTTCGCGTGGCGGTGCGCGCGACGAGCGTCAATCCGATCGACGTCAAGATCCGGCGCGGTGACATGGCCGGCCACGCGCCCGCGAGCTTTCCCAAGGTTCCCGGGCTGGACGTCGCCGGCGTGGTGGCGGAGGTCGGCGAAGGCGTCAGCGACCGAGCTGTTGGGGACGAGGTCTTCGGTGTCGCCAGCGGCGGCGCATACGCGCAGTACGCGTTGCTTTCGGTCATGGCGACCAAGCCCGCGAGCGTCTCCTGGGAGCTGGCCGCCTGCCTGAGCACCGCGGGCGAGGCCGCCTATCGCGCGCTCGGTCACCTGAACGTAGCGGCCGGACAGACGCTGCTGATTCACGGGGCAGCGGGCAGCGTCGGCGGGATCGCCACGCAGCTGGCGCTCGCCCGCGGGGTCACGGTGATCGGGTCCGTCTCCTTGCGGGATCTGGAGTACCTCGGCTCGCTCGGCGCCACCCCCGTCCGTTACGGCGAGGGCCTATGCAAACGCGTTCGCTCGCTCGCTCCGGACGGTGTCGACGCCGCCCTGGACACAGCCGGGCAGGGCGTGCTCCCGGACTCGATCGAGCTCACCGGCAGCGCCGAGCGCGTGATCACGATCGCCGATCCCAGCGCGCAGGAGCTCGGCGTCCGCTTCACCGGCGGGGACCCGGGCGACCGCGCGTGGGAAGCCCTCCCGCAGCTCGGCGAGCTCGCCGCCGCGGGCACGCTGCAGCTGCCGATCTGGAGGATTTATCCACTGGCCCACGCGAGCGCCGCCCACGCGGATATCGAAGCCGGCCGCAACCACGGCAAGATCGTGCTGGTTCCCTGAGCTTCGGCAGGCTTGCCGCGGCGTCTTCCCGGTGGAATACTGGGCTCTCGAAGCATCTCACGTCCGCCGGGAGGTGGAGTCCATGTCAGAGCCGGCCCATGTCCTCGTCATCGCCCACCAGACCGCGGCGACCGAGCCGCTCCTGGAGGCCATCCACGAACGGGTCCGACGCGGCCCCGCCACGTTTCACCTCGTGGTGCCGCGCCAAGCCCACGGAATGCACCGAGTGGTCGATCCCCAGGACGCCGGTGGCGATGAGGCCGCTCGGGTGCTCCAGGCAGCCCTTCCCCGTCTCTCCGAGGCGGCGGGATCCGAGGTCCAGGGCAGCGTCGGCGACTCCGAGCCGTTGATGGCCATCCACGATGCGGTCAACCGAGGTGGCTACGACGAGATCATCATCTCCACCCTGCCTCTGGGCGTTTCCCGGTGGCTGAAGCTCGACCTCGTGAGCAAGGCGAGCGGGCTGGGGCTGCCGGTGACCCACGTGCGGTCTGCGGACGGGGTGGAGGCCAGTCCGGCGCTATAGCCTTCGGCGGCGATGAAGCTCGCCACCGCACTGATCCCGACCCAGGCGCTCCAGGTGCCTCCGGCCGGCGGGAGCGGGTACCTGCAGGTCGCCGGGGAGGTGGTCGAGGATCGGCTGGTCGCCCTGGCCGGGGGTGTGACGGTCAAGGACGTCCTCGCCGGTGGGTCACCCACCCTCGGTGAGGCATCGTGGCCGCTGAGCGAGGTGCAGCTCCTGGCCCCCGTTCCCGACCCGGGCACGGTCTACGCGATCGGGCTCAACTACGCTCGGCACATCGCCGAGACCGGGGACACCCCGCCGCCGGAGCCGATGGTGTTCGTCAAGGTCGCCGGGTCGGTGGCACCCCCCGGCGGGCCGGTGCGCTGTCCGGAGGTGGTGCGCCGCCTCGACTACGAGGGCGAGCTGACGATCGTCATCGGCGCCGGCGGCCGGGCGGCGGGCTACTGCGTCGCCGATGACGTCACCGCCCGCGACCTGCAGCACCGCGAGCCGCAGTGGACACGGGCCAAGGGCGCCGACACGTTCTGCCCCTTCGGACCATGGGTGACCACCGCCGAGGAGGTGCCGGACCCCGAGGACCTGCAGCTGCGGACCTGGGTCAACGGCGAGCTGCGCCAGGACAGCTCCACCTCGGATCTGATCTTCGGCTGCGCGGAGCTGGTCGAGTTCATCTCGGAGACCTGCACCCTGCTGCCTGGCGACCTGATCCTGACGGGGACCCCGAGCGGGGTCGGTATGGGCCTGGACCCGCCGCGGTTCCTGGCCTCGGGCGATGTCGTGCGGATCGAGATCGAGCGGCTCGGTGCGATCGAGCACAGGGTGGTGTACCGGGCCCTCAGCCCGGCCTCCTAGGCCGTGCAGGCCCCGATCGACCCGAGCTGGCCGACCGCCCAGCCGTGCGTGGCGTCGCGGAAGACCATCTGGTAGCTCCTGTGCGCGTCAGAGGAACCGGGGCGACTCCCCCAGCTCACGCCCCCGTTGTCGGTGTACCAGAGCTCGCCCTGATACCCGGCCACCCACCCATGGAGGGCGTCGACGAACGCGATCGCGCCGAAGCGCACGTCATCGAAGTTGATGGCGTCGTAGTGCTTCCACGTCCGGCCGCCGTCCACGGTCTGCGAGACGACGCCGTGGTTGCTCTGGCCATCGTCCTGGGAGCCGCTCTCCCAGCCCCGTCGAGCGTCGAGGAAGAACACGCCGGCCACGATCTCGTTCTTCTGTGAGCTCGCCCTGTAGACGGAGGTCCAGCTTCGGCCGCCGTCCGTGGTGCGGAGCACCTCGCTGTCGCCCGCCTGTATCCAGCCGTGGAGCGTATCGGTGAAGGTGACCTGCTGCAGGTCAGAGCTAGTTCCCGCTGTCTGAGGGGCCCAGGTTCGCCCTCCGTCGGCGGTGGCCCTGATCAGGCCCTGCGATCCGACGATCCATCCGTGGCGCCGGTCCACGAACCGAACGCCGTAGAGGTTGCCGTCGCGGGTTATGCCCGAATTCTCGGCTCTCCAGGAGGACCCTCCATCCGTCGTGGTCAGGAGGAGGTTGTGAACCCCGACCGCCCACCCGTGGCTGTCGTCGGTGAACGACACAGCGCCGAGGCCGTTCTGGCCCCGCACGTGCTGGGCGCGCCACCTGACGCCTCCGTCAGAGGTGGCTCGGATGACGGGTTTGTCGATTCCTCCCACCGCCCACCCGTGCGTCCTGTCCGGGAAGGAGACCCCGGTGAGGTCATCGGTGGTCCTCGGCCCCGGCTGCTGTGCGTGCCAGGCGCAGGCGGCGCGGCCCGGGGCACGCGCGGTGGAGCTCGATCCGCAGGCCGCCAGGGAGGCAGCCAGGGCGCTCGCCAGGATCAGACCCCCAGGACGCACGCCCGTCCCGACCTCAGTGGTGGTCGATGACCCGGTCGATGAGCCCGTACTCCACGGCCTGGTCGGCCTTGAAGAACCGGTCACGCTCCATGTCCTCGTGCACGCGCTCGACCGGCTGCCCGGTGTGCTGGGCGTAGATCTCGTCGGTCCGCTTGCGGATCGCGAGGATTTCACGGGCGTGGATCTCGATATCGGTCGATTGCCCCTCGAAGCCCGCCGAGGGCTGGTGGATCAGGATCCGGCTGTTGGGCAGCGAGAAGCGCTTGCCCTTGGCACCGCCGGTCAGCAGCAGCGAGCCCATCGACATCGCGATCCCGACGCACATCGTCTGGATGTCGGGCTTGACGAACTGCATCGTGTCGTAGATCGCCAGCCCGGAATAGATCGATCCTCCGGGGCTGTTGATGTACATCGAGATGTCCTTGTCGGGGTCCTGAGACTCCAGGTGCAGCAGCTGCGCCACGATCAGGTTGGCGACGGTGTCATCGATCGGCGTGCCCAGGAAGATGATGCGCTCGTTGAGCAGCCGGCTGTAGATGTCGAACTCGCGCTCGCCGCGCGCAGTCCGCTCGATCACCATCGGGATGAGAGGCATGCCCTAACCCTACCTTGAGTGGCCGCGCCGGCAGGACCAGCCCCTCACGGGACCAGCACCGCGGTTCCCTCAAAGACGCCAGCTCTGAGGTCCGCGAGCGCCTGCTCGGCCTGCTCCAACGGATAGGCCGTCACCGAGGTGCGCACGGGCATCTGCCCCGCTAGGGCCAGGAACTCCTCACCGTCCCGGCGGGTGAGGTTGGCCACCGAGCGGATCGTTCGCTCGTGCCACAGCTCGTCGTAGGGGAAGCTGGGGATATCGCTCATGTAGATGCCCGCGCAGACCACCGTCCCTCCCGGCGCGAGCGTCCTCAGCGCCTGCGGCACGAGCTCGCCGGCGGAGGCGAAGATGATCGCGGCGTCGAGTGGCTCCGGAGGCGCCTGATCGCTGCCTCCCACCCAGGCGGCTCCCATCTCCCGGGCAAACGCCTGCCCTCGCCCGTCCCCGGGCCGGGTAAAGGCGAACACCTCCCGGCCCTGGTGGACCGCCAACTGGCAGATCATGTGGGCCGCCGAGCCGAAGCCGTAGAGCCCCAGCCGGGCCGCGTCGCCGGCGAGCTTCAGCGCGCGGTAGCCGATCAGTCCGCCGCACAGCAGCGGCGCCGCCTGCTCGTCGGAGAGCTCGCCGGGCAACGACAGGCAGAACCGCTCGTCGGCCACGATCAGCTCGGCGAAGCCGCCGTCGATGTCGCGGCCGGTAAAGCGGGCCCGCGGGCACAGGTTCTCCCGCCCGCTGAGGCAGTAGCGGCAGTCCCCGCAGGTCCATCCGAGCCAGGGGACGCCGACCCGTTGCCCGTCCTCGGTACACGCGACGATCTGGTGGCCGGGCACCAGTGGCAGCTTCGGCGCCGGTATCTCGCCGTCACGCAGGTGCAGGTCGGTGCGGCAGACCGCGCACGCTCGCACCCGCAGCAGCAGCTCACCCGGTCCGGGCACCGGGTCGGGCAGCTCGGCGGCGCGGAGCGGTTGCCGGGGAGCCCTCAGCACCTGAGCCTGCATCGCGTGGACGATGATGTTAATCGGCTCGTGCAGCGGGTAGGGGACTGCCGTGAACGAAGCTCCGAAACGCGACTACGAAGACGAAGACGCCCCCGAGGATCAGCCGGGCGAGCCTGGTGCCGAGAGCGGCACGGGGAGCGACTCCGCTGACAGCCTGCCCGGTGCGCCCGCGGATGACGACGCCGCCCTGGGCGACACCGACCAGCACTCCGACGCCTGAGCGCAGAGCCCTCGGTTGGTCCCGCCTGGCGCCGCCCGGGACCGTCGAGCGGCTCCGCTAGCGTAACGCCGTGATGGTTCCGCTGAACGTACCCAACGTCCTCACGGTGATTCGCATCCTGCTGGTGCCGGTGCTGGTCGTGGCCCTCCTGGAGAAGACCGGCGGAGGCGATCTGCTGGCGGCGATTGTGTTCGCCACCGCCTCCTTCACCGACGCCATCGACGGCTATCTGGCCCGCTCGCGTAACTGGGTTACCAACTTCGGCAAGCTGATGGACCCGATCGCCGACAAGCTGCTGATCGTGGCGGCACTGATCGCGCTGGTGTCGCTGGAGCGGTTGGACGCCTGGGTGGCGATGGTGATCATCGCCCGGGAGTTCGCGGTCACCGTGCTGCGCGTGGCTGCCGGAGCGGGGCAGGGGGTGGTGATCTCCGCCAGCCTGTTCGGCAAGGCCAAGACGGCGCTGCAGGTGGCGATGGTGATGGCGCTGATCGCCGTGCATCCCCATCCGGTGTGGGTCAGCGCGCTGGTCTACGTCACGGTGCTGGTGACGGTGCTCTCCGGCGCGGATTACTTCTTCGGCCTCTCACGCCGGCGCGTCGAGCCAGGCTCGCCGGCTGGTGTGAGCCGCTGAGGGGCGCCCGGACTCGTACTCGGTCCGGATCTCGCCGAGGGTGCCGAACCGCTCGGCGACCACGTCATGCTGGTGGATCGTCTCCAGGTTGACCTGACGTGCCGAGACGAAGGCGCGGTCACTGAGCTCGGGCAGCTCCTGCACCACGCCCCGGATCATCTCCCGCACGCAGTCCTCCACGAATCGCGGGCGGCGGTGGGCCTTCTCCACGACCTGCGCCTCATCACTGCGCTTCATCAGCTCGTAGATCTCCGAGGACATCGAGCGCTCGACGATCCCCAGCAGGGTCGAGGCCTCGATCTCGTCCCGGCAGGTCTCCGTGCAGCCGATGTGCAGCGTGCCCAGACCGCGCTGGTTGTGGGTGGCCACCGGAACTGCCGCCAGGATGCGATCGATCTCGTCGTGGTCGAAGCCCTGCTCCCGCAGGCGCTCGCGCGCGCCGGCGCCCACCAGCTCCTGAGCGCACGGGCACGCGGTCATGCCCTGCGCGGTCACGCCGATGAGGCGGCGGGTGCCCAGCTCGCTGCACACCGCCGACCCGTGCAGCGTGTAGATCTCCTTGGTCTCGATAACATAAAAATATAAGGGCTTGTGCTCGGGAAACCGGGCCTCCACGGTCACCTCGGCGCGCCGGGCCCCCTGACGGTCGCGCACGAGCTGGGCGATGTGCTCGGCCAGCGTCTCGGCCTTGAACGGGGCCTCGCGGAGGACGACCTGGCCGATTGCCTCGTTGACGACCTCCTCGAAGCGGGACATGTGCGCACCCTTCTGATCTGAGCCGAGGTCGACCACGCATTCAAAGCGCGCCGAGAACAGGCGCTCGGTTCCGTCCTGAGCGAGCGTGATGATCTTCTCCACCCCGGTCACGCCGACGCGGGAGAGACTGATCGGGATGCTCGGAGGCCCCGCCTGCACATCGGCGGGGCCAAGCGTGCTGAGCGGTCCACTGACCATGGTCTACTACAGGGTAGAGGGGGACGCGCTCCCGCACCCACGCAGCGGCGGAACTGGACGCCAGTCCGGATTGTGGTATCACTCGCCGTCAAGGCCGGAGGAGAGTTGGGAGAGAGAGGGAGGCGCCTTTGATCAGGTTGTCTGCACGCTGCATCCGAGAGGAGCCCAATGGCTCTGACCGATGAGGGAATCGTGCTGCTCAGCGATGAGGCTCCGATCGTGGAGCTCGACGAGCTGCGTCCGTTGATCTCCGAGGGGATGGAGCGCGGAACGCTGACGTTCGCGCAGATCGAAGCCTGCCTTGAGGAGGTCGAGGTCACCAAGGAGCAGGTGCAGGAGCTGCACGCCTACCTCGACGAGCACGGCATCGCGGTGGTGGGAGACGACGGCCGGCTGGCGAATTCCGATGCCGGCAGCGTCGAGGACACCGCCGGGCCGGTGGCGGAGAGGCGCAAGAAGGTGGAGGTCGACCTGACCGTGGAGCCGAGCCTCGACTCGCTGCGGCTCTACCTCCGCTCGATCGGGCGGGTGAGCCTGCTCACGGCCGAGCAGGAGGTGATTCTGGCGCGGCGGATCGAGCGCGGCGACATGGCCGCCAAGCAGCAGATGATCGAGGCCAACCTGCGCTTGGTGGTCTCGATTGCCAAGTCCTATCTCGGCCGTGGCCTGACCTTCCTGGACCTGATCCAGGAGGGGTCGATGGGCTTGATCCGTGCCGTGGAGAAGTTCGACTACCGCCGCGGCTACAAGTTCTCCACCTACGCCACCTGGTGGATCCGCCAGGCGGTCACGCGCGCGATCGCCGACAAGGGCCGGACGATCCGGATTCCCGTCCACATGGTGGAGAAGCTCAACAAGGTCGTCCACGTCGAGCGCCAGCTCGTGCAGCAGCTGGGGCGCGAACCGGTCCCGGAGGAGATCGCCTGCGAGCTGCAGATCACGGTGCGCGAGGTGCGCGACGTGCTGCGGATGGCCCAGCAGCCGGTTTCTCTGGAGAAGCCGGTCGGCGAGGAGGATGAGTCGGCGCTCGGGGACTTCGTCGAGGACCAGACGGCGGAGTCGCCGTTTGAGCTCGCGGCCGAGCATCTGCGCCAGGAGAACCTCCGGCGCGCCCTGGCCGCGCTCCCCGAACGCGAGCGCGAGGTGATCGAGATGCGCTTCGGCCTCAGCGGCGAGCGTCCCAGCACGCTGGAGGAGGTGGGCCGCGCGTTCAACGTCACGCGCGAGCGCATCCGCCAGATCGAGACGCACACGCTGAAGAAGCTGGAGGCGCTGCCCGAGGCCCAGCGGCTGCGGGACGGTTCCTAGGCGTTCTGCTTCCGTCCGCGACTGGTGCGAACATATGTTCGTGGCGGCGCAGCGCTGGACACCGCGGGTGCAGGGGAACCTTGGCGAAGCATCAGCTGTGGAGTGGTTCGCCGCTGCCGGGGCTCTCGTGTTCTGGCCGATGTTTCCGCATCCGGACTACGACCTGATCGCAAACTTCGACGAGCGGTTGGTTCGAGTGCAGGTGAAGACGTCCACGTGCTGGCGAAACGATCGTTGGGAGGTCACGCTGGCGACCCGCGGCGGAAACCAGAGCTGGAGTGGACTTGTGAAGCTCCTGGATGCTTCAAGATGCGACGCGCTGTTCGTCCACGTCGGCGACGGCCGACGGTGGTACCTCCGGATGTCCGACGTGGAGGGTCGCTCCGGGATCCTCCTCGGCGGCCCCAAATACGCGGATTTCGAGGTCGATCCCGGCCGGCCTCTGCCCCCGCGGCCGCTGACCGTGGCGGCACCGCATCGCTAGACTCGCCCACCTCCGGCGGGGTTCCCGAGCGGTCAAAGGGACGAGACTGTAAATCTCGCGGCTCAGCCTTCGCAGGTTCGAATCCTGCCCCCGCCATCAGCACTTTGCGACTTTCGTGTTCTCGGCCGCGGAGGGCGCGTCTCTATCCTCGCAGCGGTGACGCCGACCGAAGAGCTCGTCCACCACGACGCCATCGAGGAAGCCGCTCAGGCGGGGACCAAGCGGATCTCGGTTGTCCGCCAGGCGGCTGTTCGTCTTGATACCCAACCGGCGCTGCTGGCGGGGGTGCGTCGCCTGCGCCAGCGCCTGCCCGGAGACGCGCGCTTCGGCGATCCGCTCTCCACCGCGAGTCCGACGCCCGTCGCGCTGGTGGCGCGCGGGGTCTCCGCGATGCAGTCCGAACGAGACAGCCTGGTGCAGGAGCTGGGCTTCACCGGGCTGCAGCTCTGGCAGTCGCTCTCGGAGGCCACGGGTCGCGGCCGGGGGGATGTCGAGATGGCGCTGCTGTTCACCGATCTCGTGGGCTTCTCCTCGTGGGCACTGGAGGCAGGGGACGCCGCGACCCTGGAGTTGCTGCGAGAGGTGGGCATCGCCAAGGAGAGCGCCGTGCTGGGGCACGGGGGCCGGATCGTCAAGCGTCTCGGCGACGGCGTGATGGCTAGCTTCCTGACTGCCGAGGCTGCGGTGCAGGCAGCGCTCAGGGCACAGGCAGCGCTGGGAGAGGTGGAGGTGGAGGACTACCGCCCGAGGATGCGGGCCGGGGTTCACTGGGGCCGGCCCCGCCGGCTCGGCGGTGACTACCTCGGGGTTGACGTCAACATCGCCGCCCGGATCGGTGATGCCGCCAAGCACGATCAGGTGCTCGTATCCGACACCGCCTGCGAGCGCCTGGACTCCGAGGCCTACAAGTTCGGACGGCGCAAGCGCCTGCGGGCGGAGGGAACGCCGCGGGAGCTGCACGTGGTCGCCGTCTCTCGGCTCTAGCCGCCCCCAGGGCCGTACGCGCTCAGCGCCTTCTTCCCTGCACTTGCAGGTTTTCTTGCAGACCTTCAGCTGGACGGTGAGCCAGCCGGCGCCCTGTTACGGTCACCCGGCGGGCGCTCGTCCTGCGCCCATGTTCAGACGTCGCCAGCCATACCCACATCCGTTCCGCGCGCTGCTCACTGCGCTTCTCAGCGGGGCCGTGGTCCTGGCGGCGCTGCCCGCAGCCCCGGTCCAAGCGGCCAGCCTGGATCAGCTCCAACAGCAGATCGCCTCCGGTCAGGGCCAGATCTCCCAGCTCTCCGGCGCCCTGGGCACCGCCGCGACGCGCCTGTCCGCACTGGACGGCAGCGTGGCCGCAGTCCAGACCAGAATCGCCCGCGTGCAGGCCGACCTCGACACCAAGCGGGAGCGACTGATGCGGTTGCGCGATCAGCTGAGTGCCGCCCGGACGCGGCTGTTGGCGCTGGAGCGCTTCCAAGCGCGCGCCGAGCGTGCGCTCTCCGGCCAGCTGCTCAGTGCCTACAAGAGCGACAACCCGGATCTCGTCTCGGTCGTGCTCGAGGCGCGCGGCTTCAACGACCTGCTGGAGCGGCTCTCGTTTGCCGCACGGATCCGGCGCCAGAGCGCCCGTGTCGTGACCCAGGTGCGCACGGCGCGCCGCGCTGTCGCGCAGCAGGCCGTGCGGTTGGGCGCTCTGGAGAAGCACCAGCAGACGCTGACCGCGCAGGTCCTGCAGCAGCGGGATGCCCTGGCGCGTGACCGGGTGGCCCTTGTCTCCCGGCAGTTGGTCGCCGCGCAGGACCGCCGCGCCAAGGCCGGTCGCCTCGCCAGCGCCCGCGATCGGGTGACTGCCCTCCGGGGGCAGCTGACCAAGCTCCAGGCCGCGCAGGCAGCCACCGCGGCTGCGGCCGCGCGCAGCGCCAGTG
>JALYYW010000092.1 GCA_030946085.1 Actinomycetota bacterium
CTGCAGCAGCGCTCGGCGCGTGAGCCCGCTTACCGGCGAACCCACCGGAAGCTCGCCCGCGCCGCCCGCCACGGCGCGTCGCGCACCTGGAAGGCGGTGGTGGTGAGCCTTACGAGCACGCCGTGCCCGCGGGCGGGCAGCGGGACGCGCAGCTCGGGACCGTTCAGCGTGATCAACCGAGCCTGCGGCCACCCCGGGGTGACGGTGCAGCGGCGTCCGGCGCAGCGCAGGGCCAGCGGGGTCAGGGTCAGGCGTGCGCGCCGGTGTGCCAGCACCCGGCTGAGGCGCAGAGCCAATCGGAGCTGTCCCCCGTGGACCTGGGGCGAGCCCAGCGTCAGCTGCGGTACGCCGGTGACCGTCAAGGTCAGGCAGCCCTCGTAGGCCGAGAAGTCACGGGAGGCCTCCTGGCGCCCGCAGGCCTGCCAGCTGCCCGGCACCAGGCGCACGCGGGCGCGGTGACCGGGAGCGATGCTCACGGGAGTGGCGCGTGCGCCTCCGGCACGGATGAAGGTGACCCGGATCGGCCTGGAAGAAGCCGAGGTGAACGCGAGCGAGTTGCCGCGGGCCACGAGCGTGCTGTGGGGATCGCGGCCGGTGACCGTGAAGCTCCAGCTGTGGGGAAGCTGCTGCCCGGCGAAGCTGACGAGCACGTGAGCGTGATAGCTCGCCCCGCGGGTGAGAGGGCACAATGGGATGAGGAAGCCACCCGGGGAGATGTAGGGGGCGAGGACGCCTCCGCCGGGGGTCGGGGTCTCGCCGTCGACCGTCCTCATCGCCACCGATCCCTGCGGTCCGATCAGGCTCGCCTGCGAGAGGGTCGCCGGGTTGTCCGCCGGCGGCTGCCCCGGGGCGTCGGCCAGCACCAGCAGCACGGGACCGGTGCGGGTCCCGGGGCGGATGCCCACGAGGCCGCCGGGTGTCCACGGCGACTCCCGCGCGATCTCCGACGGTGGGGCCGTCGCCCCCGGCCCGGGGAAGGTGTAGACGCTCGGTGCGCCCGGCTCGGCGCGCGTCCAGCCCGGGAACGTGGTGGTGCAGCTGAAGCCGAGCAGATCGGCGCTGCCGGCCGTGCTCAGGCGCGGGGCCAGCAGCTGATCCAGGTGCAACGGCGCATTGTCGTAGGGGTCACCGGTCTCCCAGCCGCTGCCCTGGGCCAGCACCGCGTGTGCGGCGGCATAGGCGCCGCCGGAGCTGTAGCCGGGGGCACCGGAGATCTCTCGGTGGGTGAGGCCGTGGCCTCGGGCCATGTAGCGATCGTGCGCGGCACAGTCCCTTGACAACTGGGGGTCGACGGTGATGCCGGCGGGGATTCCGTTGGCGGCCCGCTGGGCGTTCAGCACCGCGATCGCCTGGGCGGCGCCGCCATCGGGGGCGGCCGCGGGGGGGGAGGCGGCGGAGCTGTCGAGGGCACCACCGGTCAGCGCCGCCACGCTGAGAAGAACGGCGAGAACGCCACGGACGGCGGCGCGGTGAGCCGCAGCGGGGATCACGGGCTGGGCTCCAGCAGCGGTAGGGCGGCCACCCGCACATCGGCGCTGACCGACCCGATCTCCTCCGGGACGCGCGCCAGGTGCACGTTGGTGGTGAAGCCCATCGGAGCCTCCAGCGGGCGGAAGAAGTCGTCGTAGTGGGTGGGGATCACGGTGTGCGGCGACAGCCGCGACAGGATCCGCGGCCAGTAGTCACGCGTGAACCCGCGCCCGGCGACACCGGCCAGGAAGAAGTCGACCTCGGGCTCTCGGATCGCCTCGTCGATCAGGTTGGCGCTGCCCTGGTGGTAGAAGCTCGCGCCCGCCACCTCTATTCGGATTCCCCACACCTGCCCGCAACGATACGCCGATGGTGCCAGCGCGTCGAGATGCTCGCAGCACAGCTCCCCGTCGAAGGGCACGGCCAGGCCGAGCACCAGCTTGGAGTGCAGGCTCGGCGTGAAGCTGACGGTGAACGGCCCCAGCTCGTAGCGCCGGTAGGGCTCCACCTCGGTGGCCAGCTCGCCGGCGCCGTGCAGGCGCATCAGCACCGCCAGCGAGTGCGAGCCGAGCGCCGGCGCGCCGAAGCGCTTGGCGATCAGGGGCGCGTCGACAGCGTGGTCGAAGTGAGTGTGGCCGACCAGCACCCCAACCAAGGTGCCCGGGCTGGGCAGGAAGCGGTCGATCAGCTCCGGATTGGGGATCGCCGGCTGGCGGCGGAGCACGGCGCTCAGCGGCACCCGCGACACGTAGGGATCGATCAGCAGCGTGTGCCCCTCGGAGCTCATTAGCAGGCCGGAGACACCCAGCCACTGCAGCTGAAGGCCCGCGGGCAGCGCTACCGGGGCTGCCTCCAGCTCGCGCAGGACCTCCGCGTCCCGGCGCTCCTGAGCCGGCTTGGCGGCCACGAAGCGGGCGAAGTCCGCGATGTAACGTGCTGGCCCCAGCATGTCCGCTCCGATCATTATCCGCCAGCCGCCCCGCGGCGTATCCGGACCCGGACTTATGGACCGGCGGCCGTGAGCGAGGATCGCGGGCGCAGTCGCGGTGTGCGCACGCTGCTGGCGCTCACGCGGGTGTGGCTGCCGCTGGCGATCGCGCTGGCCGGGGCGGTGGCGATCGTCCTCGGCCACGGGCGCACAGCGCTGGCCAGCGCCGGGGTGGTGCTCCTGGGGACGGCGCTGATGGTGTGGATGATCAACTGGATGTTCCGCCTGAGCGTGCAGAGCAACGCCGACCGCGATCGCGAAGAGCGCGCGCGGGAGTACTTCGACCGCCACGGCCGCTGGCCCGACGAGCAGGGCTGATGAGCCCGGAGCCCTTCACCGTGATGGGGGTGGTCAACGTCACCCCTGACTCCTTCTCCGACGGTGGTCGCTACCTGAGCGCCGCCGCCGCGATCCGCCACGGCCAGGAGCTGGAGGCCCAGGGCGCCGCGATTCTCGACATCGGGGGCGAGTCCACCCGCCCGGGGGCTCATCCGGTGGCGGCTGCGCACGAGCGCGAGCGCGTGGTGCCGGTGATAAAGGGGCTGCTGGCGGCGGGGGTCCGGGCCCGGATCTCGGTCGACACCTCCAAGGCCGAGGTGGCGGCCGCGGCGCTGCAGGCCGGTGCCAGCATCGTCAACGACGTGACCGCGCTGCGCGGCGACCCGGAGATGGCGGCGCTGATCGCCGAGCGCGGGGCCGAGGTGTGCCTCATGCACATGCTCGGCGAGCCTCGCACGATGCAGCGCGACCCGCGCTACGCCGACGTCGTGGGCGAGGTCAGGAGCTTTCTCTGCGAGCGGGTGGCCGCCGCCGCGGCGGCGGGGATCGCGTCCGAGCGGATCATGATCGATCCCGGTATCGGCTTCGGCAAGACCGCCGCGCACAACCTGGAGTTGCTGGCGCGGCTGCAGGAGATCGCGGCGCTGGGGCCCGCGGTGGTGATCGGTACATCCCGCAAGTCGTTCATCGGTGCGATCACCGGGCGGGAGGTCGACGCCCGCCTGGCGGGCACGATCGCCACCAACGTGATCGCGCTGCAGCGCGGCGCGCGCGTGTTCCGCGTCCACGATGTCGGTCCGGTCCGGGAAGCGCTCCAGGTGGCGGCTGCTACGGTCAGCGCCCGATGGCCCCCGGCGAGTCCGATGAGCCCGACGGGTTCGACGAGCTAGACGAGGACGAGGATGAGGACGGCCTCGGCCCGGAGGTCGCGATCGAGGTCAGCGGCCTGTCGCTCTTCACCCACGTAGGTGTGACCGCTGCCGAGCGCGAGGTGGGGCAGCGCCTGCTGCTCGACCTGCGCCTGGAGGTCGGCGAATGCGATGCCACCGTGACCGACCGGATCGAGGACACGGTCGACTACGCCCAGCTGTGCGAGGTCGTGAACCTGGTGGCCCAGCAGCGCTCCTACAGGACGCTGGAGCGACTGTGCGCCGCGATCGCCGATCGCCTGCTCGGGCAGTACACCGCGCACGCGGTCTGGGTCAAGGCCGCCAAGCCCGAGCCGCCGCTGGCACTGGTGGTCGGCGAGGTCTCGGTGGAGCTCTGGCGCGAGGCGGAGTAGGGGCGCGGTGGCGATCGGCTACCTCGGCCTCGGCTCCAACGTCGGCGAGCGCCGCGCGCATCTGGAGGCGGCCCTCCGGGAGCTGGACGCCTGCGGGGTCGTCGTGCTGCACGCCTCCTCGGTCTACGACACCGAACCGGTCGGTCTCTTCCCCGACCAGCCCGACTTCCTCAACGCCTGCGTGGAGATGGAGACAGAGCTTCAGCCCGAAGCCCTGCTCGACGTCTGCAAGGCGGTCGAGCACGCCGTGGGCCGGCGCGGGGGCGGACCCCGTCACGGGCCACGTGTGATCGACGTCGACGTGCTGCTGCTGGGGGCGCTCCGGCACCGCTCGCCGCGGCTGACGCTGCCCCACCCGGAGGTCAGCTCGCGCCGCTTCGTGCTCGTCCCGCTGCTGGAGCTGGATCCCGGCCTGGCTCTGCCCGACGGCACGCCGCTGGCCACCGCGCTGGCCGCGCTGCCGGCCGGACAGGCGGTGCGGATGGCCGGGCCACCCCTGCGGGTGGGGGGCCCGCCCCTCCTCTGAGACAACGTCTAAAGCCGCGGCGATAATCCGCACATGCTGCTGGTCGTCGACGTCGGCAACACTCAGACCCACTTCGGCGTCTTCGCCGGCGGGGACGGTGTCACCGAGCACTGGCGCTTTGCCACCGTGCGGGAGTCCACGAGCGACGAGCTGGGGGCGGCATTGACGAACCTGCTGGCCCTGCGCGGCCTGCACTTCGACGACATAAAGAGCTCCATCATCTCCTCCACCGTGCCCCAGCTCTCCGATCAGTGGACGGCGATGGCGCGCCGCTATCTGGGCCACGAGATGCTGGTGGTGGGCCCCAGCATCCGCACCGGGATGCCGATCCGGATCGACAACCCCCGGGAAGTTGGGGCCGACCGTCTGGTCAACGCCGTCGCCGCCTACGAGCGCTTCGGCGACATCTGCGTGGTGGTGGACTTCGGCACCGCGATCACCTACGACGCCGTCTCCGCGGCCGGCGAGTACCTCGGCGGGATCATCACCCCCGGCGCCGAGATCTCGAACGACGCGCTCTACGAGCGGGCCGCGCTGCTGCCCAAGGTGGAGGTTGGCGAGCCGCGCTCGCTGATCGGCAAGTCAACCGTCGATGCCATCCGCAGCGGGATCGTGTACGGCTTCGCGGGGCAGGTGGAGGGGATCGTGCAGCGCCTGCGGGAGGAGCTCGGTCCGGCGACGACGGTGATCGCCACCGGCGGCCTGGCCGTCGCGCTGGTTCCCTTCATCCGGGAGACGATCGACGAGGTGGACGAGATGCTGACGCTGATCGGGCTGCGATTGATCTGGGAGCGCAACCGCAGCTGAGCGGCGCCCCGCCGCGCGTCCTAGGCCGCCGGGACCGGGACCTCCGGAGTGCGCGCCGCGGTCAGCGCCAGGATCAGATAGGCCAGCCGGCGCCGGTTGGCGGGCTCGGCGACCGTCAGCTCGTCGTAGACGCCGATCAGCCTGCGGATGGCGGCGAAGACCGGGGCGTCGTCGACCTCCGGCGGTGCATCACAGGCCAGGCGGGCCAGCGCGAGCATCTCGCTGCCGTCGTCGCCGCGCATCGTCGCGATCGCCCCCAGCATCAGGAAGTCGGCCACGCGGTCAAGCAGCGCGTGCGGCGGGCGCTCCCGCTCGCCGACGGCCGGCCCCGCCTGGATCAGCGGCTCTGCCGCCGCCAGCCTCAGCGACTGCTCGGAGGCGATCACTCGGATCTGCTCGGGGCTGAGGCCAACCTGCAGCGCCACGCGGAACATGAACGAGGCCGACATTCCGGTGGCGCCGTAGGGGGCGTCGCTGGCGAACAGGATCTGCCCCGGCGGCACCAGCGAGAACAGCGTGGCCAGGTCGGACGGCATCCACCAGGCCGTGTCGAAGAGCAGGTTGGGATGCTCCGGCGCCACCCGCCAGATCCAGGAGAGGTCGCAGATCCCCGCGTGGGCGAGGATCAGCCGCGCCTGCGGGAACTCTCCCGCGAGCTGAACGGCGTGCAGCCCGAGTGCCGGGATCCCACGGCCGGCGTGGATCAGCACGGGCAGCCGGCGCTCGTGGGCCAGCGCCACGATGTTGCGCAGCTGAGGATGGTCAAGCATGAATCCCTCCGCGCGGGGGTGGAGCTTGATTCCGCGTGCGCCGGAGTCCAGGCAACGCTCGGCCTCGCGCACCGAATCCTGGTCAGGGTCCAGGCGGCAGAAGGGCACCAGGCCGCCACGTGAGTTACCCGCGGCGGCGATCACCATGTCGTTGGCCGGTGCGTAACCATCGGGCTCGTGCATGGGGAACACGAACGCCCCGCGGGCCCCGGCCCGCTCCAGTAGCAACAGGAGCTCCTGCGGGGCCTGCTTCATCCCGTCGGGATCGTTCTGGCCGAGGTGCGTGTGAGCGTCGAACAGCTCCAGGCCGGGCACCTGATCTGCGATCACGTCGAGCCACGGGGTAACGGCGGCAAAGGGGTCCACGGCTGGATTCGTACCATGAACCGTGATG
This sequence comes from Actinomycetota bacterium, assembly GCA_030946085.1. GTDB lineage: Bacteria > Actinomycetota > Thermoleophilia > Solirubrobacterales > Solirubrobacteraceae > Palsa-465. The sequence continues at coordinate 6,517 of JALYYW010000092.1, forward strand.
ACCCGGGCTCTGACCGACAGCTGGACGATCGGCGGCGTGCAGATCCCCAACCGCCTGGTGCTGGCGCCGCTGGCGGGGATCGGCAACTGGTTCGTGCGGCTGCAGGCCAAGCGCTACGGGGCGGGGCTGACGGTGTCGGAGATGGTCTCGAGCTTTGCCATCCACCATCGCAACGAGCGCACTTGCCGCGAGCTGCTGCGCATCCATCCCGACGAGCACCCGGTCTCGGTGCAGCTCTTCGGCCACGACCCCGAGGTCATGGCCAGCGCCGCGCAGGCGGCGGCCGCGGCCGGCGCGGATCTGATCGACATCAACATGGGCTGCCCCGTGCCGAAGGTGTGCAAGACGGGGGCGGGGGCGGCGCTCCTGGCCGACCCCGACCGGGCCGTGGCCCTCGCCCGTGCCGCCGCGCGGGGAAGCGGCCTGCCGGTGACGGTCAAGCTCCGCACGGGGTTGCGCCCCGGCGATGCCAGCGGCGTGGCCCTCGCCCGTCGTCTGGTGTCGGAGGGCGGGGTGGCCGGGCTGTGCATCCACCCCCGTCACGCCTCCCAGCGCCACAGCGGGCGTCCCGACTATGACCTGGCACGGGAGCTGGTGGCGGAGCTGCCGGTCCCGGTGCTGATCTCCGGCGGCCTGCGCAGCGCCGAGGGGGCACGGGAGGCCTTCGCGCAGACCGGGGCTGAGGCGATCATGCTCGCCCGCGGCGCGCTCGGCAACCCGTGGCTGTTCCAGCAGCTGCTCCAGGACGGGAGCGGGTCCCCGTCCCCGGAGGAGATCCTGACCGAGCTCGACTGGGTCATCGATCGCGCCTGCGAGCACCTCGGCCCGGAGCGCGCCGGCCGCTACCTGCGCAAGTTCTACCCCTGGTACGTCGAGCGGCTGGGGGGAACCCGCGCGCTGCAGGCGGCGGTCCAGCAGGCGCCCACGACAGAGGCGGTGCGAGAGCTGATGCGCGCTGGCGCTGCGGGGACGCCGGACGCGGGCCCGGCGGTGGCCGCCTGAGGCGAGACGCTGGCGGCCGCGGTGACCTCGCCGAGCCGGGCGTCGAAGCCTTCCCGTAACGCATGGCGCAACGAAATGGCTTCAGTCGGTGGATGCCCGGGGCGCCACGCCGCTGGGGCGGGGTACGTCGAGCTGCCACACGTCGACAACCCGCCCGAGGCTGGGGTTGACCAACCGGCGCTCGATCGTCATCCCGAGCTTCGTCGCCACTCGTTGGGAGCGAATGTTCTGAGGATGGACGATCGAGATCAACTCCGGCAGATCGAGATCGGCGAACGCGCTCGCGCAGACCGCCTGCAGGAAGGGCCAGCCGAGCCTGGTCTCTACCCGATTCGCAGGGCGACGGTGAAGAGAAGACCGGTCCAGGAGTCGAGTGCCGGGCGCTGCTTCCTCGAGCACGGTACGTAGAGGGAGAGACGCCGCCGCCGATCGGCTGTTCTCCTGGAGAGCCGGAGGTGACGATGACATCCGAGCGCGTGTTTAATACGGATCACTTGGAAGGCTTTCACCGCATCGCCGACGATCCTTCCGGCCGCGTCGCGTGCGACTCCCTGGATGTACGCGAAACCGGGAGCCGCGTTGGCCGGAACTCGGATGGTGGTGGAAAACGCGGGTCCACGAGTCGTTCCCACCACCGCTCCGTAGGTGCCGTTCCACCTGATCTGCACCGGCCCGTCGATGAAACCGTGCCCGTTCACGGTCATCCTTTGGCCAGCGTGCCCCCTGGTCGAGCTAAGGAAGATGTAGGACTGGGGGGTGCAAGCCCATGCGATAGCCGCAGCAGACATACCGAGGGCGACGATCGCCAGAATCGCCAGTACTGAGATGCGGCGTTGCCTGGCGTTCATGCGATCACCTTTGTCCTCAACATGTGGGGCTTGAGCTCCCGGCTCGTGCGTGACGGCGCTACTTCATCCTCAGCGGCTGAGGACCGTGGAGAAGATCTTCTGCTACCTGAAAGTCTACCTTGCCGATCGAACAAAGCGGTCATCCGCAGAACCGTGGCGGAACGCGCTTCTCGCCGTGGCTGTTGCTTCGTCCCACGTGGTCGGCGCCTGGCGGCCGGGGGCGGTGTGAACATGCGATCTGCTTGCGCTTCGCGTCCTTGCTTCGCGTCAGCATGCGAGTCGGCGCTCGTGGAGCCGGCGGAGTCGGGACAGTTGAACGTCACCGTGTGGGCGGGTTGAACGTCACCGCCTCCGCATTGCCGTCGACGGCGGTGCATTGGACCGGCGACGGGCACGCGAGGGCGATCACATTGCCGCTCGCCTCGACGGTGGGAGTCGTGACGTGAGGGCGCCGTTTGGCCGGGTTGAACGTGGCCGCATCACCGAAGCCCCCGGCGCTGACGATAGCGGTGCACTGGTTACGAGACGGGCATGCCACGAGGGCATCGTCAAACCCGTTCTCGGGTGAACTGTTGATCCGGATCGCTCTGACCTGCTTGGCCTGGTTGAACGTCACCACGTACCCGTAGTCATGATCGCGGTGCACTGGCGCACAGATGGGCAGGCCAGGCCGATCAGCCCGGCGTCCGAGTCGATGGTGGTGATCGTCGCAGCAGTGCGGCGTTTGGCCGGGTTGAACGTGATCGCCCGCGAGTGATCGACGGCGGTTCACTGGCTCCGAGACGGGCACGCCACGACGTACAGGGTGTGGTGGGGGTCGACGGTGGCGGTCCTGGCGCGGGTGCCGCCCTTGGCCGGGTTGAACGTCACCGCCTGCCCGGAGTCGTCGACGAGGGTGCATTGGCTCACAGATGGGCACGCCATGGCGAACGGGTTGCCACCGGTGTCCACGAGTCGCGGCGGCGATGCGGCGCCGGCAACCGCGGGGAAGAGCGCGAACACGAGCGCGACCCCGATGGCAAGCCCTCGGGCGACGCCCACGTGCTGGGGCGGGGATCCACGCACGGTTCACCCTCCATGGCAACGTCGTAAGATGAGGCAGGGGATCGTGCATCCGTGCACGAGGCTGGTTCCGCGCGCGCGGACGAGGGCTCGGCTTCGAGCTCCGTCATAACCCGGGTAGTCGGCACATCAGCCACGCCGGCCCCTCTTGCGGCTCCCAGGCCAGGACATGGTGCCGACGCCCGATCTGGCGCAATCCACGATCGGGCGACCGGATTACACGGACACCGCCGGGTTGAGGCTGAGGCAAGCGCGCCCGGTGCCGGCGCCAGGCGGTAGGCTGGCTACCGAGGAGAATGGGGGTTCGAGCACCGATCACGCGCGGTCGCGCGCTACGGGTCCTGACCGCGCTACCGCTGGCGAGCGTCGCGCTCGCCGCCCTGCCGGCCGGCGCCGGCGCCCTCTTCCCCCTGCCGCTCGGCCCCAGTGGCGCCCACGTGCAGCCCTATGGCAAGAGCGACTTCGGCGGTTTTCGCAACGTGCTGCCACCGGGCACCAACGGGCTGGTCAACGCCCTGCAACTGGGGAGCTACCTGACCGCGGGGGCCCGACCGCCGCACAACAACGACCAGCTATCGATGTACGACCGCCTCACCACCGCCGCTCCAAACATCCAGCCCGGTCAGCTGGGTCGCTTCTTCAAGGACGCCACCTTCGGTGTGCGCCCCGGTGCGGTCGAGTCCACGACCACTCCCGAGCCGGGGGTGACGATCGTCCGCGACACGACCTACGGCGTGCCGCACATCTACGGCGACACGCGCCCCGCGCTGATGTTCGGAATCGGCTACGCCACCGCGCAGGACCGCCTCTTCTTCATCGACGCGCTTCGACACGCCGGTCGCGGGCAGCTGGCGCAGTTCGCCGGAGGTGCCAACGTGGCCATGGACCAGAGCGTGTGGGCCAAGGAGCCCTACACCGAGCAGGATCTGACCAATCAGGTCCAGTTCATCCGCACGCACCTCCCCGACGGCCAGCAGATCTTCGGCGACGCCCAGAGCTACGTGGCCGGCATCAACGCCTACATCGGGCAGGCCAAGCTCAACCCGCTGATGATGCCGGGCGAGTACGACGCCCTGGGGATGGCGCAGGGGCCGCAGCCCTTCCGCGTCGAGGACCTGGTTTCGGTCGCCTCGCTGGTGGGCGGAATCTTCGGCGAGGGCGGCGGCGCGCAGCTGAGTAACGCCCTGCTCTACCAGGGGCTGCGCCGGCGCTTCGGGCCCGAGCGGGCGGCACTGGCG
>JALYYW010000122.1 GCA_030946085.1 Actinomycetota bacterium
CGCCACGAGCAGCGCGGCGCCCGGTAGCGCCCATCTCAGCCTCGGCTCGGCCGGCAGGGTCAAAGGCACTCAGAGCTCGGCCAACTTGGTAACGGCCTCCAGGCGCTCGGCCAGCCGGTTCATGCCCAGGCGCCGTGCCGCCACCGCGCCGCCGGTCAGGTCGGTCTGGCGGTCCGGCGGGCGGCGCACGGGCACCTGGCGGAGCGTCGCGATCTCCCGGAAGGTGCGCAGCCTGTCGGCGTGCTCGGTGAGGGCGGCCGTGATCCGCGGGCGCTCGTGGACGCACCCGCCGATGGCCGCCTCCAGGGACCCGTGGCGGCGGAGCAGGTCGGCGGCGGTCTTGGCGCCGATCCCTGGGGCTCCGGGCAGGCCGTCGGAGGGATCGCCCCGCAGCGCGATGAAGTCCGGCACGAGCTCCGGAGCGACCCCGTAGCGCCGGCTAACCTCCTCGTCGTTGATCTCCTCGACGCCGCTGAGGCCGGACTTCAGGTACAGCACGCGGACGCTGTCCCCGACGCACTGGTACATGTCGCGGTCGCCGGTGAGGATCAGCGTCTGACCCCCAGCGGCGGTCTCCACGGTGGCCAGCGACCCGAGCAGGTCGTCGGCCTCGAGCGCCTCCTCGCCGAGCGGGCTCCAGCCGAACGCCTCCACGAGCTCGGGCGCCTGCGAGAACTGCCAGGCCAGATCATCGGGCACCGGCGGCCGGGCGGCGTGGTAGTCGGAGAACAGCTCGGTCCGGTAGGCGGCGGACTCGGCGCCGAAGCACATCACCACCGCCCGCGGGGAGCGATCGGCGACGATCCGCAGCAGCGCGTTGACCGTACCCAGCAGGGCGTTCACCGGGCGCTCCACGTCGCCGCGGATGGAGTCGGGCAGGGCGAAGAACGACCGGTAGAGCAGAAACGGCGCGTCGACGACGAGCAGCGGCGCAGGCACGCGAGGCAGGGTAGCCCGGCAGGGCGGGCGAGGAGGGTTGCCGGCGGCGCGATGCGGTTAGATAGGAGCTGTCATGGCCCCGCGCAGAGCTTCTGACGTGTTCGTCGAATGCCTGCAGGCCGAGGGGGTCCAGTACGTCTTCGGCATCCCCGGCGAGGAGACGCTCGACCTCAACGAGTCGCTGGCCAAGTCCTCGATCCAGTTCGTTCCGGTTCGCCACGAGCAGGGGGGCGCCTACATGGCCGACGCCTACGGTCGCCTGACCGGTCGTGCCGGCGTGTGCCTGGGCACCCTCGGCCCCGGCGCCACCAACCTGGTCACCGCGGTGGCCGACGCCTTCTTGGATCGCTCGCCGCTGGTGGCGCTGACCGGGCAGTCGGACATGGAGCGGATGCACAAGGAGTCCCACCAGTACATCGACCTGATCGAGATCCTGCGCCCGGTGGTGAAGTGGAATGCGCGCGTGTCGAGCCCGGAGATCGTGCCCGAGGTCGTGCGCAAGGCGTTCAAGTTGGCGGAGTCAGAGCGGCCGGGGCCCACCCACATCGAGCTGCCCGAGGACGTGATGGCCGAGCACCTCGACGCCTCACCGATCAGACGGCGCGCGCCGGTCCAGCCCGAACCCGGCGTCAGGGAGCTACAGCGGGCCGCGGAGCTGATCGACGCCGCCGAGAACCCGATCGCGCTGGCCGGCAACGGGGCGATCCGGGCGCGAGCCTCGCGCGCGCTGCGGGCCTTCACCCAGGTCACGGGGATTCCCGTGGCGGAGACGTTCATGGCCAAGGGCCTCTTGGACTACGAGGATCCGCACTCGCTCGGGACCGTCGGGCTGCAATCCCGGGACTACGAGATGGCGGGCTTCGAGGATGCCGACCTGGTCATCGCCATCGGCTACGACCTCGTCGAGCACTCCCCCGAGCACTGGAACCCGCACGGGAACAAGAAGATCATCGTCGTCGACAGCGTCGCAGCCGAGGTTGACCAGTTCTTCGTCCCCGAGGTGGAGCTGGTGGGCGACATCGCCCACGTGCTCGCGCGGCTGGCCACGGGCTGCGCCCGGGCTCCGGAGACGGTCGATTCCAGCGGCCTGCGCCACGTCACGCTGGGCGCCCTGGGCGAAGCGCGTGTGGACAACCACTTCCCGATGCGACCGCCGCGGGTGCTGTGGGAGATCCGGGAGGCGCTCGGCCGCGAGGACATCCTCGTCTCCGACGTCGGCCTGCACAAGCTGTGGATCGGCCGGATGTTCCCCGCCCACGAGCCGGGGACGGTGCTGATCGCCAACGGGCTCGCCGGCATGGGCTTCGCGCTGCCCACCGCGATCGCAGCCAAGCTCGTGCATCCCGAGCGGCGTGTGGTCACCGTCAGCGGCGACGGCGGCTTCCTGATGAACTGCCAGGAGCTGGAGACGGCCACCCGTCTGGGCACCGCGGTGGTCAACATCGTCTGGGAGAACGGCGAGTTCGGTTCGATCGCCTGGAAGCAGGAGAAGCGGTTCGGACGCCACTTCGACGTCGACTTCGGCAATCCCGACTTCGTCAAGCTCGCCGACGCCTTCGGCATGCCCGCGTGGCGCTGCACGCAGCCGAGCGACCTGGCGCGGCTGCTGAACGACGCGCTCGCGCTTGAGGTTCCGTCGCTGATCGTCGTGCCGATCGACTACTCCATCGACGTCGCCGGGGGCGTGATCGGTCTCGGCGCCGAGACCGTCGCCACCTAGCGCTTCAGCCGGCTCGCTGATGACCGGCGTGGCTAGGGAGTGTCGACCAGGCCGTCGATCGTGCCGGCGAGTTCGAAGTCCTCCTCGGTGAGCCCGCCCGCTGAGTGGTTCATCAGACGCAGCTCCACCCGGTTCCAGCCGTGGACACGTATGTCAGGGTGGTGGTTGGCCGCCTCAGCGGCCTTGGCGACGCGGTTGACAAACGCGATCGCGGCGGCGAAATCCTCCAGCTCAAAGTCGCGGACGATCTCCTCGCCGGAGCGCCGCCACTGCACTCCCTCTAGACGGCGTGCGATGTCCTCCTCGCTCAGGCGTCCCATGAGCTCAGACCTGCTCTTCCATGCTGATGGCGCGCTGAAGCATCGGGTCGGCGTTGCCGTCTTCGTCCCTGATCGTCTCCAGCATCCCGGTGGCCAGCGCATCGAGCTTTGTTTGAATCGCGTGTTCGGATCGCAGCTCGGCATTCTTCAATAGGGCGACCAGCAGAAGCGTGGTTGCCGTGAGCGCGGATCCCGTTGCCTGCTCGTACGAAGCGCCGGCCCCCACGACGTAGCCGCCCAACCAGGCAAGAACAAGTACCACACAGAACGCGAAGAAGACAGGAGAGCTCGCGAAATACGAGGCACGCTGTGCGACCTCGTCAAATCGGTTGCGGCGGTCCAGAGCGCCTCGAGAGACTGGATGCTTCAGAGACATCGTGTGCCAGTTTACGGCGCAGGTTCCGCGAGACCGGAGGGTCACCTCGGCCCGGCGCGGTCCTACAGGTTGCCGGCGGCCATCTTGCGCAGATCCATGGCCTCGTTGTAGGTGTCCTCGTCGACGCCCATCTCGTAGGCCACCTCGCGCAGCATCCGGCCTGAGCTGGCCGCCTGCTTGACGATCTCGGCGGCCTTGTCGTAGCCGATGTAGGGGTTGAGCGCCGTGGCGGCCGCCAGCGTGGCCTCGGCCGAGTGATGGCAGCCGTCCTCGTTGGCCCTGATCCCATCGACGCACTTCTCCATCAGCGCGCGCGCGGTGGTGCTCAGCAGGCGAATCGACTCCAGCAGGTTGCGAGCGATCAGCGGCACCCGCACGTTGAGCTCGAAGTTCCCCTGGGTGCCCGCGATCGTGATCGCGGTGTCGTTTCCGATCACCTGGGCGCCGACCTGGAGCACCACCTCGGGGATCACCGGGTTGACCTTGCCCGGCATGATCGAGGAGCCCTTCTGCAGCTCGGGCAGCAGCAGCTCGCCGATCCCGGCACGCGGCCCCGAGCCCATCAGCGCCAGGTCGCCGGCGATCTTGGTCAGCGAGACGGCGATGACCTTGAGCGTTCCTGAGAGCTCCACCAGCGCGTCGCGGTTGCCCTGGGCCTCGAAGGGGTCCTCAGGGGGCCGGATCTCCAGGTGGGTGGAGCTCGTCAGCAGCTTTCGAACCTCGTCGGCGAACTTGCTGTGGGTGTTCAGGCCGGTGCCGGTGGCGGTGCCGCCAAGCGGTATCTGCGCCACCTGGGGCAGCGCGCTCCGAACCCGTCGGGCGCCCAGGCGGATCTGCGCCGCGTACCCGCTGAACTCCTGCCCCAGCGTCACGGGGACGGCGTCCATCAGGTGCGTGCGTCCCGCCTTGACGATGTCCTTGAACTCGTCCGCCTTGGCGGCAAAGGCCCGCTCGAGCAGGTCCAGCGCGGGCACGAGGTCGTTGCTGGCGGTGTCCAGGGCGGCCAGGTGGACAGCCGAGGGGAAGACGTCGTTGGAGGACTGGCCCATGTTGACGTGGTCGTTGGGGTGCACCCCCTCGCCGGCCAGCGTCGCGATCACCTCGTTGGCGTTCATGTTGGTGGAGGTCCCCGAGCCGGTCTGGAAGACGTCGATCGGGAACTGCGCATCGAAGTCCCCGGCGGCGACGCGGTCAGCGGCCGCGGCGATCCGCTCGGCCAGGTCGGAGTCCAGCAGCTCCAGCTCCGCGTTGACCCGCGCGGCGGCAGCCTTGATCCGTGCGAGCCAGTGGATCACCGGCGTCGGCACCGGCTCGCCGGAGATCGGGAAGTTGGACACCGCCTTGGTGGTCTCCCCGCCCCAGAGCTGCTCGTGCTCCTCCACGCTCATGCCCGTTCCTTTCGCCGTCGTTTCCGATTCACGGCAACACGCTACAACGCGCTTCCGGGAAGGCGTCTCGCCGCGCCGACCGTTGGGCGGCCCCAGGGGAGCCACCCGCGGCCTACCGGCGCGGCTGGCCGGCGCGGGGAGCCCGCAGGGCGCGGTGCACGCGCTCGGAGTGCCGCCACGATCCAGGCTCCGACGGTGTCCCTGCCCAGCAGCGGCCACAGCGCCAGGAAGCCGATGCCCATGACGGCGACCCGGGGACGGCCAAGAACGGGTCGCTCACCCGCAGAAGGAGATCAGCTCCCGCGCCAGCCCCACGGGATCGTCGTAGGCCATCAGGAAGCCGGTTCCCGGCAGGGTGCGCAGCTGTCCGTCAGGAAGCAGGTCCAGCGCCTCCTGGGCGACCGCCAGGAGGTAGTCGGGATCGTCCTCGGCCCACAGCAGCAGCACCGGCGCGGCGATGCGGGAGTAGGCGTCCAGCAGGTGGTGCTGGGGGACAACCGGCCAGCGGCGCGCGAACCGGGCCCAGGAGCGGGCCCGATTGCCGTTGCCACCGACGTCGGCGAAGGCATGGCGTACGAGGTCACGGGCGGCGGGGTTGCGCTGCACGGACAGGCGCTCTCCAGTCGCCGGACGGAACACGAGCTTGGCGCCGTGGGCGAGCATCCGATCCAGACCAGGGAGGGCGCCGAGGGCGCAGGCCGCCCGCCACGCCACCCGATTGCCACCCGGCTGCTCACGCCGATGCATGCGGTTGGACATCAGCACCAACCGCACCGGCTCCAACCGGCCGCTGGTGACCGCCCGCAGCGCCAGCTCCGCGCCGAGGTCGTGGCCGGCCAGCAGCGGCCGTGGACCGGCCACCTCACGACAGAACCCGGCGATCACGTCGGCCAGCCAGTCCGGCGTGTACGGATGGCGCGGCCGGTCCTCGGAGTCGCCGTGCAACGGCAGATCCGGCAGGATCACGCGGAAGCGCTCCGAGAGCGGTCCGGCCACCGGCTCCCACTCCCGGTGGGAGAGCCCCAGCGAGTGCAGCAGGACCAGCGGCGGCCCGGTGCCCGACTCCCGGTAGGCCACTCGCGCGCCGTCGGGATGGTGGTAGAGCCGCAGGCGCATCGGCGTGCATCGTCTCATTGGTCGCCATCGCGCGGCCTCCGGTCGCCGGCCGGTCGGAGATCGGTACGTCGGCTGAGAAGGCGACAGTCCAGGTTTCGGAGCCTTCTGCCGATACCTCCTCCGTGCGCGTTCTGAAGACCAGCGAGGCAGCCGCGCTGCTCAACGTGAGCCCCAACACGCTGCGCGCGTGGGAGCGGCGGTTCGCCTTTCCCAAGCCCCAGCGCTCCGCGGGCAAGCACCGCCTCTTCACCTACGGCGAGGTCGCCGCGCTGCGCGATGCGCTGCACGAGGGACTCTCAATCTCCTCGGCCGTTTCTCGCGCCCGGGAGGGACTGTCCAGCGACAGCCACTCCCTCGTCGGGGCGCTCGTGTCCTTTGAGCGCGACCGAGCGGACGTGGCGATCGAGGCCGCGCTCTCGCTGCGCTCGCTGGAGCGCTCGGTGATGGAGGTGCTGCTGCCGACGCTTGACGGGATCGCCGCCCGCCACGGAACCGAGTCGGCGGCCTGGGCGTTCGCCGCCAGCTGGGGCTCGGAGTGGCTGCAGCGCGCTCAGCGCCTGGCTCCGCCCCCGGTGCGCCCGGCTTCGATCGTGATCGGCGACGCCTCGCGGGACGCCCTTGACCCCGACGCTCCCCACATCCGTGCCCTGGAGCTCTTCTGCCTGCGCGCCGGCGTGAAGGTGCTGAGCCTCTCCGCCCGTGGCGTCGTCGGCGTGGGCGAGGCCGCCGGCTTGCACCATCCGGATGTCATCGTGCTCGCCGGCAGCCACCTGGACGATGACGCCATCGCCCGCTGGGCCTACGGCGTCAGGCTGTCGGTGGGAGCGCTGCCACTGGCCGTCTATCGCCGCGCCCACCAGCGCGAGCCGATGCGTACCACCGGAGCCACCGTCTTGCCCGTCTGCGCCCACGCGGCCCAGTACCGCCTGCTGGAGCTGATCGACGCTCGCCACCTGGCCCACCCCGAGGCTCCCCTCCGCCCCGCCCGGCCGCTGCAGCCGGCTGGCCGGCACCTGAGGGCCGCCACCGGCACCCCCGACGCCGGCTGAGCGTCGCGGCGCCCGCGCGCTCACCTGCGCCTGCAAGACACCGTTCCCGGTGCACGGCGACTTGCGGAGTTTGCCAAGCGCCCGCCGACAGACGATAAATCCGAGGATCGTGAGCGGCATACGAACCAACGCGGCCGCGATGATGCTGGGCGTGAGCCCCAACACGCTGCGCTCGTGGGAGCGTCGCTACGACTTTCCCCAGCCACTGCGCTCGCCCGGCGGCCACCGGCAGTACGCGCTGGCCGAGATCGAATCGCTGCGGCTGGCGCTGGCCGAGACCCACAACGTCTCCTCGGCGATCTCCCTCGCCCGAGAGCGCGGCGACGGACCGCCGTCGCCGGCCCGGTTGAGCAGCGCCTTCTGCGGCTTTGAGGAGGAGGCCGCCAACGCCCTGCTGGAGGAGAGCCTGATGCTGCGCTCGCTGGAGCGCACGGTGCAGGAGGTACTGCTGGCGGCGGTGGAAAAGCTGCACGACGCCGAGCATCCGGGCCCCGAGTACGAGTTCGCCTGGCGTCACGCCACCGGCTGGATGTCGGCGATGAAGCGTCTCTGCGCACCCGCGAGCCGCACCGACGGCATCCTCGTCCTCGATGGCTCCGCCACCTGCGACTTCGACGGTCTCCACGCCCAGGCGCTGGAGCTGATGCTCAGGCGAGCGGGCCTGCGGACCCTGACCCTGAGTCCCGCGGTCGACGCCACGCGCCTGGTGTGCGCGCTCCGGGCCCTGGCGCCCAAGGCGCTGGTGCTGACCGGGCGAGGGATGCCGCTGGACTGCATCGGCCGCCTCGTCTACTCCGTGCGGCATTTCGATGGCGAGATCACGGTGTTCGACTATCGCGGCGCCGTCCCGGACAGCGGCGCCAGCACCGTCTGCCGTCTTGGCCCCGAGCCCGCGGCGGCTCGCGACGAGCTGCGAGCGTGCCTGGAGGTGCCGCGGATCGCCGCCGAGATCCGGGGCCCCTGGGCCTCGGCGCCCGCCGCCAACGACAGCGGCTGAAGCTCCGCGGGCCGGCCAGATCGGCCACCTACAATCCCGCGCCGATGTCCGCCCCCCACCGGCCCGTAGATCCGCGCGCGTCGTTCCCGGCACTGGAGGAGGCCGTGCTGGAGCGCTGGCGCGAGCGCGAGGTGTTCTCGCAGTCCCTGGAACGCCGCCGGGACGCGCATCGCTGGGTGTTCTACGAGGGGCCTCCCACAGCCAACGGGCCCCCCGGCACCCACCACGTGCTGGCCCGCGTGTTCAAGGACATCTTCCCGCGCTACAAGACGATGTGCGGCTTCCTGGTGGAGCGCAAGGGCGGCTGGGACTGCCACGGCCTGCCAGTGGAGCTCGCGGTGGAGGCGGAGCTCGGGTTCACCGCCAAGGATGACATCGAGCGCTACGGGATCGCGGAGTTCAACGCCCGCTGCCGGCAGAAGGTCCTCAGCCATGTGGAGGACTGGAACCGGCTGACCGAGCGGATCGGCTTCTGGATCGACCTGGACGACGCCTACAAGACGCTCGACACGGGCTATGTGGAATCGGTGTGGTGGGCGCTGAAGACGATCCACGAGCAGGGGCTCCTGTACGAGCGGCTCAAGGTCGTCCCCTACTGCGCCCGCGACGGGACGACCCTGTCCAGCCACGAGCTGGGACAGCCCGGGGCCTACCGGGACGTCCAGGATCCCTCGATCTACGTCCGCCTTCCGCTGCGCACCGGCAACGCCGTCGTAGAACCCGGCGACAACCTGCTGATCTGGACCACCACGCCCTGGACCCTCGTCTCCAACGCCGCCGTGGCGGTGGCGCCCGAGCTCACCTACGTGCGCGCCCGCACGGGGCAGGGCGAGGTGGCGATCGTGGCGCAGGCGCTGCTGGAGCGCGTGCTCGGAAGCGAGGCCCGGACGCTCGGCACCTTCTCCGGCCAGGAGCTGGAGGGCGTGGCCTACGAGCCGCCGTTCCACTTCATCCCCGGCAGCGACTACGGTCCGCGGGCTCACACAGTCCTGGGCGCCGACTTCGTCAGTGCCACCGAGGGCACCGGCCTCGTCCACACCGCGATCGCCTTTGGCGAGGACGACTTCCGCCTCGGCCAGCAGTACGGCCTGGAGGCCGTCAACCCCGTGCGCCTCGACGGCACCTACGACGAGCGGATCGGACCC
>JALYYW010000129.1 GCA_030946085.1 Actinomycetota bacterium
CCAACGCGATCGCCCGAAGCGAAGTCGCGTGAGGAGGGAAGCGATCGTACGGACCGCAACAGCCGGACGCTCGAGATTAGGCCGAAGGGAACGTCCCGCTGCCTGTCGTGACGTGGTCGAGGTAGGCTCGCGTGGAGTCAAAGCGAGGAGGTTGTGGTGGGCGCTGTTGAGCTGGATCAGATTTCCTGGCCTGAGGTCGAGGCCGAGTTGGCGACTGGCCGCGATACGGTCGTGATCGCGTTCGGCGCTACCGGGCAGCACGGACCACACATGCCGCTGGCGACGGACGCGCTGATTGGTGACCATCTGGCTCGACTCGTGGCTGAGCGGCTCGACGCGTTCGTGGCGCCGACAGTGAGGATCGGCTGCTCGGAGCACCATCTCAAGTTTCCGGGCACGTTGTCGATCTCGGAGGAAACGTTCCACGCACTGGTGGGCGATGTCGTCCGGTTCGCTGGCGCGTGGGGGCTTTCGTCGCGTGGTGCTCTTGCCGACTCATGGCGGGAACTTTCGACCGCTCGCGGCCGCGATCGAGAAGCTCGGACCCACGCAGGAAATCGAGATTCGAGCCCTCACAGATCTGGGCGCGCTGTTCGACGATCGCCCAGCTTGGTGCCGAGGAGCACAACGTTCCGCTGGGAGAAGGAGGGCTCCACGCTGGCGAGTGGGAGACGTCGATGCTCGCGGCGATCCATCCCGACTTGGTCCATCTCGAGCGCGGAGAGCCGGGCTACACCGGGGACCTGGATGCCGCGATCGGCGCGATCTTCGCCGCCGGGGTGCACACGATCACAGCGAACGGCATCATCGGCGATCCCACGCACGCGAGTGTCGAGCACGGCAGCCAGTACTGGGACAAGGCACTCACGGTCACGCTCGCGGCGATCTAGGCTCCCTAGCCATCGGACGTTGAAGCATCCGACGCTCCTGCTGTCTCTGCTGAAGCGGTCGTCCTCCCGCCCCCGCAGATTCGGCTCGGCGAAGCACACGCGCGGCCGCTCGCCGTTCGCCGACGTTCGAGTCTGGGCGGGAACCAGTCACCCCCGCACTCGACGCGGCAGCCGCGTCCTTTACGGCCAGGAGGACGCGCCGGCCGCCACAGTGTTCACGATCGCATTCGTTCTCGACCCGGACAGAGCGGACGATTCCCATGGCGACGGAGGAGCGGTGGGTGAGCGTCGGCGTCGGGGACTGCTTTGCCACAGAGTAACTATTCAGGTCCCGATCCAGCGGCGGTAAGCAGCGATCAGTCGTGAGGTGTCGGCGTCAGCGTTGAGGTTGATGTCGAGGAGCGCTATCTCGTAGCGGCGTCCGTTGCGCTGGCAGGTGGCGATCAGTTCGTGACGGCTGTCCGCTCGACTGATGGATAGGACTTGCACTTCCTCGCCAACGACAGTCCCTGAGCACGGGAAGTTGGCGTCGTCGTCGAAGGCGGCTTCGAAGCCCATCAGCTGTTCGTCTTCGTCGTGGCTGTCGACTGTGATCTCTTCGATCAGGCTGTCGAGCTCGGGGACGGCGTGGGTTGGGCTCACTGCGGTCTCCTTGGTCAGGCGGCGGGGTGCAGACGGTCGAGCAGCAGTGGTGGGCAGCGGCGGATCTCGCCGGTGCGGAACCGGCCGCGGGGCTGGTGGATACAGACGGTGGCGGTGTGGTGGTCGAGTTCGATCACGACGCCTTCGACGCCGCGTAGGTATTGGGGGCGTGTGTGGTGGTTGAAGCGAACGCGGTCGCCGACGTTGAGCATCGCCAGCGCCTTGGCGCAGCTGACCGTCTCCAGCAGCTCCTGGCGCGCCGAGGCGGCGTCGGCGATCGCGGTCAGGTGCGCGTCCAGCTCGCCTTGAGCAATCTGGTCGAGCAGCAGCCGCTCGGGCTGTGCGGGAGGATGTGTCTGCGTGCCGCTCGGTGATGGCGCCGGGTTCAGCTGCCGGGGAGCGGCAGCCGTTGCGGGGTGGGCTCGCCGTCGGGAGCGCTTGCTCATTGCCTGGAAAGGATCGCGGGCGGCCCGGACCGAATGATCAGCCGGGTGCTGGCGGCGGCAGCCACGGCCGACCGGCGGCGAGACCGGTGAGCACGTCGATCGGCCGCTGGCCTCGCTTGCGGGCGGTGGAGATATAGGAGCGGATCGCCACGAACCGCTCGGCGCCCTCGGTGGTGCGCCAGCATCCGGAGATCTTCTGCTGCAGCTTGACCATCCGCAGGTCTCGCTCAGAGAGGTTGTTATCACGGGACGCGGAAGTCGTGGGCAACCGCAGCACCTCCCGCTCACGCTGATCGAGCCTGAGCAGGAGGTTCTGCGCCTTGGTGCGCTTCGGCCGTCGTCCGTCGTGCTGGGCGGCCAGCCATAGGGATCGGAGTTGTGCGCCAAGCGCGCGATGAGGGGGTTGTTCTGCCGCTCCCAAAGGTGGTCGAGCGCGTCCCGCGCCCAGAATCGGACGAGGGGATTGGGATCCTCGAGCCCGGCGAGAAGTCGGGGGCGCGCCCGGGACCAAACACTCGCTGCCAGTAATGCAGCGCAGCCCCGCGGATGTAAGGCGAGGGGGGGCCGGCGACGTTGGCGCTACGCGTCATGCCGCCGCTTCGCGGGTCGGTCGCTGAAGCGCAGGGGCAAGCCGGCGACAGTCGCGACGGGGTTCGACTCATGTGTCGTTGTGGGTATCCTCCTTGGCGCTGGGCGAATCCATTCCCGGCGGTTCTCGGCAGGATGGGCCGAGCGGGATATCTTTTCGCGTCCTCTCGGCACATCGGTTAGGCTTGGCCGCGATGCATGCGTTCCGACGCCTTCCCCGCGCGGCTGCACTGGCCGTATGCGTGGTGGTGGCCACGGTTGCCGCTCCGGTGGCGCTGGGAGGGCTCCAGCGCGCAGGCAAGCTCTATGACGGCATCGGTACGCACTCGGTGGGGGGAGGAACCGGGATCGAGTTCAGCTTCAAGGTCTCGCGCAACGGCCGCCGAGTACAGGCCCTGACGCTCGGGTTGATGAACGCCGTCTGCGCCCACCATGGCGGCATCGCCGATCCTTCGCTCAACACCAGCGTCGCTAGCGGTCCGATTCACGGCAGCCACTTTGCGGTCACCGTGCACTCGACAACCGGCGGCGCCCCGGTGCATCTCTCGGGCCGCTTCACGTCAGGCGGCCACGCGGTGGGCACGGTCTCGTGGCACGGCACCGGCAGCGAATCGGCCTGCGCGACCTTCCAGCACTGGAAAGCTCACCTACGGCCCCCTCCCCCGCGGCGCATTCACTTCGTGGGCACCACGGCGCACGGACAGCACGTCGGGCTTGACCGAACGGTCGAACATACCTCCCACGCGGAGAACTTCAAGTTCGGCCAGATCACGGCGACATGTACCGACGGCTCGACGGAGATCAAGCCGGCTAATAGCAATGGGGTCCTCAGGATTCACTCGGGCGGGACGTTCTCTGGGGATGGGTTCACGCGCAACGGTGAAGCGATCACCGTGACGGGCAGGTTCACGAGCCCGACGCAGGTAAGTGGCAAGTTCACCGTGATCGGTCGTGATGACTGCTCGGGCAGCGATCACTTCACCGCGCACCGGTCCTGATCAGCTAACCCGTCGGCTTCCCGCCGCTCGTCCGCACTTCCCGCGGAGACGGGGGCGGCTCAACGCCGCGAGCGCGAAGGCGGCGCGCAGCTCCCGACCCAGCTCACTCTCCGGGTCGCCCACCTCCGAAAGCGCTCGCTCCCAGGTCTCCATAGCAGCTGGATAGGCGCCGGCCACGAAGCCGACCGCGATCTGCGGCGCCCTTGGGAGCAACTTCGGCGAGTAGCAGCCGTTCAGCCCGCCGCGAGGGGCACGGCTGCTGTGTGCCCGCTGCGGGCCGCGTTGGAGTGGTCGCGGCTGTCACGGGAGGAGATCAGAAGCGCGGCCAGGATCGCCCCGGCGACGGCGAAGCCAGCGCCGACAAGGAACGCCCGATCAAACCCCTTGGTCAAGGCAACCGAGGTGTGGTGAACCCCCGAGTGGAACAGGCTCTCGGTGCGGCTGTTGGCGATCGTCGCCAGGATCGCGAGCCCGAGGGCGCCCCCGACCTGCTGCGAGGTGTTGATGAGGCCTGAGGCGAGCCCCGCCTCTTGCGGGTCGGTCCCGGTCACCGCCGCGATCGTCACCGGCACGAACGCGAACCCGAGCCCAGCCGCGGCAAGTATCGAGGGGCCAAGCACATCGGCTGCGAAGGAGCCGCCCGTCGCTGGCACCTGAGAGAACCAGAGCAGTCCACCGGCGATCAGCAGTAAGCCGGCGATCAACGGGGGCTTGAAGCCGACGCGCGTGACCAGCTGCGAGGCGGCGCCCGCCGAGAGGATGATCCCGACCGCGAGCGGCAGGTAGGAGATCCCAGTCTTGATCGGGGAGTAGTGCAGCACGTTCTGGAGGTAGAGCGAGATGAAGAAGAACATCGAGAACAGCGACATGCCGATCAGCAGCCCGACGATGTTCGCTCCGCGCAGTGTCCTCAGGCGGAAGATCGAGAAGGGCATCAGCGGGTGGCGCTGGCGCAGCTCGATGATCAGGAACGCGACCAGTAGGACCACCGCCCCCGCCATCTTCAGCAGGGTCGCCGAAGATCCCCAGCCGGCGTTGACGGCGTCCACGATCGCGTAGACGAGCAGCGAGAGCCCCGCGGTCACGGTCACCGCACCGGGCAGGTCGAGGGTGCTCGCGCCATCCCGGGAGCGGCTCTCGAGCAGGGTACGCGGAGCGAGCGCCGCCGCCGCGATCCCGATCGGAACGTTGACGAACAGCACCCAACGCCAGCTCAGGCCGCTGGTGAGGATCCCCCCCAGGAGCACGCCAGCGGCGCCGCCCGCGCCGGCGACCGCGCCCCAGATCCCCAGCGCCCGGTTGCGCTCTGCGCCCTCGGCGAAAGTGGTGGTGATGATCGACAGCGCCGCCGGGGACACGATCGCGGCGCCTAGGCCTTGGACTACCCGCGCCGCGAGCAACCATCCCTCCGACTCGGCGATCCCGCCGGCGAACGAGGCGACCGAGAACAGCACCAGGCCGAGCATGAACATGCGCCTGCGCCCGAGCAGGTCGGCGAGCCGTCCACCGAGTAGCAGGAAGCCGCCGAAGGTCAGCGTGTACGCGTTCACGACCCACGATAGGTCGGTCCGTGCGAAGTGGAGGTGCGAGCCGATCGACGGCAGCGCGACGTTCACGATCGAAGCGTCGATCACGATCACGAACTGGGTCATCGCCAGCAGCAGCAGCGCGAAGTTCTTGGCGCGGGGGGTGTACAGCGGCGCGGTTTGGGGCGTGCTGATCGACGTCATGGAAGCTGACCTCCGGTTCCGGTTGCTTTTCGCACTATAGTGAACTAAGATTCCGGTTGTCAAGCGAGGTTTGGTGAAAATACTGTGGCCGACACTGGGATCGATATCGAGCGTCCGCTGCGCGCTGACGCCCGCCGCAATCGCGAGCGGATCCTCGAGAGCGCGCGGGCCGTGTTCGCCGAGTACGGAGCGGACGCGCAGGTCGATGACGTGGCCCGCCAAGCCGGCGTCGGCGTGGGCACCGTCTACCGCCACTTCGAAACAAAAGAGGCGCTGCTGGCGGAGCTCCTGCGCGAGAAGTTCCGGCTGTTCGCCGCGCGGTCGCGTGAGGCCCTCGAGCGGGACGGCGAGCCGTTCGCCGTGCTCGAGGATCTACTGCGCCGCAACGCGATGACGGCGGCGGGCGACGCCGCTGTCCAACACGCGCTCGCGGGCGCTGGCGAGAACCTCTGGATGCAGGCGCAAGCCGAGCAACAGGAGTTGGCAGCGGTCACGGCAGAGCTGATCGTCCGTGCCCGCGGTGCGGGCACAATCCGCCAAGACGTAGAGGCAAACGACATCGCGATGCTGATGTGCGGCCTGTGCTCCACGATGGGTGCTAAACCAGGTCACGACTGGCGCCGACACCTCGATCTCGTGATCGACATGCTGCGGGCGCCCTGACGCGACCTCGGTCGCAGCGGTACTCGTGAGAGAGCTTGCCGCTGTGACCTTAGGCCGTCGAGCCTCAACCGCCCTCGTCGGGCTCCGGCTGCTCGCCGCTCCTGAGCCGTTGGCGTTCTGCGCGCGGGGGCCGCAACGTCAGCTGCTTGTGCTTGGTTCGCTGCAGGATGATGAACGCGACCGTGCCCCACATCGCCGGGATCCACAGCGCGATCGCGTGGTAGACCACGGTCGCCGCGGTGGCGCTGGTGGCGTTGACGCCATAGAGCACCAGCATGCCCACGACGCTGCCGTCGAGCACTCCGATGTTTCCGGGGATCGGGATCAGATTCGAGAGGTAGCCGATCTGGTAGGCGAGCACGATCGAGGCCAGTGACGGGAAGTGGCCGGCGGCGGCAAAACACGCCGCGAGCACGCCTATGTCGCACCACAGAAAGGCCAACGCGCCGATGATCCGCCAGTCGGGCTTGAGCAGCAGATGCCGCGTGTCACGGATGCTCTCGGCGGTGGTCCGAAGGATCGGCTGGATCCGGGCGGGGGCTCGGCCGGCGACGCCGAGCTCAGTCAGGCGTGGAAGGGCGAGGAAAAACGCGAGCGCGATGACGCCGACGACGCCGGGCAGGAGGCTCAGGAGCGGGCTGCGCGAACCCGGCAGGATGCCGATGAAGAGCGCCAAGCCGGTGAGGGCCAGCGTGATCACGTTGACGGCGCTCGTGAGCAGAAAGAGGACTGCTGAGCGCTCGGCCACACGCTGCCTGGGCGCCCCGCGGTCGATCAGCAGCCAGGCACCGACGGCGATGCTGCCGGCTCCGCCCAGCGACACCGCAGCGCCGAAGGCCAGCTCGCTGAGCGCCACCCGGGCGCCGAAGCGGATCGGCGCGCGTTCGAACACCTGGAGGAAGGCGAGCACGTAGCCGAGGCAGGAGAGCACCTCCAGCCCGACCGCGGCGGCGATCCACCCGGCTTGCACATGGGTGACCTGGTGGGCGACGCCGTGAAGACCCGGGATTGCCAGCAGCAGGCCCGCGACGAGCGCGATGAGAACGGCCACCGAAATGAGCCCGCGGGTGAGGCTCCGGGCCGCCTTGGCCGCATCGAGTGCCTCCTCGGCGTTGGGATCGGCGTGATCCAGACCGGGGCTCTTGGTCAGAACGCCGCCGGAGGCGAGGGGGTGCTGCTTGAGGTGATCGCGCTGAAGCTGAGCGGCGAGCTCGCCGCCCGCTGGCGCCGCTCGAACAGCAAGCCGCGCACCGGCACCCCCGCCAGCTGCGCGGCGGGACTGAAGATCTTGATCAGCCGCAGCGAGCGATCCCGCTGCAGCGCCTTGGCCCAATGAGCGCTGTCACGGACGATCAGCTTCATCCACAGCGGCGTCTTGGGGACATTGAGCGGGATGACCAGCAGCACTCGCTGCCCGGGGGTCAGGGACCGCACCATCGGCATCAGCGTGCCGTTCACCGATCCTCGTCGCAGGCGCGCCAGTGCGTCACGCCAGTCGAACACCCGCGGGTCGGGCGTGCGGCCGAGGGGCGTGCCGAACTGCGTCACCTTCGGCAGGTAGTAGGCCAGCGTCGGCACCTGCTCGGGCTGCGTGGAGAGCACCAGCGGATTTGACCCCAGCTGGCTCCGCACCCGGCCCGCCACCGCGGCGACGTTGCTCTTGACATCCCGCGAGTGGCCGATCGGGTCAAGGACCCAGAAGCACGCCACCAGCGCCAGCGCCACGAGGCCCAGGCGCCCGGCTCGCACCAGCCCGAGGCCGGCCAGGAGCAGCAGCGGCGCCACGACCACGGCGAGGTAGCGATCGGCCCAGGCCGGGGTCAGCTTGGAGTAGGCCCACGCGAGCAGCAGCGTGCCGAAGCCCAGCACCAGCAGCGACAGCACCGCCAGCTGCAGACGCCGGTAGGCGCCGCCGAGTGCCCTCAGCGTCAGCAGGCCGCTGCCGCCGGCCAGCAGGATCACCATCGCCGCCCCGCGGCCGCCCACGATCGAGTAGGTCCCCTGGCTCAGCGACCAGACCACCGGCGGGTTGTCCCAGGGGGCGCCCGTGTGCCCGGCCTGGTAGACGAGCGTCGGCAGCCAGGGCAGGTACAGCAGGGCGGCCCCGCCGAAGGCCAGCAGGCCGTCGATCCACAGCGCCCGCCGCTCGGGCGGGGGCGTCCGCCAGACCAGGACGACGAAAGCCGCCGCGCTCATAAGCCCCAGGAACAGGGCCCAGTTGTGGGTGTACAGCGAGGCGGCCATCGAAACCGCGAACAGCGGCAGGTAGCGCCGGCGACCGAACACGAAGGCATGCAGGAACGAGGCCGCCACCACCAGCGCCAGCAGCGTCAGCAGCGCGTACATCCGCGTCTCCTCGGCGTAGACCGAGATGTACGGGGTGCCGGCGGCCAGCAGCGCGCAGACGAGGCCGCTGCGGCGGTCGAAGAGGCTCGTGCCGGCCCAATAGGCGGTGGGGATGGTGAGCATCCCGAACAGCATCGAGAGCTCGTGCGTGGCCACCTCGCCGTGGCCTCGGATCGCCATCCAGAAATGGAGCAGCAGGTAGTAGAGCGGCGGCGAGCCGTCCTGGCGCAGCAGCGACGGGATGTGGCGCAGCGGATGGGAGGCGATCCCCACCGACAGGCCCTCGTCCACCCAGTAGAACGTATGGACGGTCCGCAGGCGCAGCAGCAGCGAGACCAGCATCAGCAGCCCGACGGCGGTGAACGCCACCGCTCGTGTGAGCGGCAGCGAGCGGCCCTCCAGGGGATTCAGCCGCGTGGACCGGGGACGATCCAGGTTGGCCGGGGCTCGTTCCGGCGTTACGGGAAGGGTCTCGACTGACATTGAGAGGCTCCCTCGTTACCGAGCGGAGTCTAAGAGAAACAGCGCCGGCCGCCGGGACCGAGCAGCGGAGAGCGCGGGAAGCTGCGCGTAGTATTGCACCATCCCTCGCGGAAGGCCGGCAGGGCGAGTGGCGGCGGGCTCTAACCGGGACGGCCGCCGCGCGGGACCCGGAACAGCGACACCAGCTTGGCGGCGACCATGAGGTCGCCCGCGATCGCGAGCTCGCCCCTGAAGTACGCAGCCATCGGATCGGCGGCACCGCTGGCGATCCGCAGGAAGGCCACTCGGTCAAGCGTGATGCTCACCGGCGGCTCCGTGCCCCGCTCGCCGCGCTGTACTCGTGCGCGTCCCGAGGCCACGATCAGGTCGTAGACGGTCTCCGAGCTCCCGTCGGGGGAGGTGATCCGCCAGCGCACGGAGGCACTGACGGTCCGGCCGCGCCTGCGATCCAGCTGTCGCGGCATCTGCCAGAAGATGGCCTCCAGGACGAGCCTTCCGGCCGGTGTGGCCATCACCTGCTCCAGGCGTTCCGGCGAGGCGCCGGCGACGGTGGTGGCGAAGCCCTTAAACAGCTCCGCCACAGCGCGGTCGGCGCCGTGGCGGAGGTCCTCCAGGAACTGCTGAGGGCGAAGGCCGGAGCGGCTCACCCCCGCGATACTACGATCCGACGGACTACAGCTGGTGCGGGCGAATCGGCCGCACCGTCTCGCACCCGTGCCGGTGGGCGTATCGGGACGCGAACACGTTGACGTAGGCCAGGTCGCGACCGCTCCCGCAGTTCGCGTAGTCCTTCTCGTTCGGGGCGTAGACCCGATCGTTGCCCGAGCCGCCGAACACGCGGTCGATGCCGTTGCCGACGTAGATCTTGTCGTTGCCGGGACCGCCGGTGACGATGTCGTTGCCGTCACTGGTGGAGATCTTGTCGTTGCCGGGGCCGCCGTCAACGCGGTCGTTGCCTCGGCCGACGGCGATCGTGTCGTTGCCGGGGCCGCCGGTGACGCGGTCGTTGCCGTTGCCCAGATAGATCCGGTCGTTGCCGGGTCCGCCGTCGACGACAACGTTGCCGTTGCCGTCCCAGATCCGGTCGTTGCCCGGTCCACCCAGGACGTGCTCGTTGCCGTTGCCAGCCCAGATATGATCGTTGCCGGCGCCACCGTCGATGCAGTCGTTGCCGCCCTGGCCGGCGATGCGGTCATTGCCGCCCAGCCCCAGGATCCGCTCGCTGCGGCTGGTGCCGTTGATCCGGTCGGGACCATTCGTCCCGACGATCGCGTACTGCGGTCCAGCGCCGAACAGGCACCCGCTGTGAAAGCGCTTCCGAGCGACGCTGAGCGCCACCACGGTGCCCCCGGTGGGGCCCTGGAAGGGACGGCTGATGATGATCGTGCCGCCGCCCGGGAGGACGATCTCGCAGAACTGGTCCACCGGGTTGAAGGTGGATCCTGCGGGGCAGGCGTTGACCGACGGGGGGGTGGACCCACCACCCGAGCCCGCGCCGCCGGGGCCTTCACCCGTGCCGCCACCGGAGCCCGTGCCGCCACCGGAGCCCGAGCCGCTGCCAGCGCAGGGATCCGCGGCTGTCCGGGTCACCTGCGCCTCGCCGAGGACCACGTCAGCCAGGCCCGGCACGTGCACGTCCAGCACGCGCTCGGTCAGGGAGTTGGCGGTCTGGACCCTGTGGTTGACGCTCACGTAGGAGCCCCCACCCAGCGGCAGTGTCGTGTCCTGGCCCGGGGTCAGCGTGATCCGCTGGCCGTTGATGTAGAGGAGGTCGAGCGTGGAGCTGCCGTTGCTGAGGACCTTGCCGTTCACGCAGGCGTAGGAGGCGTTGGCCTCCACTGGACCCGCGATCACGATCCTTCCGGTCGGGGTGGGGATCGTCACGCCATCCAGTGATGCGAGCGCGGCAGCGCCCGGTGCCACCGGTCCGGTGGTGGTGGGCTGCGAGGAGGACGAGAAGGTGAAGACTCCCGCCGGTCCGGCCTTGACCAGCGGAATGCCGGTCGAGGGCACCGCCACCGAGCTGAGCCCGCTGCCGGCGGTGGCGCACGGGCTGGTGGGCGTGTTGGCCACCAGCGGCTCCACGAGCGTCTTGCCCAGGAGCGCCACCCGAGCAAAGCTGGCACGACATCCAAACGGTGAGCTGGCCGCGCTCGCAGAGCCCACGCACAGCAGTGAAACCAATGCCACAGCCGCCGGCAGCGCCGCGCGGACACCTGTCCTGAACCTCATCCCGACCTCCCTGTCTTGAAATTGAATATGCCGGCCTCTGGACCGGTCAGCGATGCCCCGGCTGCTCAGCGCCCCGTGTGGCGGGCCTGAACCGAGATTGGGTGTATCGGGCGGAAAAGCGGTAGCCCTTCGCCGCGCGCACACTTTGTAGGGGTTTGGCGCCCGATCCGGGACACGAAGGCCAAGTGGGGGATGCTCAGCGGCAGTTAGGGTCCGGGTCGAAGGCGGCGGTCGACTGCGCCAGGGAGAGCGGCCCCCCGGCGGGGATCGGCTGTAGGTGGTTGACCTCCGGGTTGTTGGGGTCACCTGTGGGGTCGAAGGGGCGGTAGAGGCCGAACCGGGCCAGTTGCGCCTCGCTGATCTGTGCCGCGCTGGAACGGAGCAGGCTGTTGACGCCGATGTCCTCGGCCATCCCCTGGGTGTGGGGGTCGTTGGCGAAGCCGCCGACGGCCACGCTGTGCGCGGGACTGCGGTAGCCGCTGATCCCGTAGATGACCACCCCCAAGGACCTGGCCAGGGCATTCAGCTGGGCGGTCAGCCGCGGCAGCTCGCCTTCGGTCTGGCTCGTCCCGGGGTCGGCGACGAAGCCGGGCGCCGAGACCTTGACCAGGGGCTGGGCGTTGGCGCTGTTGGTTGTCCCGCCGCAGAGGTTGAGCGACTGCAGCTCGTGCCTGACCTCCGCCAGCGAGGGCGCATGGGCGTTCACGTCCCCCGTGACCGTGGGACCAGGATCGGCTGGAGCGGCGGGGAGCTGACCCGCGGTCGGATTGACCGCCTGAGGGTGGGGGCGCGGGGTGAGGG
>JALYYW010000133.1 GCA_030946085.1 Actinomycetota bacterium
GGTCGGCAGCGTCCCTGGGGACGATCCCGGCCGGGTCCGCGCGGCTCGGGAGGCGATCGGTCCCGGCGTGGAGCTGTTCGTAGACGCCAACGGGGCCTATGCCCGCAAGCAGGCACTGGAGCTGGCCGAGCGCTTCCGCGGCGAGGCGGAGGTGAGCTGGTTCGAGGAGCCGGTCTCCTCTGATGACCTGGAGGGGCTGCGCCTGATCCGTGACCGCGGGCCGGCGGGGATGCCCGTGGCTGCCGGGGAGTACGGCTACGACGCCGGCTACTTCGAGCGCATGCTGGACGCCGGCGCGGTCGACGTGCTCCAGGCCGACGTGACCCGCTGCGGCGGGATCACGGAGCTGCTGCGCGTCGACGGCCTCTGCCGCGCCCACCACGTGCCCCTGTCGCTGCACTGCGGCCCGTCGATCCATCTGCACCCGGCGCTGGCGCTCTCAGAGCTCGTGCACCTGGAGTACTTCCACGACCACGTGCGGATCGAGGGCCTGCTGTTCGACGGCGCCGCCCGCCCCCGGGACGGCGCCCTCTTCCCCGATCTGGACCGGCCCGGGATCGGGCTGGAGCTCAAGCGCTCCGAGGCGGCTAGCTATGCGGCTTAGGCTGGCGGTGCGCCGGCGCACGCCCCCGGAGCGGCCCGCGCTGCGCTGGTGGTGGAACTTCTCCCGCGGCCGGATGCAGCGGACGCTCTCGGCGGCCACCGCGCTCAGCGCGCTGCCGCTCGGCGCGGAGATCTACTTCGAGCACTTCCGCGGCTCCTTTGGAGACAAGTGGATGTGGACCCCGATCGCGCTCTCGCCGGCGCTCACCGCAGCCGGGCTGGCGGGCGTGCGCTCCGAGCGGGTGGCGCGGACCTGGCTGCCGGCGCTCTCAGCGCTCTACGCCCTGGACGGTGTGATCGGCGTGATCACGCACGTACGCGGGGTGGCGCGCAAGCCGGGCGGCTTCAGCGAGCCGATGTTCAACATCGTGATGGGGCCGCCGCTCTTGGCCCCCGGCTCGCTGGCGCTGGTGGGGGGGATGGGACTGGCCGCGGCGGTGCTCGGACGCGAGCGCTGATGGCGCGGCGGGACTTCAGCCAGGCCCACCACCTGCCCCACCGGCGTCCGGATGGCGAGCCCGCCTCGCCTGAGGAGCTGCCGCGCCAGCGCAACGGCGTGACGCCGCAGATGCACGGGCGCTACCCGGACTACAACGTCCTCGACGAGGCCGGCCACTGGGACGAGGTCACCCGCCGGATGGTGATGGAGCGCGTGGAGCAGGTGCCCGAGATTCGCTTCTTCACCCGCGAGGAGGCGACCGTGCTCGTTGCCTTCTGCGACCGCGTGATGGCTCAGGACCGCGAGCCCAAGATCCCGGTGCTGAACATGGTCGACGCCAAGCTCTTCTCAGGCCAGCTCGACGGCTTTCACTACGACGACATGCCCGATGATCGGGAGACCTGGCGCCGGGTGGCCCGGGGGCTCGACGCCGCCGCGCGCCAGCACGGAGCCCCGGACTTCGCCGCTGCCGGAGAGGAGGTGAAGGACCGCGTGATCGGGGCCTTCGCCGAGGGCAGCCTGCACGGCGAGGTGTGGGACGAGCTACCGCCGGCCAAGGCCTGGAGCGTCGTCATGCGCGCGGTGCTGAGCGCCTTCTACTCCCACCCGTGGGCGTGGAACGAGATCGGCTTCGGCGGTCCCGCCTACCCCCGCGGCTACGCCCGCTTGGGGGTCGGCCAGCGCGAGAGCTGGGAGGGAGCGCCGGCGTTCGAGCGCGACCCCGTCAAGGACACCCGCGAGCGGGGGGTCCGGGGCACGTGAGGGGCGACTCGCTGCGCCACGGCGCCCGCACGCTCCTGCGCGGCGCGGTGCGTCCACCTCAGAACGACTCCGCCTTTCTGCTGGATGTCCACCGCCGCGCGGTGCCCCAGGAGCGGATGGCGCGCTACGACGACGCCCACGCGGTGGACCTCCTCGTCGTCGGCGCCGGCGCCGGGGGCAGCACGCTGGCCCAGCGACTGGCCCGCCGGGGCTGGAAGGTGGTGGTGCTGGAGTCGGGGCCGTTCTGGGATCCCGACCGCGACTGGGTCTCCGACG
Source organism: Actinomycetota bacterium (assembly GCA_030946085.1). Lineage (GTDB taxonomy): Bacteria > Actinomycetota > Thermoleophilia > Solirubrobacterales > Solirubrobacteraceae > Palsa-465. The sequence continues at coordinate 2,081 of JALYYW010000133.1, forward strand.
AGGCCGGCTCGCACGGGATCTACTGGACCGAGGATCGGGTCACCGGTGGCAGCGACCCCGTGCAGCTGGGCAAGAACAACTCCGGCCACGGGGTCGGCGGCTCGATGGTGCACTACGCCGGCTACTGCCCGCGTTTTCATCCCTCGGACTTCAGGGTCCGTACCGAGGACGGCGTGGGGGAGGACTGGCCGATCGCCTATTCCGAGCTCAAGGCCCACTACGAGCGGCTGGAGCTGGAGCTCCCCGTGGCCGGGGACTTCTGGCCCTGGGGGGACCCGCACGGCTACCCGCACACCGCACACCCGATCGCCGGTGGGGCCGAGCTGGCCTGGGGGGGAGCGCGCAAGCTCGGGATCGAGATCCGCGTCGGGCCGGTGGGGATCACCAACGGCGCCTTTGGCAACCGCCCCCACTGCATCTACCGGGGCTTCTGCCTGCAGGGCTGCAAGGTCAACGCCAAGGCCTCGCCGCTGGTCACCCACGTTCCCGACGCGATCGAGCACGGGGCCGAGTTCCGCGCGCGCTGCATGGTCAGCCGGATCGAGATCGACGAGGGCAGCGGGAGGGTCACCGGCGTGCGCTACCTGCGCGAGGACGGCTCCGAGCACCTCCAGCGCGCCGAGGCGGTGGCGGTGGCCGGGTACTCCATCGAGACGCCCCGTTTGCTGCTGAACTCCACCAGCCGCCGCTTCCCCCACGGCCTGGCCAACTCGGGCGACCAGGTGGGCCGCTGCGTGATGGTGCAGGGCGCCCCGCAGGTGGCGGGCCGCTTTCCCCAGGAGATGCGGATGTACAAGGCGCCGCCGCCGGAGATCTGCTCCGAGCAGTTCTACGAGACCGACACCACTCGGGGCTTTGCCCGGGGCTTTGCCATCCAGACGGTGGGGCCGCTGCCGATCGAATGGGCGGGGCACGTGCTCGCCGACGGTCACTGGGGACCGGCGCTGCGCGAGTACATGCGTGACTTCAACCACTGGTACACGCTCGGCGTGCTGTGCGAGCTGCTGCCCCAACCGGAGAACCGGGTCACCGTGGCCGGTGGGGTCACCGACAGCCACGGTCTGCCGGTGGCCCGGATGGACTACAGCCAGTGTGAGAACGACCGCAAGAGCATCGCCTACGCCAAGCGCACGCTGCACGACATCTTCGGGGCCGCCGAGGCGCAGGACGTGCTGGAGATCGACCGCTACGCCCACCTCGTGGGCGGTTGCCGGATGGGTACCGACCCCGAGCGCAGCGTCGTCGACTCCGACCACCGGGCCTGGGAGGTGGAGAACCTGTTCGTGGCCGACGGCAGCGTGATGCCCACCCAGGGCTCGGCCAACCCGGCGCTGACGATCATGGCGCTCTCCAGCCGACTGGCGCAGCGGCTGGATCTCAAGCGTCGCGATCCGGAGGCTCAGCGCCGGTGGCGCGGCGTCACCCGGCGCGGCGCCACCCGGCGCGGCTGAGGGTCACTCCTCGACGGGCGGCCAGTCGATCCGCTCGGCCAGCTCGGCGGAGCCCAGGTCGACGAGACCACTGCGCTCGACCGGCTCGTAGCCCTCACCGGCCAGCGCCAGCCAGTGGAGCTGGCGCTGCTGGGGGTCGATGATCAGCAGCTCCTGGACGCCGTGGGCCGCATAAAAACCGAGCTTCTCCCAGGTCTCATCGTTCGCCGAGATGATCTCGATGACCAGCGCGGCCGTGGCGTTGTAGAGCTCGTCGGGACCAGGGCGGTGAAGCGCGGCGTCGGGCACACGAAAGTCCTCGCGCACGCCGAGATTGAACTCGCCCACGGTCCTCAGACCGCGCGCGCGCCCCAGCGGTGCGAGCACTTCGATCAGCTGGGCCTGGAGGTAGGCGTGGCGGCGGTGCGGGGAGGGGTTCATGTGCAGCACACCGTCCCACACCTCGTCGAACCGATCGCCGCCCCACCGGCGCCGCTGCTCCAGCAGCTCGTCGAAGGGAGCGGGCGGGGGGTCGGGTAACAGCGTGCGCATCACCGCAGGGTACCGCCGCACCTCGCGCGCAAGCACAAGTGCTCACCTGGATCGCTTAGGGTTTGACGACCACCGAGAAATGCCTGTATCCGGGAAGGAGAGCCCATGCACCTCGAAGACCTCCGCGAATATCTGCACCGCGGCGGAGCTGCGACCCTTAATCATCCGGCGACGCACGAGGTCGCCCAGGGGGCGGTTGTGGCCCCGGTACGCTTCCGCCAGGAGAACCAGGTGCCCAAGGGACCGAAATGGGAGCAGAAATGACGAAGGCTCGACTCGGGCGACGGGCTGTCGCCGTAGCGCTGATCGCGACTGCAGCAGCGGCCGGCGGGTGAGCGACAGCGTTTGCTGTCGCTCAGCAAGTCGGAAGCACGAGCTGCACCGTCGGCTTCGCCGACGCGCAGATCCGGCATCAGCGCTTCAGGACGCACTCTGCAGCGTCCCAAGCGTCAACCACATTGTGGGGTCCCTCGCACCGTCAACGATCAGCGATTCGACGATGAGCCAGATCCCGAGCGGCCATGCTGCGTTTGCACCTAAACAAAGGCAACTGGACCCCGGTGCCGCCACTTACCTCGCCCGAATACTAGCCGAAGGCAAGCCCCGCAAAGAAGTACTCCGCTGCCTCAAACGCCACCTCGCCCGACGGGTCTGGAAACGCCTACGGGCCCCCCGCCTCGATCAAAACACTCGCTCGAAGATCAACATCAACAACCTCTCGGCCCCCACCACGACGCCGCCCCACCGCCCATCCCCGGCGCAACCCCAATGATCACGCCCTGCTCCACATCGGAGCGACCTCGCTCGATCAATGGCATCGTGGTCGCCGGGCCGTCTCGCTCGCAGCGTCCTCCAGAATAGGCTCGGCGCGTGACTCAGTCGCGACGGCTCAGCAGCAGGCCGGCGCCCGCGGCGCTCGCGACGGCGGCAAGCCCGGTCGCCCGCCGGTGGCGGCTGAGCCACGCTTGCTCACTGCGGCGCTTACCCTCGCTGTCGAAGATCCCGTGCGCCCCCTCGTCGTGGTCTGAGTCGGTGGGCTCCCACAGGTTCGCCTTCGCCGCCCCGTCGAAGGGCTGGTCGTTCTGCTGGCCGTCGATCGCGGTCCGCGCCAGGTAGCGCTCGGCCACCCAGGGGGCGAGCTTGTTGCCCACGATGGTGAGGACGGTGGGTAGGCCCACGTAGCACTCGCGCCGGCGGTGGTGTGCGGCCCAGTACACCGAGCGCGCCGCGACCTCAGGCTGAAAGACCGGCTTGACCGGCTGCGGATGGCGCGGCATCCGGCTCAGGCAATGGTCGAACTGGGGAGTGTTGAGACCCGGCAGCTGCACCATGCAGACGTGCACGCTGCTCCCCCGGTGGCGCAGCTCGCAGCGCAACGACTCAAAGAAGCCCTTGACCGCGTGCTTGGCGCCGCAGTAGGGCGCCTGCAGCGGGATCCCCCGGTAGGCCAGCGCTGAGCCCACCAGCACGATCGTCCCCCGATCACGCGGGAGCATGCGCGCCAGCGCCGCCCTGGTGCCCCACACCGTGCCGAGATAGGTGACCCGGGTGGCGCGCTCGTACTCCCCGGGCTCCACGTCGTCAAAGAACGCGAACACGGTCGTCATGGCGTTGTTGACCCAGATGTCGATCGGCCCCAGGCGCTCCTCGATGGCAGTCGCGGCCGCCTGCACCTGGTCGTGCTCGGCGACATCGGCGGCGTGGGCGTAGGCCGTGCCGCCGAGCTCCTCCACATCCCGTGCCGCCGCGTCGAGCCCGGCCTGCCCGCGGGCGATCAGGCCGACCGCCGCCCCGTGGCGGGCGAACTCCCGCGCCACCGCGCGGCCGATGCCGCCCGAGGCTCCGGTGACCACGACTACCTCGCGCTCAGCCATCCCGCCACCTGACGCAGGTCTTGCACGAACTGCTCCATGGCCCGGTCACGATCGGCATCCTCCCGCGCCCGTAGGATCGAGGAGGGATGGGCGGTGATGCTCACGTGTTCGGCCAGCGCCGACTCCAGGGGCCGCCCACGGTCGCGGCCGATCCGAACCTGCGCGCCCAGCAGCGCCTGCGCCGCCGTCGCGCCAAGGCACACGAGCGCCTCCGGATGCACCAGCTCCAGCTCGGCGCGCAGCCACGGCAGGCACGCCGTGACCTGCCAGCGGTCGGGGCTCTGATGGATCCGGCGCCGGCCCCGCGCCTTGAAGCGAAAGTGCTTGACGACGTTGGTGATGTAGACCTCCTGGCGCGCGATCCCGGCACCCTCCAAGCCGCGATCGAGCACGGCACCGGCCGGCCCCGCGAACGGGTGGCCCTGAATGTCCTCACGGTCTCCCGGTTGCTCGCCGACGAGCATCAGCCGCGCCGGCACCGCGCCCTCTCCGGTCACCGCCTGGGTGGCGCCCTCCCACAGATCGCACGCTTTGCAGGTCTGCGCGGCGGCCCGGAGGCCCTGCTGATCGGCCTGGTCGGGCACCGGCGGCGCAGGACGCTCAAGCCCCGCGGCGTCCTGCTGGGAGAGCGAGCTCATCGGACACCGGGCGTCCTACCCGGGCGATGAAGCGCGTACGCATCGGCTGCTCGGGCTGGATGTACGACAGCTGGCGGGGAGGGCTCTACCCCGAGCGCCGGCCCAAGCGCCTGTGGCTGTCGCTCTACGCCGCGCGCTTCGACACCGTGGAGGTCAACTCCACCTTCTATCGCCTCGCCCGCCGGGAGGCGGTGGCGGCGTGGGTGAAGCAGACCCCGGCGGACTTTCTCTTCACGGTCAAGGCCAGCCGCTACCTGACCCATGTCCGGCGCCTGAGCGACCTCGCGCACGGGATTGAGCGCTTCTATGCCCCCCTGGCGCCGCTGGTGGAGGCCGGACGGCTGGGCCCGGTGCTCTGGCAGCTGCCCGAGAGCTTCCATCGCGACGACCAGCGGCTGCACGGCTGGCTGGCGGCGCTGCCGCCGGGGCGCCACACGATCGAGTTCCGCCACCAGAGCTGGTTCGTGACCGAGGTCATGTCCGCCCTGCGCCGGCACGGCGTCGCCCTGACGATCGGCGACCATCCCGCGCGCTCGTTTCAGAGCCACGAGGCCACGAGCACCTGGCGCTTCATTCGCTTTCACTGGGGCTCGCGCGGGCACCGCGGCAACTACTCAGAGCGCGAGCTGCACGAATGGGCGCAGCGGATCGCGAACTGGCGGCGCACCGACGAGGTGTATGCCTACTTCAACAACGACTGGGAGGGATTCGCGCCGGCCAACGCGCTGCGGCTGGCGCGCCAGCTGGAGCGGCTGGCGGCTCAGCGGACCTGATCCACGGGCACGCCGAAGCGCTCCTGGATCTCGGCCGGATCGACGTCCTCCAGGTAGCGTCCGCCCTCCGCCCGGGTGAAGAGCACGATCCGGTCGGCGGCGAAGCTTCCGAGCGCGTCTTCGATCGCGGTCAGCGGGTCGCTCTCGCCGGTGTCTCCGCGGGCGGCCACGCCGTCACCCTGCATCTGCTCCACGCTGCTCTGCTGCACCTCTTCGGCGCGGACGATCGACTCGTCGGGGTCGGAGGTCCAAAACTTGATCCGGCCCTCGGCCAGCGCCGGGGCGAGGATCATCACCTCTCCCTGGGTGGGATCGAGATCGCCGGGCAGCGCGTCCCGCACCTGCTCCGCGGAGATCATCTGGCTGGTGACGACTAGCACCTTCATCGGGACGTGCGCTACCCGGTGATCGGGCCGGGATAAACCGCGGCGCATAGGACCCGATGACCGCGGGTACTCCTGCAAAGGTGACCGTAGCCATTGTCAGGGTGGGCGTCAGTCCCGGCCTTCCCGTACCGCCGGCGCCGCCGGACCCCGCGCCGCCGACGCCCGGACCCCCCGGCCCTCCCGGACCGGGCGTCCCCGATCCCCGGCCCCCGACTCCCACGCCCGATCCCGGCCCGCTCCCGCCGGGACCGAATCCGCCGGCGATCTGAGGGCCTGCGGCCCTCCTAGCCGCCGGTGATGACCCGGACCCGGCTGGATCCGGTGCTCGAAGCCGAGCTCGCCTCGGCGGGGGCGATGCCTAGCTCACCCGCCAGCGTGAAGAACGCCTTGGCGTAGGGCGATTCCCCGGTGCGGGCTCGCAGCTGGAGCCAGTCGATCTGCTCGCGCAGCGCTCGGGCGATGCCCAGCAGGGGGGTGTAGTTCAGGGAGTGCTCGTCGAGCGCGCACAGCTTGGTCACCAGCACGTCCTCGATTCCCATCACCGGGGTGCTGATCGCCATCACCGGGATCGTTTCCCCCCGCGCGAACACTGCCTCGTTCAGCTCCAGGCCGGAGGGCTCGAAGATCAGGTCGATCAGCACATCCCCGCACCAGGCCTTGTAGAGCCACTCCTCCGGCGGGCGCTCGGTCCGCAGGCCGGCGTCTCCCAGCGCCTGCAAGCCTGCTCGGCATCCTCGGGCGCCAGCATCAGGTCCAGGTCCTTGTGGGGCGGCGGCGCGCCCCGCGCCCAGGCGGCGGAGCTTCCGGCCAGCAGAAACGGGATCTCCGCACGGCGCAGGGTCGCCACCGCCACCTTGAGCGCCGCGACGATCTCCTGCAGGTTGTTCCCGCTCTCGGCCATCACGGGGTGAGATACCCGCGTGCGGGTAGTCCATGCTGCTGTGAGCCAAGCTGCTGCCGATCGCCGCTGCCTGCGTATCGCCGCCGCCGGCGACATCCACTGCTCCGAGCACCATCCCGAGGACGTTCGGCGAGCCTTCGCCGCGCTTGACCCGAGCGCCGACCTGCTGCTGCTGGCCGGCGACCTGACCACCCACGGCGAGCCCAGCAGGCCGAGGCGCTGGCCGAGGCCTGCGTGGATCTGCAGATCCCGGTGGTGACGGTCCTCGGCAACCACGACTGGCACGCGAACCGGACGCAGGAGCTGGTGGCCGTCTTGGAGAGCGCGGGGATCACGGTGCTCGACCGGGGGTGGACCATCTGCCGGGCCGGCGGTGTGGATGTGGGGATCGTCGGGAGCAAGGGCTTCCTCGGCGGCTTCGCCGGTTCGCACCTTCCCGACTTCGGTGAGCCGCTGCTGCGCCAGGTCTACCGCGAGACCTCGCTGGAGGTGGAGGCCCTGGAGCAGGGACTTCGGGAGGTCGCCGTCTGCCCGGTCCGCGTGGTGCTGCTGCACTACGCGCCGACACAGGAGACGATCGCCGGAGAGCCGACCGGGATCTGGGCGTTCCTCGGCTCGGATCGGCTGGCCGCGCCGATCGTCCAGCACGAGCCCGACGCCGTTCTCCACGGTCACGCGCACGCGGGTACGTTTCGGGGCACGATCGGACACGTTCCGGTCTACAACGTCTCCGTGCCGGTGATGGGACAGGATTTCTGGCTGTTCGAGCTCGACATCTCCGCACCGTCGCGCACGTCGCTTCGCTAGGGATAAATATGCCGTAAAGCAGCACTTATGGGCTAGGATCGCCCGCTGTGAGTCGCACGTCCAGAGTCGCGACGCTCGCTGTGCTGGTGGGGATCATCTGCAGCGCCACGGCGCTGGCCGCCGCGCGAGCGCCACGCTTGAAGCTCGTCCGCTACCTCGGCGTCTCCGTCCGGGTGCCGGCGTCCTGGCCGGTCTTCGACCTCGCTCGGGACCCGCTGAGGTGCGTGCGCTTCGATCGTCACGCCGTCTACCTCGGACCAGCGAGCCGGCGCCAACGCTGTCCCGCCCACGCCGTGGGCCGCACCGAGGCGTTGC
>JALYYW010000150.1 GCA_030946085.1 Actinomycetota bacterium
CCGACGATCGGCGGCTTGATCCTTGACAACGCCAGCTGGCAGTGGATCTTCTACGTCAACCTGCCGATCGGGATCCTCGCCGTCATCGCGGCGCTGCGGGTGCTGCCCCGGGTGGAGCGCCAGCGCAGCGATCCCCTGGACTTCCGGGGGCTGGCCCTGATGGCCACCGGTCTGCCGCTGCTCACCTACGGCCTGGCCGAGGTGGGCACCACCGGAAGCTTCAGCTCGCCCAAGGTGCTGATCCCCTGCCTGGCCGGGGTGGCGCTGATCGCCGTGTTCGCGCGCCACGCGTTGCGCGTCCGCTTCCCGCTGCTCAACCTGCGGCTGTACCGCAGGCCGACCTTCTCCTCGGCCTCGCTGGCGATGTTCTGCCTCGCCGCGGCGCTGTTCGGCGGCATGATCCTGCTGCCGCTCTACTGGCAGGAGATCCGCCATGAGAGCGTCGTCGCCACCGGCCTGCTGACGGCCCCCCAGGGATTGGGGGCGGTGCTGGCGATGCCGATCGCCGGACGGATGACCGACCGCATCGGGGGTGGGCCGCTGGCGCTCTTCGGGGTGAGCTTGACGGCGGTGGCCACGATCCCGTTCGCGCTGATCGGTGCTCATACGTCGATCGTGTGGCTGTCCTGCGCAATGGTCCTCCGCGGGGTCGGGATCGGGTTTGGCTTCATGCCGGCGATGTCGGCGGCATTCGCCTCGCTGGAACGGTCCGAGCTCGCTCACGCCACACCGCAGCTGAACGTGCTCCAGCGCGTCGGTGGCTCGATCGGGACCGCGGTGCTGGCGGTGGTGCTGCAGCGGTCCCTGGTGGGTGCCCACACCCTCTCCGGGCAGGCGTCGGCATACGGGACCGCGTTCTGGGCCTCGGCGGCGCTGAGCGCCCTGGCGATCGTTCCGGCGTTCATCCTGCTGCGCACCGAACGCGCGGCGCGCGCCCTCAAGGAAGCCACCCCCACTTCACCGGAGGAGGTCGTTGCCGAGGCGGTGGCGGTATGAGCAGCGAGGATCCGCTGACCCAGCTCGGTCCGGCGTTCAAGGCCGCGGCGGCGGCGGTGAGGCGGTTGCGCGGTCGCGAGCACCGTCACCGCGGCGAGCTGCGGGACGCCCAGTACTCGCTGCTGTTCGGCCTCTCAGAGCGTGAGCGGCTGCCCTCCAGCGAGCTGGCGCATCTCGCCGACGTCTCCCCCGCCAGCGCCACCGAGCTGCTCGACGAGCTGGCCGAGGCCGGGCTCGTGGAGCGCTCGCGCTCGCAGAGCGACCGCCGCGTGGTCCTGGTGTCCTTGACCACCAGGGGCCGCCGGCTGCTGGAGGAGCGGCGCGCCGTCTACGAGCCCCGCTGGCGCGCGGCCTTTGCGGGCTTCAGCGACGAGGAGCTGGGTACCGCGGTGGCGGTGCTGGAGCGGATGCGGGGAGTGTTCGAGGAGATGGCCGCAGAGCGCTGAGGACCAGCTTAGTGCTTCCCGCCGTAAGTACGGTGGGGAGCACTTAGCCGAAGCTGACCCGCCCGCCCAGGTGCGGGGTCTGCTTGCGCGCGTCGCGCACCCCGAACTGGATCCCAGCCTCGCCCGCGGAGGAGGCGAGCTCCACCGTCGCCGGCAGCAGAATCGGCTTGCGGAAGGCGACCTCGACGGTGAAGGCCCCGGGCAGCCTCGGCGCCAGCGCCGCCAGGCAGCGCGCCTTGGTCCACATCCCGTGCGCGATCGCCGCCGGGAAGCCGAACAGCCGGGCGCTCAGCGGATGCACGTGGATGGGGTTGTAGTCACCGGAGACCGCGGCGTAGCGCCGACCGAGATCGCCGGGCAGCTTCCAGGTGGAGGTGGCCTCCAGGTCCTCGGCGGAGGGCAGGTCCTCGCCGCGCCGGGATCCCTCACCTGAACCCTCGCCGCGGCGCAGGTTGGTCGAGACCTCCTCCCAGACCAGCTCGTCCCCCGCCCGCGCCTCGCTGCGCAGCAAGAACTGCTGACCGCGGGGGTGCGGCTCCAGATCGTCCGCCCACACCCGCAGCGACAGCCGCTCCCCGGCGCCGATCCGCCGGTGCGCCACGATCCGGTTGGCGATGTGGACAAGCCCGATGGCGGCGAACGGGAAGCTCCCGTCGGTCATCAGCGACAGCTGCAGCGGGAATGCCAGCATGTGCGGGTACGTGGCAGGCAGCGTGTCGCCGACGTCGAAGCCGCACACGCGGTCATACGCGGCCAGTCGCCGGCGATCGACCTCCACCTCCTGGAGCGTCAGCGTCAGGTCGGGAAGCTCGCGGCCGCCACCGCCCACGAAGGGCAGGCGGGAGGCTCCCGGAACCATCGCCGCGCCCGCGCGGGCGAACAGCGGCAGCATCCCCGGGGCGCCGCAGAGCTCACGCTCGGCCATCGCTCACGCCCCCAGCAGGCTCTGCCCGCAGACGCGGACGACGTTTCCGCTCACCCCGACCGAAGCCGGGCTGGCGTACCACGCGATCGCCTCGGCCACGTCGACCGGCAGCCCGCCCTGGGCCATGCTGTTCATCCGCCGGCCCGCCTCCCGGGTGGCGAGCGGCATCGCGCCCGTCATCTGGGTCTCGATGAACCCGGGGGCGACGGCGTTGATCGTGACGCCCTGGCCGGCCAGCTCGCCGGCGAGCGCCTGCACCATGCCGATCACCCCCGCCTTGGAGGTGGCGTAGTTGGTCTGGCCGGCGTTGCCGGCGATGCCGCTGATGGAGGACACGGAGATGATGCGGCCGTTCTCCCGGATCGCCTGGCGGGACAGCAGCTCGTCGTCGATTCGCTCCTGTGCGGTCAGGTTGATGTCCAGCACCATGTCCCACAGCTCGGGCGGCATCCGCCCGAGGGTCTTGTCCCGCGTCACGCCGGCATTGTGCACGACGACGTCGACCCCGTCGTGGTGCTCGGTCAAGTGGGAGGCGATCTGCGCCGCAGCGGTCTCCTCGCGGATGTCGAGCGGAAGCGAAGACCCGCCGATCCGCCCGGTGACCTCGTCGAGCGCCTCCGCCTGCATCGGCACGTCCAGCCCGACTACGTGGGCCCCGTCGCGAGCCAGCACCTCGGCGATGGCCGCTCCGATGCCGCGGGAGGCACCGGTCACCAGCGCCACCTTGCCGCTCAGGGGGCACTCCCAGTCGAGCTCGGGGACCGCCACGGCGGCGGGGCTGATCCGGATCACCTGCCCGGAGACGTACGCCGACCTGGGCGAGAGCAGGAACCGCAGCGTCGACTCGATCCCGTTCTCGGCCTCCGGGGCGACATAGACCAGCTGCGCGCTCGCCCCCCGGCGCACCTCCTTGCCGATCGAGCGGGTCAGGCCCTCCAATGCGCGCTGGGCGGTGGCCGCACGCGCTCCACCGGCATTCTCGGGCGGGGTGCCGAGGACGATCACCCGGCCTGATCGGCGCACGCGGCGGATCGTGGGTGCGAAGAAGGTCCAGGCCTCGTGCAGAGCAACGCTTTGGGCGATGCCGGTGGCGTCGAACACCAGCGCTTTGTAGGTGTGCTCGGCCGGGGCGGTGTCGGGGTTGAAGATCTTGGCGTTCAGCCCCGCGGCCGCGGCGGCGCTGCGCAGCTCGTCCTGCATCGCCGTGTGCACCTCGGCGCCGATCGCCGCCAGCACGCCGGTAAGCGCCGGCGCCAGGCGTCCTTCGGGAGCCGCACCGAGCAGGACCGGGCCGTCGATCACCGGCTGGCCCCGCTCGTAGCGCTCGAGCCTCGCTGGCTGGGGCAGGCCCACCTGCTTGGAGACGATGCGTCCCACCGGGGTGTTGATCAGCTGCTGGTAGCGGTCAGACACTAGGAGCCTCCATGATTGCGGTGACACCGAGGCCGCCGGCGGCGCAGATCGAGATCAGACCGCGGCCCGTCCCGCGCTCGGAGAGCAGCTTGGCCAGGTTGGCGACGATCCGGCCGCCGGTGGCGCCGAAGGGATGGCCGGCTCCGAGCGAACCTCCGTTTACGTTCAGCCGGCCGCGGTCCAGGGCGCCGAGGGGCTGCTCGCGGCCCAGGCGCTCGCGACAGAAGACCGGGTCCTCCCAGGCCTTGAGCGTGCACAGCACCTGTGCCGCGAAGGCCTCGTGGATCTCGTAGAAGTCGAACGCCTGGAGGGCCAGCTCGGCGCGGTCGAGCATCCGCGGCACCGCGTAGGCCGGCGCCATCAGCAGGCCCTCGCGCTTGTGGACGTGGTCGACACCGGCGGTCTGGGCCTCGGTGAAGTAGGCCTGCACGGGAATGCCCCGCGCCGCGGCCCACTCATCGCTGGCCAGCAGCACCGCGGAGGCACCGTCGCTGAGCGGGGTGGAGTTGCCGGCGGTCATCGTCCCCTCAGGGCCACCGAACACCGGCCGGAGCTTGGCCAGCTTCTCCACGCTGGAGTCCGGGCGCAGATTCTGGTCACGCTCCAAACCCAGGAACGGGGTGACCAGGTCATCAAGGAAGCCGCCGTCGTAGGCGGCGGCGAGGTGGCGGTGGCTGTGCACGGCGAGCTCGTCCTGCTCCTGGCGGCCGATGCCCCACTCCCGGGCCATGATCGCGGTGTGCTCGCCCATCGAGAGGCCGGTGCGGGGCTCGGAGTTACGAGGAATGGCGGGAACGATCTGCTGCGGACGGATCCGGGCCAGGGCACGCACCCGCTGGGCGTTGCTCTTGGCGCGGTTGGCCTGCAGCAGGATTTGGCGCAGGTCTTCGTTGATCCCGATCGGGGCGTCGGAGGTGGTGTCCACGCCGGCGGCGATCCCCGAGTCGATCTGGCCCAGCGCGATCTTGTTGGCCACGAGGATCGTCGCCTCCAAGCCCGTGCCGCAGGCCTGCTGGACGTCGTAGGCCGGGGTCTCGGGCGCCAGCTTTGAGCCCAGCACGCACTCTCGGGTCAGGTTGAAGTCACGGCTGTGCTTGAGAACGGCGCCGGCCGCGACCTCGCCGAGTGCCTCGCCCCGCAGGTTGAACTTGGTCGCCAGCGAGTCCAGGGTGTGGGTCAGCATGTCCTGGTTGGAGGCCCGGGCATAGGGTCCGTCCTGGCGGGCGAACGGGATCCGGATGCCGCCGAGCACGGCCACGCGTCGGGTTCTTGAGTTCATCTAGTCGCGGTCGGCTTTGGTCGCGGTGGCCAGCCCACCTCCGGCCGTGGCCCGGCGCACAACCGCAGGCGCCAGCACCCGCGCCGCCGCCGCCAGCCAGTAGAACCGGGGCGCGTAACGCTCGGCCTTGCCACCGGGGCCGGCCTCCCAGACCGCGTCGGCGACGCGCTCGGGCGAGGAGACCAACCAGCGCGTGTTGGCCTTGCCGACCAGCTCCGCGGCGGGGAAGCCCTCGGTCTTGACGAACCCCGGCAGCACCATGCCGACGTGGACCCCGTGCCGACGCTCCTCGCCGAGGAGGGCATCGGTCCAGCCCGCCAGCGCGGCCTTGCTGGCTGAGTAGGCGCCGGACCTCGGCCTGGACACCCGGGCAGCGGTGCTGGCGACGTTGACGATCGCCACCTGACGCCCGCCTCCGCGCGCGGCCGTGGCGCGCAACAGCGGCAGCAGCTGCTCGGTCAGCCGCACCGGCGCCTCGAAGTTCAGCTTCATGTGACGCTGCACGTTCTCCGACCCGGTGTCCCCAAAGCTCCCTCGCCACGCCGCGCCGGCGTTGTTGACCAGCAGGTCAAGCCGCCCGTGCTCGCGCTGCACCAGCTCCCGCACACGCGCGGGAGCGTCGGGCTCGGTCAGATCGAGCGCGATCGTGCTGGCACCACCCAGCTCATCGGCCAGCGCCCGCAGCCGCTCCTCCCGGCGGGCGACCAGCACCAGCCGGACATCGGGCTCGCGCGCGACGCGCCTGGCGGTGGCCTCCCCGATCCCGCTCGAGGCGCCGGTGATGAGGGCGACGTAGGGCTCGGTCACGGCGCGCAAGCGTATCCGTGATGACGTGGGATAGCGTTGCCGGCACCTTGTCGCAGAGCACCCTGGCCCTCATCACAGTCCCGTTCTTCACCGGGGCGATCGGCTACGTGACCAATTGGACCGGCGTCCTGATGCTCTTCTATCCCGTGCACTTCAGGGGCTGGAGGGCACGCTGGCTCCAGTCGCTGGTCCACGTGCTCCCCCACAAGCTGCAGCAGATCCCCGGGATCATGGTGGGCGGGATCGGCTGGCAGGGAATCGTCCCGTCGCGCTCGGCCAAGCTGGGCAGCCTCTCCGTGGACGTCGGCATCGCCAAGCTCGGAACCCCGCGGGAGTTCTTCGATCGCTTGGAGCCGGAGCGGATCGCCGAGCACCTCGCGCAGAGCATGCGCGGCGAGATCCGCGACCTCGTCGACCGGGTGATGCGCCGCGAGCGGCCCCGCCTGTGGAACGACCTCCCCCGCCAGCTCAAGGAGCTCGTCCACCAGCGCGTGGAGCGCCAGTTGCCCGAGATCGTGGCCGAGCTCACCGACCAGATCGCGCAGAACATCGAACAGCTCGTCGACGTCAAGCTGATGGTGATCAAGCGCTTCGATCCGGAGCTGGCCAACCGGGTGTTCCTCGACATGGGCCGCCGTGAGCTCAAGTTCATCCAGAACTTCGGCTTCTTCTTCGGCTTTGCCCTGGGAATTCCGGTGGCGGCGTTGACCCACTTCGTCACGGCCTGGTGGCTGCTGCCGATCCTGGGGGTGATCGTCGGCTACATCACCAACTGGGTGGCGCTGTGGATGATCTACGAGCCGCCCGAGCCACGGCGCTACGGCCCCATCCGCTTCCAGGGCCTGTTCGTCCGCCGCCAGCCGGAGGTCGCCGACGTGTACGCGCGGATCGTGGCCGAGGAGATCATCACGGTGGCGAACTTCGGCGGCGAGCTCCTGAACGGCCCGCAGTCAGACCGGACCCGGATCCTGATCGAGTCCGCGATGCACCCGGCGATCGACCGCGCCATCGGCCCCGCCGGACCCGCGCTCCGGGTGGCGCTCGGGACCGATGACTACGACTCGCTGCGCCACGCGCTGGCGACCGAGCCCGTCGAGACGATGATGGCCCCGCTCTCAGACCCCGAATTCAGCGCCAGCCAGAGCCAGACCATGCGTAAGCTGATCGCTGAGCGGATGCGAGAGATGACACCAAGCGATTTTGCCCAGATGCTGCGGACTGCGACCCGGGAGGACGAGTGGCTGCTGCTGCTGCACGGCGCGGTGCTCGGCTTCGCCGGCGGGCTCGTGCACGCCCTCGTGTTCGGGTGAACGATGACCGAGCCGCCTCCCCACAACCAGGAGCTGAGCGTGATCGAGTCGCTGCCCGGGCTGGCACGCCAGGCCGCGGACGCGGGGGTGCGCACGGCGTGGTGGAGCCTGGCGGTGTCGTTGCGGGTCGGGACCCGGCTGGCGCGGGTGGCACTGAACCCGGCAGCCGCCGTCGAGCTGGCCCAGGAATTCAGCACCGGCATGCGTGGCTATGCGCGGGAATTTCTGGGGGTAGCCGACCTCGACGATCGCGTGCGCCAGCTGGCGCCGCCGGCGGGCACCTTCTCCCGGCGCGGGCGGCGCAACGGCTCAGAGCCTGACGCGCTCTCTCTACGGGTGCAGGGCGCCGAGCTGCTGCGCCAGGCCGGCGACGTGAGCACCGAGGACAGCGTTCACCCCGCGTACGCCCGGATCCTGGCCGAGCTGGCTCCCGACGAGGCCAGGATCTTGCGCCTGCTGGCCGTGGAGGGGCCGCAGCCGCTGGTGGACGTGCGGGCGGCGAACCTGATCGGGGTGGGAGCCCAGCTGGTTGCGCCGGGGCTCAACATGGTCGGTCCCCAAGCCGGCCTGCGCTACCGCGACCGTGCCGTGGCCTACCTCAACAACCTCGTTCGGGTGGGCCTGATCTGGTTCAGCGACGAGCCGCTGCGCGATCCGATCGCCTACCAGGTGCTGGAGGCACAGCCGGACGTGCTTCAGGCCATCAAGCGCACTTCACGGGCCAAGGCCGACCGTCGCAGCATCCGCCTGACGGAGTTCGGGCAGGACTTCTGCCGCGTGTGCCTGCCGCTGGACGCCGACGAGGTCGACACGGTGGCCGCGGAGGAGAGCTGAGCCCCTACCCCAGCTCGGACCTCAGCGCGAAGTACAGCGCCGGGAACGGCTCCTGGCGGCGGGGGACCCTGACCAGCATCTTGCCGAGGTTGGCGCCCGGCACGATCTGCACGAGCTCGTCGCGGATCTGGCGGATCAGCAGCCGCGGGTTGGAGCTGACGCTTCCGTAGTCGATCACGAGCACGTCGACGGACGGGTCCAGCTCGCCGGCCTCGACATTGGTGGTGAAGTCGAACGCGGTGCGTCCCAGCGGCGAATCGCTCGTGGAGTACAGCGGCCACAGCAGCTTGGACGGCACCACCGCGCTCTTGGTCAACGTGTTCTCGCCCCGGTTCTCCTCGGGGTAGAACTTCTTGCCCAGCCAGGGCATCCAGGAGTTGGTGAGGGCTCCGAATAGCTTGTCGGCAGACGGGTTCATCGTCCAGGTGACGAGGACTCCCTCGGTCTGGCCGCGGATCCCCTCCGCCGGCTCGCCGCACAGGAACATCTGCTGCAGCTCGGACAGCGCCTCCTCGCGCTCGCTGGTGGCGCGCCGCCCCAGCTCCTTGATCCAGCTCCACGCTTGCACCCGCGCGCCCTCGGGATCCTGTGCCGCCTGCTGACGCAGTCGCGCCACCCGCTCGCCGACGGCGCCTGCCGCCAGCGTCGCCCTACCGCCCCCGGGCTTCGCCGGAGCCGTTGTCGCCTCAGCCATCTCGCTCTCCTCGGTCGTTGCCGGGGCGATGCTACCCGGAGAGCGCCCCGCGCACATGGGCGAGGCGCAGTCCCCGGCGCGGAGGTATCCTCGGCTTGAAATCGCAACCGGCGCCCGAGGACGAAACAAGGAGCAGTCATGGCGAACCTTGACCAGAACATGCGTGTCAGCCGTCGCCGAGCGCTGGCGCTTGGTGGTGGGGCCGCGGGCGGCGTACTCGCGGCGAGCAGCGGCGCGGCGCTGGCCCGCAACCGTGACGGGGGCGGCGATGAGCGCCGTGGTCGGTTGTTGACCCAGAGCGGCAGCCTTCCCAGGCAGCAGATGGAGCAGATCCTCGATGCCCAAGGGGACATCGTCAAGGGGCTTGTGCACTTCAGCATCGATCGCAACGACGCTGGAACCGTCCACGGTCCCCAGGGAGTGCCTTTCTCAGGCTCCTTTGAGATCAACGGCGATCTCTACTTCGAGCCGCTCAACCACGGCAGCCTCGCGTTCTTCAACGGCGACCTGGCGCTGAAACCTGACGAGCTGAACCCCGTGATCGACGCGATCCTCGCCAACGGGCTCGTGTTTCAGGCCATGCACCAGCATTACTTCGACCTTCAGCCGATGTTCTGGTTCATCCACATCCGCGGTCTCGGCGACCCGCTCAAGCTGGCGCGCGCGATGCGCAACGTCCTCAGCGTGACTTCGACACCCTTTCCGCAGCAGCCTCCCGCCAACCCCACGACACCGTTCAACGTCAAGCTCCTCGAGCAGATCCTCCATGGCAGCGCGTCGGTCGGAGACAACGGCGTCGTCACCGTTGACGTCGACCGCACGGACAGGATCGTGATCGACCGAGTGCTCGTCAATCCCGGCGCGAACATTTCGACCAACATCCAGTTCGAGCCGCTCAACGTCAGCGGATCGAGGGCAGCCGCAGCCCCCCGACTTCTCGATGATGACCCCCGAGATCACGCCCGTAACCCAGGTCATGCGTCGGCAGGGCTGGCAGGACCACTGTCTCTACAACCAGGAAACCGGCGAGCACCCCCAGCTCTACTTCTCGCACATGCTCAAGACCGGCGATCCTTATGCCCTCGCCCGCGACATCCGCCACGGGATAGACCACACGGCCGCCGAATAGCGCTCTTGGCCTCGCCGCCCGAGCTCATGTCGGCACCGAACCGAACCCGGTAGCCACGCTCACTTCACTAGTAGGCGGTCGAAGGGATGGCGCGGACCATACCCCGGGTCACTTGCGCGCCCGTTGATTCTCCGGAACGCTGTCGGCATGTCCAAGTTCCAGGTGACTCCAGAAGCCGTGGCCGAGGTCTCAGGCCGGCTGAGCGGCATCTCCGGCCACGTCGGTGCGCTGCACGGGCAGCTCTCCGGTCACGCCGAGGCCGCCCATGGCACGCCGGTGGAGGGCGCGGTCGGCTCGCTCATGGGCCACTGGGCGCAGATGCTGCCGCTGTACGCGCTCGCCGGTGATCGGCTCGCCGGAGCCGTCGGCGGGGCGGCCGAGGGC
>JALYYW010000163.1 GCA_030946085.1 Actinomycetota bacterium
CGGGGGGGTGCTGCTGATCTTCGGGCTGCAGTGGTTGCGCAAGGCGGTACTGCGCGCGGCGGGGCTCAAGGCGCTCCACGACGAGGAGGGAGCGTTTGCCAAGGAGACCGAGGCGGCCCGCGCGGCCGGAGGCCTCGATGAGCCCGGATTCGACGGCTACGCGTTCGCCGTCGCCTTTAAGGGCGTGCTCCTGGAGGGCCTGGAGGTTGCCTTCATCGTGCTCACCTTCGGGGCCAACCAGCACCGCGTGGGGCTGGCCGCCGCCGCCGCCGGCGTGGCGATCGCGCTCGTCGTGGGGGCCGGCGTGGCGGCGCACCGACCGCTGGCGCGCGTGCCCGAGAACGCGATGAAGCTCTCGGTGGGGGTGATGCTGACGTCGTTCGGGATGTTCTGGGGTGCCGAGGGCGCCGGCGCGGCGTGGCCGGGCGGTGACGCCGCGCTGCTGGTGATCGTGCCGGCCGTGCTGGTGGCCGCGCTGGGGCTGGTGCGGTGGCTGCGCCGGGAAGGACGGACGGCGCTGGCCGGTGGCCCCGCGTGAGCCGCCTCATCGCCATCGTGAGTGCCGTATGGGAATTCGTGGTTGGAGACGACCCGCTCACGGCCCTCGGAGTGGTCGTCGGGCTGGGGATCACCGCTGCGGTGGCGGGAGCGGACCTCAGCGCCTGGTGGGTGATGCCCGTGGCGGTCGTGCTGCTGCTGGTGATGTCGCTGCGGCGAGCGGCTCGCGAGGGGCACTGAGTGCGGTAGCGCCACATCCGTCTCAGCCTGGCGATCGCCCGGCAAACCTGGGACGATCACGCCATGAGCGACTCAGATCGCGATGGTGACGGCGATGGCGCCAAGGAGACCCTCACCTCGCCGGAACGCCCGGCGGAGGCGCCGGCCCACAAGCTGGCGCCCGACGTCCCGCTCGGCGGCAGCCCGTTCCCGCCGATCGCCGACTACGGCTTCCTGTCGGACTGTGAGACAGTCGCGCTGGTGGCCCCCGGCGGCAACGTCGAGTGGCTGTGCCTGCCGCGGGTCGACTCGCCCAGCGTGTTCGGCTCGATGCTCGACCGGGACGCCGGTTCCTTTCGCCTCGGCCCCTCGGGCGTGGCCGTGCCCGCCTCCCGCCGGTACCTGCCGGGGACGATGGTGCTGGAGACCAGCTGGGCCACCGGTGCCGGCTGGGTCGTCGTACGCGATGTGCTGCTGATCGGCAACTGGCACCACGAGCGGGATCGCTCCCACACCCACCGCCGTGCCCCCACCGACTACGACGCCGACCACGTGCTGCTGCGCACCGCCCGCTGCGTCAACGGCGAGGTGGAGATCATGCTGGAGTGCGAGCCGGCCTTCGACTACGGGCGTAAGCGGGTGAAGTGGGAGTACGCCAACTCCAGCTACCACGAGGGGATCGCCACCACCGAGGGCTCGGATCTGATGCTGCGGCTCAACACCGACCTGCGGATCGGCTTCGAGGGGCCCCGGGCGACGGCGCGCCACCGGATGAAGGAGGGCGAGCAGATCTTCTGCGCCCTGTCGTGGTCAGAGCACGAGCCGCCCCGCGACCTGGAGGAGGCCTACCGGCGCCTGGTCTGGACCGCCCACCACTGGCAGCACTGGCTCGATCGCGGCAACTTCCCCGACCACCCCTGGCGCCAGTTCCTGCAGCGCAGCGCCCTGACCCTCAAGGGCCTCACCTACGCCCCCACCGGCGCCCTGGTCGCCGCCGCCACCACCTCCCTGCCCGAGAGTCCGCAGGGGGAGCGCAACTGGGACTACCGCTACAGCTGGATCCGTGACTCGACCTTCATGCTGTGGGCCCTCTACACGCTGGGCTTCGACTGGGAGGCCAACGACTTCTTCTACTTCATCGCCGACGTCGCCGGCGGCGAGGAGAACCTCCAGGTGATGTACGGGGTCGGCGGCGAACGCGAGCTCGACGAGCACCTCCTGGACCATCTCGCCGGCTACGAGGGGGCGCGCCCGGTGCGGATCGGCAACGATGCCTACAAGCAGCAGCAGCACGACGTCTGGGGCGCGCTGCTGGACTCCGTCTACCTGCACACCCGCTCGCGGGACACGCTGGACGAAAGGGTGTGGCCGATCCTCAAGCGCCAGGTGGAGATGGCGGTCAAGAACTGGCGCGAGCCCGACCGCGGCATCTGGGAGGTGCGCGGCGAGCCCAAGCACTTCACCTCCTCCAAGATCTTCTGCTGGGCTGCCTGTGACCGCGGTGCGCGGCTGGCGGAGCTGCGCGAGGACTGGGAGACGATGGAGCGCTGGCGCTCCGCGGCGGAGGAGATCCACGCCGACGTCTGCGAGAACGCCGTCGACGAGCGCGGGGTCTTCGTCCAGCACTACGACACCGAGGCGCTCGACGCCGCGCTGCTGCTGGCCCCCCTGCTGCGCTTCCTGCCCCCCGACGACGAGCGCATCCGCAACACCGTCATGGCGATCGGCGACGAGCTGACCGAGAACGGGCTGGTGCTGCGCTACCGCACCGATGAGACCGACGACGGCATGTCCGGCACGGAGGGCAGCTTCCTGATCTGCTCGTTCTGGCTGGTCTCGGCCCTCTGCGAGATCGGCGAGCTGGAGCGGGCCCGGGCGCTGTGCGAGCGGATCCTCGGCTACGCGAGCTCGCTGGGGCTCTATGCCGAGGAGATCGACCCCCGCACCGGCCGCCACCTGGGCAACTTCCCGCAGGCCTTCACCCACCTGGCGCTGATCAACGCCGTGATGCACGTGATCCGCGCCGACGAGCAGATCGCCCAGCAGCGCTCGCCGTGGAGCGAGTGGCGCGGTCCGGGCTCGGTCTAGGGGGCTATTTATTTAGAGGGCTGCGTAAGCTGGGTAGAGCGCCGCTTCGCGCCGCGATGGTCGCGCTTGCGATGGGTAGCCTCCCAGTTCGATGCGCTTGAGAGCCAACAGCAGCGGGCGGTCCGTCGGCGGATCGCATGTCCTCGTCGCTGTGCTGTTGTCGTTTGTGACCGTCCTGGTTCCGCTGCGATCAGCGGCCGTGTTGGCGGCGAGCTCGACGCGGATCTCGGATCGTGTGCGGGATGGGTACGCCACCCCGCGTTCGGCGATGCCGGCGGGGCTGTACAGCTGTGGCGAGATTCCGTTTCACGCCAGCGCGCTGCGCGATCCGCGCGGGTACGAGCGCCGCAACACTCCTGAGGCGCGCGCACTGCGCGGGTTCCTGCGGGTAAACGCTGATCTCGTCTTTCAGCCGCGGCACGGGTGGTTCGTGCTCGGCCGCCGTGGCGACCGTATCCAGTTTGCTTCCGGGCGTCGCGCGCCTTACGGGTCGATGACCTTTCAACGCATCCGCCACCGTTGGGTGTGGGAGAACTCCGGAGGATGCGACCCGCGCGCCTACCGCCACGGCCTCGAAGCCTCGCTGTGGTACCCGGCACCCGGTGCCCCTCGCCCGACGCCCGCCACCACCCGGATTCCCGTCCTGGTCCAAGAAGACAACTGCGCTTCCGGGCGAGACGCGCGTGGCCGCGTCCTGCCCCCGACCGTTCGCTACACCACCACCGCGGTGCTGGTCACCTACTTCATCCGGCCCCTCGCCGGGGATCAGACGTGCCAGGGAGTGCCCCCCACGCCTGTCACCCTCTCCCTCCCACATCCCCTCGGAAATCGCCACCTGCTCGACGGTGCCACGCTGCCTCCGAGCTCCCCCGCAAGCTGATCTACCGCGCCGCGCAACAGCATTACACCTCCGTGCTGCTCCCCCGCCGGCACCGTTGCTACTCGAACCCCACTGCCCTGCACAAGGCGACAATCGGCAAATCTTGCGAACTCGTTGTCGCGTTGTTCTGCCCCACGCGGCTCAGCACGACAACCGATCTCGATGCGAGCGCGATTGTTGTGCTGTGCAGGGGCGGGCTTCGTGCCCAGCTCCTCCCCTCTGCCTCCCCGGTGGGGTCCCGAGCCACCCGCCCGCCGGCCGGGTTTCAGAGGGCGCTAAACCGCCGCGATCACCAGGCCCAGGAGCAGCGTGACCACGGTGCTCCACACGATCGCGGTCGCGATCATCCGCTGGTGCAGCCCGTACGCGTGGCCGACCAGCAGCGAGTTGATCGCCGTCGGCATCGCCGCCTGGAGCAGGTAGGCGCTGGGGAGACGCACCACCGCGGCCGACACCGTCACCAGCAACAGCGGCGCCACCAGCAGCCGCAGTGCCACCGCGGCCAGAACCGCACGATCGGGTTTCTCCAGCAGCGGCGCCGAGTCCTCCCGCCGCTCGGCGGAGACGTTGACCCCGACGACGAAGAACCCCAGCGGCAGGAGCGCGCCGACGACCACGTGGGAGGCGCTCACCAGGGTCGCCGGTGCCAGCGAGGCGGGTGCCAGCAGTCCCGCCAGCACCGCCAGCAGGGGCGGGTTGCGGGATAGGAAAGCCCGTCCGCGGGCACGCAAGCCCTCGCCCGCCCGCGTTCCGAACGCGGCTCCCACCCCGAAACCGACCACGAACAGCATCGGGCCGCTGACGAGCTGGTCATAGACGATCGCCGAACCGAGCTGCCGCGAGCCGAGCAGCGTCACCGTCATCGGGTATCCGAGATAGCCGGTGTTGACGAGGATCGCGCAGCAGATGAGCGCCCCGGCCTGGGGCCGGGGCAGGCGCAGTGCACGTCCGGCGAGCCAGGCTCCCACCCCCGCCAGGCCGGTGGCCGCGCCCGCGAGTGCCAGTCCCGTGCCCCCCGCCACCGTTATGTGCAGGTGGGCGATGTTGACAAACGACACGAACGGCACCAGCACGTAGAGCATCAGCAGCAGGGCTCTCCGCGCCGCTGTCTCGGCGATGCGCAGGCGCCGCTCGGCGGCTACGCCGGCGGCTCCCGCGACGAGCACCGTAAGCACGACGAGCAGCACGCCCCGGGTTCTATCCCCTCCGCCGCGGGGACGATGACCGCCCCCCCCGCCCCCGCCCCGCCGCTATGGCGAGAGGCGCACCGGGAGCGCCTTCAACTGGTTGAGGAAGGGCGACTCCACCATCACCGGCTTTCCGTCGAGCTCCATCTGCGGATACCGGGTCAGCGTCTCCTCGAACATGATCCGCAGCTCCAGGCGCGCCAGCGCCGCCCCGAGGCAGAAGTGCCTTCCGCCGGCCCCGAAGGCCTGGTGCTCAGGGTCGCGGCGGACGTCGAAGCGCTGGGGCGCCTCGAACCGGGTCTCGTCCCGCCCCGAGGACACGTACCACATCACCACCTTCTCCCCGCGCCGGATCGGCTGGCCCGCCAGCTCGGTGTCGCAGGTGGCCGTGCGGCGGAAGTGGGCGAAGGCGGGAAACATCCGCAGCGACTCCTCGACTGCGCTGGGGATCAGCGTCGGGTCCCCCAGCAGGGCCTGCCGCTGATCGGGATGCTCCATCAGCGCCCGCATGCCGCTGCAGTACGTCGCCTTGGTGCTGTCGTTGCCGGCGGCGACGAGCAGGAAGAAGCCCATTACGATCTCGTGCTCCTCCAGACGCTGGCCGTCGACCTCGGCGTGCACCAGCACGCTGGTGAGATCCTCGCTGGGATTCTCCCGGCGCTCGGCGATCATCCGCTGGCACCGGGCGAAGATCTCGGGAAGCTCCTTGGCCAGGATGCTGGGGATCCCCTCCGGGTTGAGATCCGGGTCGCCGGCGCCGAGGGTGGAGTTCATCAGCGCCGCCCAGGCGCCGTCGTCCTCGGGCGGGATGCCCATGAAGCTGCCGATCACGCGGGAGACGACCGGCTGCGCGACGTCGGTGACGAGGTCGCAGCTCTGGCGATCCTTGAGACGGTCCAGCACCTCGACGGCGATCGCGCGGATCTCGTCCTCGTGGGCGGCGATCCGCCGGGGGGTGAAGCCGGCTTGGAAGAGCATCTTCAGCCGGTCGTGCTTGGGCGGGTCCATGCCGATGAACATGGCGCGCATCAGCTCGAGCGGGAACACGTCCGTGACCGCCGTGACCCCTCCGAGCTCGGAGCTGTAGGTGCGCCAATCGCGGCTGACGGTCTGGATGTCCTGCGCCCGCGTGACCGACCAGTAGCCCGCCTCGTCCGGATACTCGGTGATCTCGGAGGTCCAGTGCACCGGACACTCCGCCCGCAGGCGGCCGAACAGCTCGTGCGGAGGGCCGTCACGCCAATCCTCACGCTCGCTGACGAGCACGTTCTCCAGATCGCTCCTAGTGCTTGACAACGAAGCCCTCCCTCGGCCGGCGATGGGCTGGCCGGCCAGCTTCGTAGGGGATCTGGGCGCTGCCTGAGCCACTAAGGTCGCAGGAAGATCTTCGGCAGGGTGAGCGGCCGCTCGCGCAGCGCCCGGCGCAGCTGAGCACCGATCTCGCGGTACATCCCGCGGCGGGGCTCGCTGGCGAACAACTGCGCCAGCCATTCACGCTGCGTTCCGAAGCCCAGCCGCCCGCCGGTGAGATCGACCAGGTCCGCGAGCCGCAGGGCCTCCACCTCGGCCCCGCGTGAGAGTTGGCGGCGGAGATCGTGATGGCGGTCGATCGCCTCCGCGCAGAGCTGCATCCGCTCCGGGCTCCAGCCCGCAGGGGCCAGCAGCTCCCGCGCCGCGGTGGCGCCGTCGGCGGTGTAGGCGTCGTCGGTGGCGAAGTCGGCGTAGAGGCCGATGTCGTGCAAGAGCGCCGCCACCGTGAGAACCTCACCGTCGATCACCCAGTGCCGGCGCGCGGCGATCCGCGCCGCGATATGTCGGCAGCGCAGGCAGTGGCGCTCCATCGGACCATCACTTTCGCCGGTGGCGGCTCGCAGCCGCTCCAGCGACCCACGCTCGGCGGGAGTGCTGGCAATGGAGTCAAAGCCGGCCACGAGCCCACGCTAGCGGCCGCGGGCCTGTGCCGGCTCCTACGTTGCTCATACACACCGCGGTCACGCTCGCCCTGGAGGATCTTCAGTGAACCCGAGACTGCATCCAGGCCTGCGGGCGACCGGTCCGCTGCTCCGAGCGAAGCGCGACGAGCGTCTGGCGACCATGGCGGCAAACGGATCCGATGCCGCCTTTGAAGCGATCGTCACCCGGTACCGGCGAACCCTCGTGCGCCACTGCGCTGGCATCGTCGGTGACGCCGATGCCGAGGAGGCTGTCCAGGACGCGCTCGTGCGCGCCCACGGGGCCCTTCGCCGGCGCGGCACCGAGATCCGCGACCTGCGGGCTTGGCTGCACGTCATCGCCCGCAACGCGGCGCTTAACGTGCTGCGATCCCGCTCCAGCCGTCCGGTGCCTGCCCCGCCCGGATGCGAGCTGGCCGACGTCAGCGCTCGCCGGCCGGCAGAGGAGCGCGAGCAGCTCGGCGAGCTCGTCGCCGCCATCCGTGCCCTCCCCGAGCGCCAGCGCCACGCGATCGTGATGCACGAGCTGGAGGGTCGGACCCTGGACGAGATCGCCAGCAGCCTCGGCACCAGCAATGGCGCGGTCCGCCAGCTGCTCCACCGCGCCCGCGCGGCGATGCGCCTACGCCTGGACGCGCTCGCCGGCTTGGGGCCGCTGGTCCGGCTGGTCAGCGCCGGTGGCGG
>JALYYW010000170.1 GCA_030946085.1 Actinomycetota bacterium
GCGCTCTCCTGCTCCTCGGGCTGCTCGCCGCTCCCGCCGGCGCCGCCTCACGGCTCACCGCCAATCCCTACCACGCGCTCGGGCTCTCAGCCGCGTTGGCGGTGCTCTCCACCTGGGCCGGGCTGACGCTCAGCTACCTGATCCCCAGGCTACCTCCAAGCGCGACGATCATCGCCTTCGCGACCGGCGCCTACCTCCTAGCCGTCCTGGCCACCAGCGATCTGCGCCGCAAACCCGCCCGCGCACCGACCGCGATCGCCGCCACCGAGAACTAGGCTCCCGAGACGTATGGCACGCCAGAACTCCGGGAGCTGGGCCGACCAGGCGCAACACGTCCTGGCGCAGAGCAAGCACCACACCGGCGCCGCTCGCCAAGCGCTGCTCCGGCTGCTGGACTCGCAGACCTGCGCCCTGTCGGCCATCGAGATCGAGGACGCGCTGCGCGCCAGCGAGCGCCCCATCGGCCGCGCCAGCATCTACCGCATCCTCGAGGAGCTCGAGCGCTTGCACCTAGTCCAGAAGCTGCAAATCGGACATGCGATGGCCCGCTACGAACCGATCCGCACCGGCCCCGGGCACCACCACCACCTCGTCTGCGACAGCTGTGGCACAGTCACGCCGTTCACCGACCCCGACCTCGAGAACGCGATCAGGAAGCTCAGCCGCCGGGTCCCCATGCGCGTCGCCGACCACGAGATCATCCTGCACGGCGCGTGTCAGGACTGCAGCAACTGACCGAAGCGGGCTGTGGCCACGGCGGGCGAAATGATCCCCGGTCGCCCCCGCTTCGGCGATACTGCCAGCAGGATGGGCGAGCCCGAGATCCTCTGGAGACCATCTGCGCAGCGCATCGAGCGCGCGCGGATCACGCGTTACGGAGAGTGGCTGGAGCGCACGCGCGGCCTGCGCTTTGAGGACTACGAGGCGCTGTGGCGGTGGTCGGTGGAGGAGCTCGAGGGCTTCTGGGCCTCGATCGTCGAGTTCTTCGACGTCGGCTTTCACGCCCCCCCGGCGGGGGTGCTCGGCGAGCGCTCGATGCCGGGCGCCACCTGGTTTCCGGGCTCGACGGTCAGCTTCGCCGAGCACGTCTTCCGCAATCGCGACGAGAACGAGGTGGCGCTGCGCCATGCGTCGGAGCTGCGCGAGCTCGATAGCTGGACGTGGGGGGACCTGCGGCGGCAGACGGCGGCGATCGCCGCCGGGCTGCGCCAGTCGGGGGTGCAGCGGGGTGACCGGGTGGCCGCCTACATGCCGAACATCCCCGAGACCGTGGCCGCCTTTCTGGCCTGCGCCGGCATCGGCGCCGTGTGGTCCTCGGCAGCGCCGGAGTTCGGCGCCCGCTCGGTGATCGACCGTTTCGCCCAGATCGAGCCCAAGGTGCTGCTGGCCGTCGACGGCTACCGCTACGGCGGCAAGGACTTCGACCGCCGGCAGGCGGTTTCGGAGATCGCCGCGGAGATCCCGTCGCTGCGGCGCGTGGTGAGGCTCGGCTACCTCGAGGGGTCGGGGTGGGAGGAGGGGTTCCTGGGGTCGGGAGAGGGCGCGCTGGAGTTGACGCCGCTGCCCTTCGAGCATCCGCTCTGGGTGCTCTACAGCTCCGGCACCACCGGGCTGCCCAAGCCCATCGTCCACAGCCAGGGCGGGATCCTGCTGGAGCACCTCAAGAATGGGCTGCACCTGGACGCCCAGCCCGGCGATCGGGTGTTCTGGTTCTCCACGACCGGCTGGATGATGTGGAACTTCCTGGTCGGCGTGCTGCTCTCGCAAGCCTCGATCGTGCTCTTCGACGGCAACCCCGGCTACCCCGACCTGGGTCGGCTCTGGGACCTCGCCGCCGACAGCGGCATGACCACCTTCGGCACCAGCGCGGCCTTCATCTCTTCATGCATGAAGGCGGAGCTCCCGGTCGCCGAGGGCCGTGATCTGAGCGCTCTGCGGGCTGTCGGCTCCACGGGATCCCCCCTCTCGCCCGAGGGCTTCCGCTGGATCTACGACCAGCTCGGGCCAGACCTCTGGCTCTTCTCCACCTCCGGGGGAACCGACATGTGCACGGCCTTCGTCGGCGGCGTGCCGACCCGGCCGGTGTACCTGGGCGAGATCCAGGCCCGCTGCCTGGGAGCCTCCGTAGAGGCCTGGGACCCCTCCGGCCAGTCCGTCATCGAGGAGGTCGGCGAGCTGGTCATCACGCAGCCGATGCCCTCGATGCCGATCTACTTCTGGGGCGATGCGGACGGCGAGCGCCTGCGCGAGGCGTACTTCGACGTGTATCCCGGGATCTGGCGCCACGGCGACTGGATCGAGATTACCTCCCGCGGCACCGCGATCATCTTCGGCCGCTCGGACTCCACGATCAACCGCGGCGGCGTGCGGATGGGCACCAGCGAGATCTACCGCGCGGTGCTCTCGCTCGACGAGGTGGTCGATGCCGTGGTCGTCGACCTGCCGCGCCCCGACACCGACGGGTGGATGCCGCTGTTCGTGGTCCTGCGGGAGGGGACCGATCTGAGCGACGAGCTCGTCTCGGAGATCCGCCGTCGAGTGCGCGAGCACTGCTCCCCCCGCCATGTCCCCGACGAGATCCGCCAGATCGCTGAGGTACCACGGACGCTCTCGGGCAAGGTGCTGGAGGTGCCGGTGAAGCGGATCCTGAGCGGAACGCCGGTGGAGGAGGCCGTCAGCCGCGAGTCGCTGGCCAACCCCAAGGCGCTCGACCCGTTCGTGGAGATGTCACAAGACTGAAAAGCTTCCGTCGCTTCGGAGCTCTTACGAGCCTCCTAAGCACCCCTGCCACGATGCCGGCCAGGGAAGATCAACTACCGGAGGTTCCACCATGCGTTTCACCCCCAAGCACAAGCTCGCGGCCGCTGGCGCCACGCTGGCCGTCGCGGGGCTCGCCGGCGGCGCGGTCGCCGCCACCCACGGTTCCAGCTCCTCGGGACGCCAGGCATTCATCAACGACGCCGCCCAGCGGCTGCACGTCTCGCCGCAGCAGCTGCAAGGCGCGATGCAGGGAGCGTTCGTGGATCGCCTGAACGCGGCGGTCGCCGAGGGAAGGCTGACCCGGGCTCAGGCCGACCGGGTGCAGCAGCGGATGCGGCAGCACGGCGGCACGCCGTGGCTCAACGCCAGGGCTCTCCACCGACATGGTGGCGGCAAGGGCCTGTCGGCCGCGGCCACCTACCTCGGCCTCACCCGACACGAGCTCCGCCAGCAGCTGCGAAGCGGCAAGTCGCTGGCCCAGATCGCGGCCGCCCAGGGGAAGTCCGCCGCAGGGCTCCAGGCTGCGATGCTCGCCGCGATCAAGACCCGGCTGGACAAGGCGGTCGCCGACGGCGCCATCACCATGGCGCAGGAGCAGAAGGTCCTGGCCAAGGCGCCGGAGCGGCTGCAGCGGCTGATCAACCGCCAGCGGAGGAGTGGGGCGCCCGCCCACGGGTAACCCCGCTTCTTAGCGGTCTCTCATCGTCTGCTGCTGTACTGGTGGCAGACCCTGGCGAGACCGCGGTAGGAGAAACCTCACATGAGCCGACTGACCCGAATCATCCCGATCGCCGCCGGCGCCATCGCCGGCGGCGTCATCGCGCTCGTGATCGCGAGCGGCGCCAGCACCAACCACTCGTCCACGACAACCGTCGTACAGCCGGCGCAGGCCCCCTCGATACCCACCTCCTTCGCCGGGGTCAAGGGCCTGACGGTCAACCAGATCTACCGTCACGCCAGTCCCGGCGTGGTCGACATCACCGTCGTCTCGCAATCCAGCGGCGGGATCGCCGGCCTCTTCGGCGGCGGCGGCCAGCAGACGCAGGGCGAAGGCTCCGGCGTGGTCTATGACAGCCACGGTGACATCCTCACCGACCAGCACGTCGTCTCCGGCGCCACCAGCGTCCACGTCAAGTTCCAGGATGGAAGCTCAGCCGCGGCCAAGGTGCTGGGTACCGACCCCTCCACCGATGTCGCCGTAATCCGCGCGAGCCTCTCCGGTTCGCAGCTCCATCCGATCCCGCTGGCCGACTCGGCGGCGACGCAGGTGGGGGATCCGGCGGTGGCGATCGGGAGCCCCTTCGGCCTGCCGGAGACGACCACCACCGGGATCGTCAGCGCGGTGGGGCGGAGCATCACAGCGCCCAACAACTTCACCATCACCGCCGCTATCCAGACCGATGCCGCGATCAATCCCGGCAACTCGGGCGGCCCTCTGCTCGACGCCAGCGGCCACGTCCTGGGCCTCAACGATCAGATCCAGACCAACTCGGGATCCAGCGCCGGGGTGGGCTTCGCGATTCCGTCCAACACCGTCGCGCGGATCGCGAACCTGATCATCGCCGGCCGGCCGGTGAAGCATTCCTACGTGGGCGTGTCGCTGAATCCCAATAGCGCGGGAGGCGCGCAGATCGCCAAGCAGTCCCTGCAGACGCGCGCCTCCCCGGTGGTCCCGGGGTCGCCCGCCGCCACGGCGGGACTGCAACCCGGGGACGTGGTCACAGCCATCAACGGCAAGCCTGTCTCCTCGACCGCGCAGTTCATCCAGACGGTGGACAACTTCGCCCCCGGGACGACGATCACGCTGACGGTCAAGCGGGGGGGTGGCAGCCAGCAGATCAAGCTGACGCTCGGCACGCGACCGACCACGACCCCCAAGAGCGGCTAGCTCGGAGCGCCGCCCGCTCCGGCGGCGGAGGCCGCCGCGAGCGCCCGCTCCATCAGCTCCCGGTGGACACAGCGGGTGCCACCTGAGCGGCGCTTCCAGCTGCCGTCCTGCTCCAGGGTCCAGGAGAAGCTGTCGTCGGCCAGGCAGCGCTCCAGGGTGTCCTGGAGCTCGAGCTGCAGGTCGGAGTCCTCCACGGGGGCCAGCAGCTCCACGCGCGTGTCGAGGTTGCGCGGCATCAGGTCGGCGGAGCCGATGTACATCCGCCGCTCCTCGCCGCGCTCAAAGCTGTAGATCCGGCTGTGCTCCAGGAAGCGGCCCACGACCGAGACCACGTTGATCGTCTCCGAGACGCCGGGCAGGCCCGGTCGCAGGCAGCAGATGCCGCGCACATTGATCTCGACGGGTACCCCGGCCTGCGAGGCGCGGTAGAGCGCCT
Source organism: Actinomycetota bacterium (assembly GCA_030946085.1). Taxonomy (GTDB): domain Bacteria; phylum Actinomycetota; class Thermoleophilia; order Solirubrobacterales; family Solirubrobacteraceae; genus Palsa-465. The sequence continues at coordinate 5,085 of JALYYW010000170.1, forward strand.
GGATGCACTGCTGGTCGACCAGCGAGTTCAGCTTCAGCACGATCCGGGCCTGCTCACCGGACTCGTGGGCGGCGACCGTGCGCTCGATCTCCTCGATCAGCGGCGTCCGCATCGAGCCCGGGGCCACCAGCACCTTGTGCTCGCGCTCGGGGTGGCCGTATCCGGTGAGGGTGTTGAACAGGTTGGCCACCTCCTCGCCGAGCTCCCGATCGGTGGTGAACAGGCCAAAGTCCTCGTAGAGCCGGGCGTTCTTGGCGTGGAAGTTGCCGGTGCCGATCATCACGTAGTGGCGGACCCCGCCGCGCTCCCGGCGCACCACCAGGATCGCCTTGGCGTGGGTCTTCAGGCCCGGGGCGCCGTGGACCACGTGGGCTCCGACCTCCTCCAGCGCCTGGGACCAGCGGATGTTCTTGCGCTCGTCGAAGCGGGCCTTCAGCTCCACCATGCAGACCGCCTGCTTGCCCTTCTCGGCCGCCTGGATCAACGTCGGCACCAGCGCCGAGTCATCAGAGGTGCGGTACACGGTCATCTTGATCGCCAGCACGTTCGGGTCCTCGACGGCCTGGGCGACGAACCGCTCGACGCTCGTGGCGAACGAGTGGTAGGGGTAGTGGACGAGCACGTCGCCGGCCCGCATCGCCGCGAACACGTCGGGCTTGTCCTCCCGGTCGCCGGGCTGCTGTCCGAGCGCGGGGTGGGTGAGCGGCGTCCATTGTCCCTGGCGCATGTCGGAGTGCCCCTCGATGCCGGCCAGCTGCCACAGGTCGCCGAGGTCCAGCAGCCCCTGCACGTCGTAGACCTGCACCTCCTCCACCCCCAGCCACTCGATCAGGCGGGTGCGCAGCACGGGATCCATGCCGGCGTCGACCTCCAGGCGCACCACCTCGCCGAACCGCCGCCGCCGCAGCTCGTCCTCGACTGCCCGCAGCAGGTCGTCGGCTTCGTCTGAGACCTCGAAGTCCGCGTCCCGGGTGACGCGGAACAGCGAGTGGCTGACGATCTCCATCCCCGGAAACAGCGTGTCCAGGTGCTCGGCGATGATCGCCTCGAGCGTTACGAAGGTGGCCTTGTCGATCTCCACGAAGCGCGGCAGCACCTCCTTGGGAACCTTCACGCGTGCGAACACGTCGTGCTCCAGGTCGGGGTCGCGCAGCGACACGATCAGGCTCAAAGACAAATTGGAGATGTAGGGAAAGGGGCGCCCGGGGCCGATCGCCAGCGGCGTCAGCACCGGGAAGATCTGATCGCGGAAGCGGCGGGCCATCTGCTCCCGGGACACCGGAGAGGACTGGCAGGGAATGATCCTGATCCCCTGCTCACCCAGGGCCGGCATGATGCGTTCGGAGAACTCGCGGGCGTGACGGCGGTCGAGGCTGCGGACGCGCTCGGCGATCCCCTCCAGCACCTCGGAGGGAGAGAGGCTGTCGGGGCCCCGGGCGTCGATCCGCGCTTCGACCTGATCGTGCACGCCGGCGACCCGCACCATGAAGAACTCGTCCAGGTTGGTGACGAAGATGGCCAGGAACTTCAGCCGCTCCATCAGCGGCAGCGAGTCGTCCTGGGCCAGCGTCAGCACCCGGTCGTTAAAGTCCAGCCAGGAGAGCTCGCGGTTGGCGTAGAGCGCGGCGTCGCTCAGATCCGCCCCTGAGGCCGGCGCGCCGTCGCCCGGGACCTGCGCCGTCGTGGACTCGTTCACCTGGATGCCATCTCCATGCCCGCGATCGCGCTCAGTTCGGAGGGTCGTAGCAGCACCACCAGCTCGCCCTTCTTGATCGCCGCCAGGCCACCCTTGGCCAGCCGGGCCTGGGCGCCGGTGAGGTCGTGGAGCGTCATCGAGAATGAAGGGTCGTGACCCACAAGCAGCACGTGCTCCAGGCCGGCGGTCAGCTCCCCGACGTCGAACGGCCGGCCGGACAGCGTCGGCTCCACGGTGACTGGCACCTCCAGGGGAGCGCAGGCTTGCTCGGCAGTCTGGCGCGCACGGAGCTTCGGGGAGCTCAGGCAGACCTCGATCGCCACCCCCAGGCGCGCCAGCGCGTGTCCGGCAACCTCGGCTTGCCGAAGGCCTCGCCGGGTCAGCGGTCGTTCGTCGTCGGGCCGTCCGTCGGCAGCCTCTGCGTGGCGCAGCAGCCAGAGCATGGGGCCAACTCTACGGGGGTCGGGCCGAACGCTGCTACCGGACGCGGACCACCACCACCGCCGCGACGCTGCGGCGAGCATGGTGGCGCAGGCCGTCGACGGCGTCGGCATGATCGGCGCGGCGGCGGACAAAACCGCCGACCGGCTTAGAGCCTAAGCTCCGCGGCGAGCGCCCCATGGCCCCAATCTCTGACCTCCTACGCGGCAGCAACCGGGAATACTTCGACCTGTTCGAGCGTGCCGGGGAGAACATCGTCCGGGCTGCGCGTCTGCTCGACGAGATGCTGGCCTCGTTCCCCGACACGCGGGAGCTGGCCCGGGAGATCTTCGCCTGCGAGCAGCATGGGGACCAGGTCACCCACGAGGTGATCCGCAAGCTCAACCAGACCTACGTGACCCCGATCGACCGCGAGGACATCCTCGCGCTGGTCTCCTCGCTGGACGACATCGTCGATTACATCGAGGAGGTGGCCGACTACCTCGGCCTCTACCGCATCGAGGCGCCGATGACCCAGGCGCAGGCGCTGGCGGCGGTGTTGCGGGACGCGGCCCAGCAGATTTCGCTGGCGATCCCGCTGATGCGCGGCTTCAACGACATCACCGAGCACACCGTCGAGGTCCACAGGCTCGAGAACGAGGGCGACCGGATCTCCCGGGAGGCGATCGCCTCGCTGTTCGAGTCCGGGATCGACCCGATGGTCGTGATCCGCTGGAAGGACATCTTCGAGCGGCTGGAGAACGCCATCGACGCCACCGAGCACGCGGCCGACATCCTCGAGGGCATCGTGATCAAGAACCAGTGAGCAGATGAGCGCCGACGTGATCCTCGTCATCGTGATCGCCACTGCGCTGGCGTTCGATTTCACCAACGGCTTCCACGACACCGCCAACGTGGCGGCGACGGCGATCTCCACGCGTGCGATCGCCCCGCGGCCGGCGGTGGCCCTGGCCGCGGCCCTGAACTTCGTGGGCGCCTTCGTCTCGCTGAAGGTCGCCGCCACCGTCGGCAAGGGGTTCGTGGACGTCCACGCCGTCACCACCACAGTGGTGTTCGCCGGTCTGATCGGGGCGATCGGGTGGAACCTGCTGACCTGGTACCTGGGTCTGCCCTCCAGCTCCTCGCACGCCCTGATCGGGGGGCTGGTGGGTTCGGTGTGGGCCGCCCAGGGCGCCTCGGCGGTCTCCGGGGGCGGCCTGGTGGACAAGCTGATCGTGCCCGCGCTCGTCTCCCCGCTGGTGGCCTTCCTGGTGGCCGGTATCGCGATCGTGCTGATCTACCGGATCGTGGGGCGGCTGCGCCCGGGCCCCGTCAACCGTGGCTTCCGGGCCGGGCAGCTGGCCTCCAGTGGGCTGCTGGCGCTCTCGCACGGCACCAACGACGCGCAGAAGACGATGGGGTTGATCACGCTGGCGCTGGTGGCCCATGGGACGATCCGCGCCAGCGCCTTCCAGGTGCCCGCCTGGGTGGTGATCGCGGCGGCCAGCGCGATCGGGCTGGGCACGTTCAGCGGCGGCTGGAGGATCATTCGCACGATGGGCACGCGGATCATCAAGATGGACCCGGCCCAGGGCTTCGCCGCGCAGGGAGCGGGGGCGGCGGTGATCCTGGCGGCCTCGAGCGTCGGCTACCCGCTGTCCACGACCCATGTGATCTCGGGCGGGATCACGGGCGCGGGCGCCGCCAAGCGCTTCTCGGCGGTGCGGTGGGGCGTGGCGGGCAACATCGTCGGCGCCTGGGTGCTGACGCTGCCCGCGGCGGCGGCGGCCGGCGCCGGCGTCTTTGGCCTCTGCAGGCTGTTCGGCCACGGCGCCGCGGGGCCGCTGGTGATCACGTTCGTGCTGGTGGCGGCGCTGGCCATGGTGCTCGTGCGCCGGGCCGCCCAGGCCGCGCCCGCGCCGGTGGTCCCATGAGCCTCGCGTCCGTCGACACCGGAGCGCTGCTGAAGCTGCTCGTCACCTCGCTGGTGGCCGGGGTCTCGGTGTCGGTGGTGTTCTCGCTCGCGATCCTCGGTGCCGCCCGCTCAGGGGACATGCGCCGGGCCGGGCGCCCCGGCGCCGCCGGCGCCTACGCCGTGCTGGGGGCCGCGGCGCTCGTCCTGGCCGGCGCGATCGTCGTGCTGGGGCTGGTGCTGGTGGCCCATAAGAGCTGAAACCACAGTCCCCGGCGGGCCCAGCACGGCCGCGCCGTCATGGCTCGGCGCCGCGCAGGAAGCGGATCGCGGTGAGGACCGCCAAGGCGGTCATCAGCACGGCGCTGGCCACGCACCACTGGCAGATCGCCTTGATCGTGAAGAGCTCCCGGTAGGTGAGGTACATGCTGAAGCCGAAGCCGATCAACGCGACGCCGAAGGCGCCCGCCCGCCCCAATTCGTTCCGCAGGCCCAGCGCGGCCAGGATCGCGATGTAGCCGATCAGGCCCAGCGCCGCCACGGGGATGCCGCCGAGCTTGGACCACTGGGACGCCTGGACGGTCTCGCAGCCGCCACTGGCCAGGCACAGCACCTTCAAGCCGGCGTAGTGGACATAGGTGAGGTAGCCGGCGTCGGCGACGCCGAGCGCGCACAGAACCACGATCGCCACCGTGATCCGTCTCCCGGAAGTCGTCGCCTGCAGGCGGCCCGCAGCCCCGGCGCGGCCGACCGCCGTCATGTCACCGACTTGATCGCCTGCTCGATGTCGGAGTAGCTGGGCACGCCCGAGGGGGCCACCGACTGCCCCTTGGGTCCGTGGAAGACCAGCGTCGGCGTGCCCTGGACCCCGGCGGACTTGCCCGCCACAGCGTCGGCGGAGACCTGGGCGGCGAGCGTGGGATCAGACCGGCCGCTGCGCCACGCACTCAGGTTCAGCCCCGGAACCTGACCGGCCAAGCCGGCGAGGTAGCCGTCGTTGACGTAACCCGTGCCCTCGGGGCCCTGCTGGTGGTAGAAGAGCTCGACGAAGTTCCAGAAGAGGTTCTGCTTGCCCGCGGCCAGCGCCGCCACCTGCTGGGTCTGGAACGTGGCCTGGCTCTGGGTGGCGGTCTCCAGGGCGCGGTAGACCACCTTCACCTTCCCGGCGCGAACCTCGCCGGCCACGAGCTGGGGAAAGCCGCCGCTCAGGGTGAAGTCACGGCAGATCGGGCATTCCAGATCGCCGTAGTAGGTCATCGTCACCGGTGCCCGGGGGTTGCCGAGCGTCGCGCCGGACTGCGGGATGCCCGCCAGCAGGCTCGTGACCGCCGAGGCCTGCGCCTTGCCCTGGGAGCCGGTCTGCAGCCCCTTCGCGGAGGTGCCGCCACCGCTGGAGACCGCGATCGCCACCGCCACCACCACGACGGCGGCGACGACCACCCCAGCGAGCATCTGCAGCCGGCGCTGGCGCCGGGCCTGCGCCACGCGCTCCTGCTCGGCCTGCAGCCGCGCGGCGCGCGCCGCTTCCTTTTGCTCTTTGCGGGATGCCATCGGGACAGCTCCTGAACACAACGACGGCGTCGCTAGTGCAGGACGCCGCGGACCAGGAGGATAGCGGTCATCGCAATGCCGCCTGGAGTGCGGCGGTGAACGCATCCACGCCGAAGGACCCCTCCAGGCGCGCCGCGATGCGGCCGTGGCGGTCGATGGTGAAGAGCCACGGCTCGGTCCGGAGGTTGAAGGCCTTCAGTGGGGGCCTCAACCCCTGTGATGGCTGGTTGTTCACGTAGACCTCCTGGTGGATGAAGGTGATCCGCTGGCCGAAGCGTTGCTGGAGCAGGACGGCGATGTCGGTGACCGGTCCGCAGACCCGGGAGATGCACAACTGGGGCGTGGAGACCAGCAGCGCCACCGGCCGCCGTCCGAGCAGCTTGGCCAGCGAGGCGCTGTGCATGTCCTCGGCGGGCACGCGCGTGGTCAGCAGCGACAGGTTGCCGTGGACCGAGGCCGCGGTGTCGGTGGCGATCGCCGGCGGGCGCTGGCCGACGCCCGGGATCGGCGAGGAGGCCGCCACGGCGATCTCGCCCTGGGCGCCGATGAATCCCTGGGAGGTCAAGGTCATCGACAGCACCGTGTAGGTGCCGGCGGCCGGCAGCGGCACCTGCGCCTCGTAGATCGCCTGAATGCCGCCGGGGCCGGAGTTCTGGCGGCTGCGGAACGCCGGCGGGACGGTCAGCGGATCGCCCCGCGCCAGGTATGGGCCCTGCGCCGGGGCGTGCGGGCCACGAGCCAGGTACACCGCCGTCGGGGCGTATATGAACGCCCCCGAAGGCGCATTCAGCGCAAAGGCCAAGCGCCCCTCCCCCGGGGTGAACGTGCCGGTGGCGGCTCCCAGCGCCGCCCCGGGCCTGGCCGTGGCGGCGATCTGCTGAAGGGTGCTCCCGGCCGTCCGCGGGAATTCCGTCGCGCGTGGACGCTCGGCCTTTGAAAGCTCGGCCACCGTCGAGGCGGGGGCGGGCGCGCTCGCCGTTCCGGAGGCCGAAGACGAGACGGCCGAGGAGGAGGTCCTGGTGGTCGAGCCGCAGGCGGTCAGAGCCAGGGCGGTGAGCAGGCAGGTGAGCGAGGTGGGGGCGAGGCGTCTGATCGTTGGAGCGTACCCAGGCCGTTTCCCGCACGGTGCGGGTGGAACCGCCGCGCGGGCCCGCGTTCACAAGTCGATAACAACGTCCCCCCCAACGCCTCCCACACTCCAGCGCCATACGACCCAGGAGGAAAAGCAAGTGAGAAAAAGTGCAATCACGGCGGCGGCGCTGGCGCTGACCGCCTCGCTGGGACTCGCCGCGTGCGGCTCCAGCAGCAGCAGCTCGGGCTCCAGTGGCGGGTCGAGCTCCAGCTCCGCTCCAGCCTCGTCGGGCTCCTCGGGCGGCTCGGGGTCGATCAACGGTGCCGGCTCGACGCTGGCCGCGCCGATCTACCAGCAGTGGGGGTCCAACCTTTCAAGCCAGGGGCTCACCGTCAACTACAACGGCGTCGGCTCGGGCGCGGGCATCGCCCAGCTGCAGGCCGGCACCGTCGACTTCGCGGGCAGCGACCCGGCGGAGAAGTCCAGCGAGATCAAGGCCGGCAAGGGCCCGGTGGCACAGTTCCCGATCGCCTTCGGGGGGATCACCGTCTCCTACAACCTCCCCGGCGTCAAGGCGGGCCTGAAGCTTGACGGCAAGACGATCGCCGACATCTTCCTGGGCAAGGTCAAGACCTGGAACAGTCCCGAGATCGCCTCGCTGAACCCCGGTATGAAGCTGCCGAGCACCACGATCACGGTCGTGCATCGCTCCGACGCCTCGGGCACCACCAAGGGCTTCGCCACGTTCCTCTCGGACTACAGCCCGGCCTGGACCGCGGCAGCCGGCAGGCCGGACAAGACTGTCAAGTGGCCCACGGGTACCGGTGCGGCCAAGAACTCCGGGGTCGCCTCGGCGATCAAGCAGGGCGCCGGCTCGATCGGCTACGTGGAGCAGGCCTATGCGCTGCAGAACAACTTCACCTATGCCGCGGTCAAGAACAAGGCCGGTAAGTACATAGCGCCGACGATCGACGCCACCTCGGCCGCGGCCGAGGGGATCAAAGTCCCCGCCAACCTGGCGATCTCCTCGATCAACTCACCGAACCCGAGCGCTTACCCGATCGTCTCGCAGACGTTCGTGATCGTCTACAAGGACATGTGCAAGGCCGGCGTCAGCAAGTCCGCTGCCTCCGGGGTCGCGAAGTTCCTGACCTACGGCCTCGGTGCGGGTCAGGCGATCGAGAAGCAGCTGTCCTACGCGCCGCTGCCGCAGTCGCTGATCTCCAAGGATCAGGCGCAGCTGAAGACACTCACCTGCAACGGCGCGCCGCTGCAGTAGTCAGCACAGCGTGGAGGCAAGTGCAATCTCGCTGCGCGGTGGGCGCTCGGCGCTTAAGCGCTCACCGCTGCAGCGACTCCCCGATCAGGTGCTCCACTGGGGCCTGAGCGGGCTTGCGGCCGGGGTGCTGATCCTGATCGGGTACTTCTTCGTGCGCCTGATCGGGCAGTCCTCGACCGCCTTCGGGCACGTCGGGTTGGTCAACTTCTTCGTGCGCAGCAACTGGGATGTCTCGCAGCTCAACCAGGGGGCAGCCTGCGCCACCGCCGCCAACGCGGGATGTACCTTCGGCGCCGGGGCGCTGGTCATCGGCACCCTGATCACCTCCGTGATCGCGCTTGTGATCGGAGTGCCGGTGGCGATCGCGACGGCGCTGTACCTGACTGAGCTGTGCCCTCGGCGGGCGCGGGGCCCCCTGACCATGCTGGTCGACCTGCTGGCCGCCGTGCCCTCGGTGGTCTACGGCCTGTGGGGGTTCTTCGTGCTGATCCCGCACCTAAAGGGCTTCCAGCAGTCGCTGGGGGGCACATTCTCGTTTCTGCCCTTCGTCGGCGGCACCGTGGCCGGGCCCAGCTACTTCATCGCCGGCCTGATCCTGGCCATCATGATCCTCCCGATCGTCTGCGCGATCGCGCGGGAGGTGATCTCCACCGTGCCCTCCGAGCACAAGGAGGGGGCGCTGGCGCTCGGAGCCACCCGCTGGGAGATGATCCGCATGTCGGTGCTCCCATACTCCCGTGCCGGGATCACCGGCGGGGCGATGCTCGGCCTCGGCCGGGCCATCGGTGAGACGGTGGCCGTGGTGCTGGTGATCGGCAACTCGCCGCAGCTCGGCCACTCCATCTTCCAGCAAGGCTATTCGCTGGCGGCGGCGATCGTGAACGAGTTCGGCGAGGCGGCCTCGACGCCGATCCACAGCTCCGCCCTGTTCGCCGCCGGCCTGGTGCTGTTCGTCCTCACGCTGGTGGTCAACATCGTCGCCCGACGATTCGTCGTGCGAGGGACGCAGGGCAAGCGGACCGCCGGCGCCGCGCTCGGACACCAGGCAGCCGCCGCGGGCTCGGCGACAGCATGATCTCGCTGACCGAGGTGAGCCCCCGGCGGCGGCGGACCGACCAGGTCATGCGCGGCCTGCTGGCCCTGGCTACCGTGGTCGCGCTGATCCCGCTGGTGCTGGTCATCTACTACCTCTTCCACAAGGGAATCGCGGCCTGGGGCGGGAAGTTCTTCTCCACCGACCCCAACGGCAACTTCCTCGGCTACCCCGGCGGGATCCGCAGCGCGATCTTCGGCACCCTGGAGATGGTCGGCCTGGCGACGGCGATCTCCGTGCCGCTGGGCATCGGCGTGGCGCTGTGGCTCACCGAGTACGGCAAGGAATCCCGCTTCGCCTCTGTCGTGCGCTACTTCGTCGACGTGATGACCGGCGTGCCCTCGATCGTGTTCGGGCTGTTCGTCTACATCGTGCTGGTCACGGCGCACATCGGCGGAGGCTTCACCGCCTGGAAGGGCGCGATCGCGCTGGCGCTGCTGATGCTGCCGGTCGTGATTCGCTCCTCGGAGGTGGTGCTGCTGCTGGTGCCCGCCAGCCTGCGCGAGGCGGCTCTGGCGCTGGGTGCGCCGCGCTGGCGGGTGATCACCAAGGTGGTGCTCCCGACCTCGCTGTCGGGATTGGTGACCGGCGCGTTGCTGGCGATCGCCCGCGGCGCGGGGGAGACGGCACCGCTGCTGTTCACCGTGGCGGGTGCGCAGGTGCTGACCGGCAACCTCGGCCACCAGATGAATGCGCTGCCCCTGCAGATCTTCAGCGACATCACCAATCCGCGTAACGAGGTGGTAACCCGGGCCTGGGGCGCGGCGCTCACACTGGTCCTGCTGATTCTGCTGCTGAACCTGATCGCGAGGTTCGCTTCGCGAAGGAGCCGATTTGCATGAACCCCCCCTTCACGCAAACAAAGAACCACACGTCCCCCGAAACCAAGGAGAATCCCGACGTGTCCTCCGGATCACCGGCGCAGCGCACGAGCGGTGAGACGGGAGAGCCGGCGGCTGCGCCCGGCGCAGCCGAGGGCCACAACGTCCTGCTTCGGGATCTGCACGCCTTCTACGGCGAGCAGCACGCCGTCAAGGGCGTGAACCTCGACTTCCCCGCCGGCGAGGTGACCGCCATCATCGGACCCTCGGGCTGCGGCAAGTCCACGATGGTTCGCTGCATCAACCGCATGCACGAGGAGATCCCCGGTGCGCGCGCGACCGGCAGCGTCACGCTCGACGAGCTCGACATCTACGGCGACGGCGTCGACACCACCTCCGTGCGCCGACTCATCGGGATGGTCTTCCAGAAGCCCAACCCGTTCCCGACGATGTCGATCTTCGACAACGTCGCCGCCGGTCTTCGCCTGACCGGAACGCGAGGGGAGAACCTCCGTGAGCGGGTGCACCGCGCGCTGCGGGGGGTCGGGCTCTGGAATGAGGTCAAGAATCGCCTGAGCGAGCCCGGGATCGGTCTCTCGGGGGGCCAGCAGCAGCGGCTGTGCATCGCCCGCACGATCGCGGTGGGGCCCGAGGTGATCCTGATGGACGAGCCGTGCTCGGCGCTGGATCCGGTGGCCACGCTGAAGATCGAGGAGCTGATCGACGAGCTCAAGGAGCGCTTCACGATCGTGATCGTCACCCACAACATGCAGCAGGCGGCGCGCGTGGCCAACACGACCGCGTTCATGCTCGACGGCGAGCTGATCGAGCATGCGCCGACCAACGCGATCTTCACCAACCCCCAGGACGAGCGCACCGAGCGCTACGTGACCGGGAAGTTCGGCTGAGGCCATGCAGCACGAGACAAGGCACAACTTCCGCGAGGCGCTCAAGACTCTGGAGCGCCAGACGCTCGAGGGTCTCGACATGGTCACCGACCAGCTCGAGCGCTCGCTGGACGCCGTCGGCATGCAGGACGTCGAGCTCTCCTGCCTGGTGGTGGGGGACGACGATCGACTCGATGGGCGCTACCTGGAGGTCCACCAGGGCATCCTCTCGCTGCTGGCGCGGCAGTCGCCGGTGGCCGGTGACCTGCGCATCGTCGCGGCGCTGCTGCACATGATCCGCTGCGTGGAGCGGATGGGGGACCAGTGCGTGAACATCGCCAAGCTCGTGCCACTGTCGGGCTACGAGTCTCCCAAGGACCAGGAGATCATGAGTGCAATCGAGCGCATGGGGCAGCTGGCGCTGGCGCAGGTGGCCCAGGCCAAGCGCGCCTTCGGCACGCGGGACGTCGAGCTCGCGCGTGACCTCGCGGTTCAGGACGCCGAGATCAACCGCCTCAACCGGGAGATCTTCAAGCGCGCCGTGGAGATCGGCGACGAGCTCGAGCTGCGGGAATGGTCGATGCTGATGATCCTGGTGGCGCGGTGCCTGGAGCGGATCGGCGACAACACCGTCGACATCGCCGAGCAGGTCGTGTTCGTGGTCACCGGGCTGTTCCGGGAGCTGGCGGACGCCTCTACGCCGCCTGCGGCGCGAACACCCTGATCCGTTCCTGCTTGCCCTTCAGCTCCACGCCGGTGCGCTCGCACAGCTCCGGGTGGGAGGAGCCCAGTAGCTCACAGGTGCGCTCGGTCAGCAGCACGTCGTCCCCCGTCTCGCGCGTGGCCGCCTCGACCCGGGCGGCGACGTTGACGGGATCGCCGATCACGCTGAACTCCAGCCGGCCGGCCCGCCGACGTTGCCCGCCACCACCTCGCCCGAGTTCAGGCCGATCCCGATCTGAAGTCCGTTCTCCGAGCGGACCCGCTCGACGATCTGCAGTGCTGCCGCCAGCGCCTTGTCCGCGTGGTCGTACTGGCGCCACGGCGCGCCGAACACGGCCAGCAGCCCGTCCCCGACGAACTTGTCCACGCGCCCACCATGGTCGTGGATGATCGGGACGATCTGCTCGAACAGTGCGTTGATGCTGGACACCACCTCCTCGGCGGCGGTCCGCTCCGCGAACGAGGTGAGGTCCCGAATGTCGACGAACATGATCGTCACCTCTACCTGCTCGCCGGCCAGGTTCGTGCCCTCCTCCAGGATGTGCTCGGCCACCTCGGGGTCGACGTAGGTGCCGAACGCCTCGCGGATCCGCTCGCGCTCGGCCAGTCCCTGCACCATGGCGTTGAAGCCGAGCTGGAGCTGCCCGATCTGGGTGCCGTCGTAGACCGGTACCCGCACCTCGAACTCCCCCTGGCGCACCCGCTCCAGCGCGCGCCCGACCGACTCCACCGGGTCGGCGGTCGCACGCGCCGCCACCGTGATCGCCAGCAGGCCCACCGCCAGGCCCGCCCCGCCGAGGACGACCATCGCCACCCCCAGCTGGTTCCGGGTGGCCTCGGGCTGTCCGGCGAGCGCGGCGATGCCGATGACGACCATCCCCGCCAGCGGCAGCCCGGCCCCCGTCACCCACGCCAGGACCGCCCGGGTCGCCACCCCGGGCACCCCGAGCCGGGTCGGGGCGCCCTGCGCCATGGCGCGCGCTGCCGCCGGGCGCAGCAGCAGCTCGCTCAGCAGGTACGAGCACGACGCCGTGACCACGCCGTTGAGCGCGACGATGATCGCCACCCGCAGCGCCAGGGCATCGGAGTACTGCAGGCTGAGCGCGCCGAACAGCACCGACGCCACCAGCCACAGCAGGACCTGCAGCTGGAACAGGCGCAGCGGCGCGTGCAGCACCGAGCGGGCGTCGAGCAGCGTGGCCTGGCGCTCCTCCTCCAGCCACTCTCGCACCTGCACCAGCCCGCGCGTGCCGAGCACCACGCCCAGCGGGACCGCCACCGCCACGTAGATCAGCGCCGCTACCTCGTTGACCTGGCGGACGTGGTCGACCGAGCCGACCGCGGGCAAAGGCACGACAAAGACCGCGAACACCAGCACCGCGGCGGCCCCGATCAGGTTGGTGAGGACGATCACGAGCGTCAGCACGATCCGCCCCACGCGCGCCAGCGTGGGGTGGGAAATTTCGCTCTCGCCCGGCCTGAGGATCTCCAGCGTCGCCAGGGCTAGCGACTGGCGCCATGAACGCGCTTCATCCATGGGTTGCGACCCTATCCGCTCGCGCTCCGGCTCCGAACACGGTTAGGCCGCTGGCGGCGGGGATCGGGGCTCACGCGGGCCGAAGGCGTAGTCTGGGCGAGGTGGAGCAGCGCACCCTCGGTACCCAGGGCCTCACCGTCTCGGCACAGGGACTCGGTTGCATGGGCATGTCCGAGTTCTACGGCGCCACCGACGACGGCGAGTCCGTCGCCACGATCCACCGGGCGCTGGAGCTCGGGGTCACGCTGTTGGACACCGCCGACATGTACGGCTTCGGGGACAACGAGCAGCTCGTGGGCCGTGCGATCGCCGATCGCCGCGAGGATGTCGTGCTGGCCACCAAGTTCGGGATAGTGCGTGACCGGGAGAATCCCCTCCGCCGCGGGATCAACGGTCGCCCGGACTACGTGATCTCCGCCTGCGAGGCGTCGCTGCGGCGCCTTGGCGTCGACTACATCGACCTCCTCTACCAGCACCGCGTCGACCGAGATGTGCCGATCGAGGAGACGGTGGGGGCGATGGCCGAGCTGATCGAGGCCGGCAAGGTCCGCTATCTGGGTCTCTCGGAGGCATCGGCGGAGACGATCCAGCGCGCCGATGCGGTTCACCCGATCTCGGCGCTCCAGAGCGAGTACTCGCTGTGGAGCCGTGACATCGAGGAAGAGATCCTGCCCGTCGTGCGGGAGCTCGGCATCGGGCTGGTGGCCTACAGCCCGCTCGGCCGCGGCTTTCTCACGGGCAGGATCAAGAGCCCCGACGATTTCGCCGCCGATGACTTCCGCCGGGGCACCCCGCGCTTCCAGGGCCAGAACTTCGCCCGCAACCTGGAGTTGGTGGAGCGGGTGCAGAGCTTGGCGCGCGAGCACGACTGCACACCCGGCCAGCTGGCGCTGGCTTGGGTCCTGCATCAGGGCCAGGAGGTGGTCCCGATCCCCGGGACCAAGCGTCGCGCCTACCTGGAGGAGAACATCGCCGCTGAGGAGGTCTCACTGGGCCCGGACGACCTGCGGCGCCTGGACGAGCTGGCGCCGCAGGGTGCCGCGGGCGATCGCTATCCGGACATGTCGCTCGTCAACCGCTGAGCGGCCTATTCCCTGAGCAAGAACGCGCTCAGCGCTTGATCGCCGTCGGCCTGCGGTATACAAAGCCGGTATGGCCCGCGCAATCTGGTCAGGCGCAATCAGCTTCGGGCTGGTCAACGTCCCCGTAAAGCTGTACAGCGCGACCTCACCCAAGACGGTGCGCTTCCACCAGCTCTCCAGGGAGACCGGCGCGCGCATCAAGCAGAAGCGGGTCGATCCCTCCACCGGCGAGGAGGTGGCCTTCGACGACATCGTCAAGGGTTACGAGATCACGCCGGATCGCTATGTGACGATCGCCCCGGAGGAGCTCGAGGCGCTCGACCCCAAGGCCACGCACACGATCGACATCGAGGAGTTCGTGGATCTGGCCGAGATCGATCCGATCTTCTACGACCACAACTACTACCTGGCTCCCGCGTCGGGGGGTGCCAAGGCCTACCGGCTGCTGCTCGATGCCATGCGCGAGTCCGGCAAGGTGGGAATCGGACGGGTCGTGCTGCGCTCCAAGCAGCAGCTGTGCGCCCTCCGGCCCGCTGGCGCGGCGTTGTCGCTGACGACGATGCTGTTCGGCGACGAAGTGCTCTCGCCCGATCGGCTCGACGAGCTCGACGGCCTCCAGGAGGCACAGGCCAGTGATCGCGAGCTGAAGATGGCCCAGCAGCTGATCAGCTCGCTGGCGGCCGAGTTCGAACCCTCCAAG
>JALYYW010000001.1 GCA_030946085.1 Actinomycetota bacterium
ACATCGAGGCGCACGTGCGCTGTACGTGCGGCAACGAGTTCGTCACCCGTTCGACCAAGGGCGAGATCCACGTCGAGATCTGCTCCGCGTGCCATCCCTTCTACACCGGTCGCCAGAAGCTGGTCGACACCGGTGGCCGCGTGGAGCGCTTCCAGCGCCGCGTCGCCAAGGGCCGGCGGCAGGCGCGCGCCACCAGCGGCGCCTGAGCCCCCGCGTGTCCGCGAGCGCCCCGCAGGGACCGCTGACGGCCACACGCGACGCGCCGGTGGGCGGGCAGGCGGTGCTGGAGGGGGTGATGATGCGCGGCGTCTCCAACTGGGCGGTGGCCGTGCGCCACCAACCCGCCGAGGCCGAGCCCCTGGGCCGCATCGCGCTCCAGTCCTTCCCGCTCGTCTCCTGGGGTGCTCGCCACCGCGCCTACCGCTGGCCGGTCATCCGCGGGGTCGTTGCCCTGGCGGAGTCCCTGGCCATCGGCATGCGGGCCCTGGGCATCTCGGCCAACGCCCAGCTGCCCGAGGCGGAGCAGCAGATCTCCGGGGGCGCCTGGGCCGGAACGGTGCTGGTGGCGCTGGTCTTCTCGATCGGCCTGTTCTTCGTCGCGCCGGTCGGGCTCACCAGCCTGGTAAAGCACCAGCTGGGCTCCTCGCTGGTGTTCTGGCTCGTCGAGGGGGTGCTGCGGACCTCGATCTTCCTCGGCTACCTGCTGCTGCTCTCCCGGCTCTCGGACCTGCGGCGCGTGTTCGAGTACCACGGGGCCGAGCACAAGGTCATCTCGTGCTACGAGGCCGGCGACGAGCTGGCCCCCGAGCGGGCGACGCTGTATTCGCGGCTGCACCCGCGGTGCGGCACGAGCTTCCTGCTCGTGGTGATGATCATGGCGATCTTCGTGTTCGCGCCGATCGGGCTGCCGGCGTGGTGGCTGCTGGTGCTGACGCGCATCCTCGGCGTGCCGGTGATCGCCGGCCTCTCCTTTGAGGTGATCAAGTGGGCCGGCCGGAACCGCAGGCGCCGCTGGGTGCGCGCCGTGATGTACCCGGGACTGCAGCTGCAGCGGCTGACCACGCGGGAGCCGGGGCTCGATCAGCTGGCGGTGGCGATCGCCGCGTTGGAGGGGGTGCTGGCGCTGGAGGCGCCGGGGGAGAGCGCCGCTGAGCTGCTCGGCGTCGAGGTGGTCGCCTAAGCCTTCGTGGCCCGGGCGCTGATGCGCCCGTGGCGCGGCAGCCTCTGCCGCCGCGCCCCGAGCTCAGGATCTCAGCAGTGCTTGACGCGCTTGAGCGGCACCTGCGCGACGGCGGCGGGCTTGCCTCTGGTGAACGTCTGGAGCGTCAGCGTGTTGCCGTTGACCGCGACGATCTCCACCTGGTCGCGGCGCAGCGCCTTGGCCACCATCTGGATGACGGCTCGGCGCTCCTTGGCGGACACGCCGTTGAACGCCGAGCTCTTCAGCGAGACGAGATGGAACGCGTGGCGCTTGTGGTCGTTTACGAGGCTCAACGTGACCACCTCGTGAAGCGACTGCCTTCCGTGCGCCTGGATGGTTCCGTCGCCGTGGATCGTGTACTTGCCGAACTTGGATGCGCCGCAACGGGAGGCGGTGCTGCGGCCGGTGAAGCTGGAACCGGCCACGAAGCGGCTGACCCGCCAGCCCGGCCGAGCCAGCGCCGCGGCGGGGACCAGCGCCAATACGGCCAGGGTGCCGAGGGCGACCCCCCGGGACCGACCTGTGATGAACTTCCTGGGTAGATGCATGCCGGCATGCTCTCACGCGGAGAGCCCGGAAGAAAGGGCGTGCGGCGAGCCTAAACTCCCTCCAACATGATCGACGACCTGGTGGAGCAGATACGGACCCGGTTCGGCGAGCTGGAGAGCGAGCTGTCCGACCCCGAGGTGATCGGGGACCGGAACCGATTCACCGCCGCCAGCCGCGCCTACCGCGAGCTGGAGCGCCCCGCGCAGCTGGCCGCCGAGTACCGGCGCGCCGCCGACGACATGGAGGGCGCGAGCGAGCTGCTGGCCGAGGACGGCAGCGACGCCGAGCTGAGGGCGCTGCTGGAGTCCTCCCGCGAGCGGCTGGTCACTCTGGAGGAGGAGATCCGGCTGGCGATGGTCGAGCGCGATCCCCACGACGACAAGAACGTGATCGTCGAAATCCGCCCCGGCGCCGGCGGCGAGGAGGCGACCCTGTGGGCGGGGGACCTGCTGCGGATGCTCACCCGATATGCCGAGCGGCGCGGGTTCGGCGTCGAGTCGCTGTCGCTCGGAGAGGGCACCTACACGTTCGCCGTCAAGGGCGACGGCGCCTACTCGGTGTTCAAGTTCGAGGGCGGCACCCACCGCGTGCAGCGCGTTCCCGAGACGGAGTCCCAGGGCCGCATCCACACCTCCACCGCCACCGTGGCGGTTTTGCCCGAAGCCGACGACGTGGAGGTGGCAGTCGACCCGGGGGACCTCCAGATCGACGTCTACCGCAGCTCCGGCCCGGGCGGGCAGTCGGTCAACACGACCGACTCGGCGGTGCGAATCACCCACCGCCCCTCTGGCATCGTGGTCTCGATGCAGGACGAGAAGTCACAGCTCCAGAACCGCGAGCGGGCGATGCGGGTGCTGCGGGCGCGGCTGTTGGAGCGAGCCGTGGCCGAGCAGCAGGCCGAGCAGGCCGCCTCCCGGCAGGCGCAGGTGGGCACCGGCGAGCGCGCCGAGAAGATCCGCACCTACAACTACGGGGAGCGAAGAGTCAAGGACCACCGCATCAACCTGCTGGTGCACAACCTGGATGCGATCCTGATGGGAGAGCTGGACGAGCTCACCGCGGCGCTACAGGACGACGAGAAGCAGCGGCGCCTGGCTGAGAGGGCGGTTGCCTGAGCGGCATTACACGGCGATCGTCCGGACGGTGGCCAGCGAGCTGTCGTCCGCAGCCGCGGGCTTGGCGCAGGCAGGGTCCGATTCGCCGCGGCTGGACGCGGAACTGCTGCTGGGAAGGGTGGTGGGCCTGGACCGCGCCGGACTGGTCCTCCAGCCGCGCCGCGAGCTTTCCTACGCCGAGGTCGGCTGCTTCTGGGATCTGCTGGAGCGCCGCAGGGCCCGCGAACCGGTGGCCTACATCCTGGGGTGCAAGGGCTTCCGCTCGATCGAGCTGGAGGTCGACGCGCGCGTGCTGATCCCGCGCCCGGAGACCGAGCTGCTGGTGGAGGCGGCGCTCTCGCTGCCGGTGGGGGCGCGGGTGGTGGACGTGGGCACGGGCAGCGGCGCGGTGGCGCTGGCGCTGGCCCACGAGCGCCCGGACCTGCGCCTGCGGGGGCTCGACGTGTCGGCTGACGCGGTCGCGGTAGCCCGGGGCAACGGGGCGCGGCTGGGGCTGGGGGTCGATTTCGCCGTTGCCGACCTGCTCGACGGGGACGCATACGACGTCGTGCTGGCAAACCTCCCCTACGTGACCGACGCGGAGCGGGAGGCGCTGGCGCCCGAGATCACCCGCTACGAGCCGGAGCTGGCGCTGCTGGGCGGTCCCGACGGGCTCGCGCTCATCCGCCGCCTCGTCGCGGGGCTGGGGGAGGGGGTCCACTTCGCGGCGCTGGAGATCGGACCCGGGCAGGCCGCAGCGGTGGAGGCGCTGCTGGGCGGCGCGGGCTTCGGGTCCTTAGAGCGCCGGCCTGACCTGGCCGGCCACGAGCGGGTGGTGGTCGGGCGCCGGTGAGCTCGCCGGCGGACGCGTTTACGGACTGCATCGCCTCCGGCGGGGTGGCGGTCTTCCCCGCCGACACCGTCTACGGCCTGGCCTGCGATCCGCTTGACCGAGCCGCGGTGGCCCGGCTCTACGAGCTCAAGCGACGCCCACCGACGAAGGCCTCGGCGGTCATGTTCTTTACGCTGGCCGCCGCGCTCGACGCCCTTCCGGAGCTCGGGCCCCGGACCCGCGCGGCGCTGACGGGTCTGCTGCCCGGGGCGGTAACGGCGCTGCTTACGAACCCAGCGCGGCGCTTCCCGCTGGCCTGTGGTGATGACCCCGCTTCGCTGGGACTGCGCGTGCCGGCAGTGGCTCTGCTGGGGCAGGTGCGCTGCCCGGTGCTGCAGTCGAGCGCCAACTTGGCCGGCGGAGTGGATCCGCGCCGCCTGGTGGAGGTCCCGCCCCAGATCCGGGCCGGCGCCGATCTGATCCTGGACGGCGGCGAGCTGCCCGGCACCTCCTCTACGGTCCTCGACCTGCGCCGCTACGAAGCCGATGGGAGCTGGCGGGTGCTACGAGCGGGGGCGGTGCCCACGGCCGAGTTGACGGCGGCGCTGGTATCGCCGCGGAAGTGAGCGAAGCGAGCGGTTTCTGGCACTCATTGTGCATCAGCGAGCCGAAGGCGAGCTGAGCAGGTGAGCGTCGCGTTTGCCGCCCGACCGCTTCAACCGGCCCCTGGCGGAGGTGGACCCGGAGATCGCTCAGGTCCTTGACGCCGGAGCTGGAGCTGGAGCTGGAGCGCCAGGAGCGCACGCTGGAGATGATCGCCTCGGAGAACTTCGTGCCGCCGGACTCGGGCGCCCAGGCCAACGCGGCCGTGTACCACGCGCTGCTCCACCGACGTGCGCCTGGTGCTGTGCGACCTGCGCAAGTCAGAGCTCGACGGCCAGCAGGCCGAGGATCGGCTGCACGAGGTGGGATCACCGTGAACCGCAACGCCGTGCCCTTCGATCCGCGCCCGCGGGCCGTCTCCTCGGGGCGCTTCAAGGGGCGCCGGGCAGAGCTCTCCGAGCGCACCGCGGCACTGGCCGAGCGGTACCCGCTGTCCGCCGGGCTGGCTGCCGAAGCCGTCGTCTAGGCGCGGTCCCGGGGGGCGAGAGCTGTGGCCGGCGGGGCTCTGTACTCGTGTGCGTAGGTCGCTCACCCCGCTGGACCCTGCACAACACGACAACGGCCCGCTTTCCCGTGCTCGCTGGCGCGTTGTTCATCGCCTGGCTGAACAGCACGACATCGTCCTCACGCTTGGGGGCGGTTGACGGATTATGCAGCGCGCGGAGCGCTTGATCGGCCAGATCGCGGCACGGCAGGACGACGTCGTGAGCCGAGCGCAGCTGGTGGAGGCCGGGCTCGCGCGCGGCGAGATCGACGGGCGCATCGCCCGCGGCCAGCTGCGCCGCCGGCACCGTGGCATCTACCTGACCGGCCACGCCCCGCCGAGCACCCGGACCCTGGCCCGCGCCGCGCTGCTGGCCTGCGGCGAGGGCGCGGTGATCAGCCACGGAACGGCGGCCGCGCTGTGGGGCCTGGCCGCGCCGCCGGTCGAGGCCGAGGTCACCGTGAGCGGCCGTAACCCCGGGCCCAAGCCGGGCATCCGGATCCACCGTGTCGCCACGCTGCACCCGAGCGAGGTCCGGGTTCTGCAGCACGGGCTCCGGATCACCTCCCCGGCCCGCACGATCTGCGACCTGGCTGCCACGAGCCCCCGGCGCGAGGTCGAGCATGCTCTCCAGGAGGCGATCGTCCGGCGACTGCTCGGCGAGGCGCAATTGGGGGCGGTGCTGGCCAAGGCACCGGCGCGTCCCGGCGCTGCGGTGATGCGGGACGTATTGGCCCTGGAGCGTGGACCGTGCTTCACCCGCTCGGCCGCCGAGCGCGCCCTGATGCGGATCCTCGACGGCGGCGGCCTCCCCCGCCCGGAGAAGAACGTGCGCATCCTCGGCCAGCTGGTCGATGCGCTCTGGCGCGCGCCGCGCCTGGTGGTTGAGGTCGACGGCCGCCTGGCGCACGACCACCAGCTCGCCTTTGAGCGCGACCGCCGCCGCCACCAGGCGCTGGTCGCCGCCGGGTGGCGGGTGATCCGCCTCACCTTCCGCCAGCTGCGCGACGAGCCGCTGATGGTGGCGGCGCGGCTGGCACAGGCCCTCGCGGCGGCCGCGTAGGTCCGACGCTCGCCGGTCGTGCGGTCCCCGCCGGCTGCCATGCTACGGGCCTTGCGGTACTGGGATGCGGTATTCGCCTTTGTGGTCGCGACGTGCGTCGCGGCGCTGCTGACGCCGCTGGCGGCGCGGCTGGCCCGGCGGGCGGGCGCCTTGGCGATGCCCAGCGAGCGCGGCCTGGCCACGC
>JALYYW010000005.1 GCA_030946085.1 Actinomycetota bacterium
CGCGCGCCGCCAGGGCCACCGAGCCCCCGATCAGGCCGACGCCGAGGACGGCGAGGCGCACCTGGCTCACGTCGCCGGGGGCAGGCGCCGGCGCTCCCGCACGGCGACGGCGAGACGGTCCAGCACCGGCACCGTCGCCTCCCAGCCCAGGCAGCCGTCGGTGATCGACTGGCCGTAGGTGAGCTCGACGGCAGAGCGCAGCTCCTGCCGGCCGCCGGCGATGAACGACTCCAGCATGGTCCCGACGATGGCGCGGTCTCCGGCGGCAATCTGCTCAGCGAGCGCCTCGGCCACCACCGGCTGGCGGTCGGGATCCTTGCCGCTGTTGTCGTGCGAGAGATCTACCATCACGCGCGCGGGCAGCCCGGCACCCCGCAGCATCGTCAACGTCGCGGCCACATCATGCGCGCCGTAGTTCGGGGCCTTGCTGCCGCCCCGCAGGATCACATGGCAGTCCCGGTTGCCGCGGGTGTGGAGGATCGCCGAGCGGCCGCCCAGGTCGATCCCGGCAAAGGCATGGGGCACGGCGGCGGCGCGCACGGCGTCGACGGCGACCTGCACGTTGCCGTCGGTTCGGTTCTTGAAACCGACCGGCATCGACAGCCCCGAGCCCAGCTGGCGGTGGATCTGGCTCTCGGTGGTGCGGGCGCCGATCGCACCCCAGCAGACGGCATCGGAGATGTACTGGGGAGTGATCGGGTCCAGGAACTCGCAGCCGATCGGCAGCCCGAGCTCCAGTACGTCCAGCAGCAGCTCCCGAGCCATCCGCAGGCCGGTGTTGACGTCCCCCGAGCCGTCGAGGTGCGGGTCGTTGATTAGGCCCTTCCAACCCGTCGTCGTGCGGGGCTTCTCGAAGTAGACCCGCATCACCAGGCACAGGTCCTCACGAAGCGTCTGCGCCGCGGCCGCCAGACGGCCGGCGTAGTCCCGCGTGGCCACGATGTCGTGGACGCTGCAGGGGCCCACGACGACCAGCAGGCGATCGTCGTGGCCGTCGAGGATGGCGTGAGCCTGCTCGCGTCCGCGCAGCACCGCCTCGGCGCGGTCGTCGGTCAGGGGCAGCCGCCCAAGCAGCTCTGCGGGCGAGACCAGGGGCTCCAGCCGCTCGATGCGCTGATCGCGGACCGCCTCGCGCCGCTGGGGCAGAGCCATCCCCACCTCACACCGCGCTGGCCAGCGGCGAGACCACGATCTTGCCGTTCAGCGCCGCCGCGGCCCGCACCCGCTCGACGTAGTCGGGCAGTGCGGCGCTCGGCAATGACTGCAATCCATCGCAGATGGCCTCCTCCGGCCGGGGATGGACCTCGACGATGATCCCGTCGGCGCCGACTACCGCCGCCGCCAGCGACAGCGGCTCCACCAGCTCGCGTCGGCCGGCGGCGTGGCTCGGGTCGACGATCACCGGCAGGTGCGTGCGTTCCTTGAGCACCGGCACCGCGGCCAGGTCCAGCGTGAAGCGGTAGGCGGTCTCGAAGGTCCGGATCCCGCGCTCGCACAGGATCACGCTGTCGTTGCCCTCCTTGAGGACGTACTCGGCGGCCATCAGCAGCTCGTCGATGGTGCTGGAGAACCCCCGCTTGATCAGCACCGGCCGGCCGCTACGACCGGCTTCGGTGAGCAGCGCATAGTTCTGCATGTTGCGCGCGCCGATCTGGACCACGTCGGCCACCGCCAGCACGTCGTTCAGGTCGCGCGGGTCCATGAGCTCGGTCACGATCGGCAGCCCGGTAGCGGCCTTGGCCTCCGCCAGCAGGCGCAGCCCCTCCTGACCCAGCCCCTGGAAGGCGTAGGGCGAGGTGCGGGGCTTGTAGGCACCGCCGCGGAACATCGTGGCTCCTGCGGCCCGCACCGCCTCCGCGCACTCCAGGGTCTGCTGGCGTGACTCAACGGTGCAGGGCCCGGCGATGAGCACGAAGTTCTCGCCGCCGAGCGGAAGTCCGGCTATCTCCAAAGCTGCTGTGTCGGGGCTCATCTCTGATCGGTCCTTTCCTACTGGCAAGACTGTACGCAAGGGGTTCGGGTCCCGGGGAACCCTCGGTGACGGCGCTCGACCGCAGCTCGTGCCCGCTCAGCGGCGAGCTCCGATGCCATCCACAGCGCGCTAGCGGCTCTGTGGAGACCGAGCGCCTAGATAAATCGCCAGAGGTGCAAGCGCGCGCCGGAGCGACCCGGGAGGGCGGCGGATGCGTGGGTGTCGCTGCCGTGACTCATGCGCTGGCCCAGATTGTGGCACAACCGCGGCGGCTCAGACGAGATCGCGCAGGGCGCCCAGGAAGCGCTCGTTCTCGGAGTCGGTGCCGACCGTCACCCGCAGCGCACCCTCCCGGCCCAGCGAGCCGCCGGCGCGCACGAGCACGCCGCGCTCGCGCAGCCCCGAGACCACCGCCGCCTCGTCGAGCTTCTCGCCCAGGCGCAGCCAGATGAAGTTGGCGTCGGATTCGGCCACCCACAGGCCCAGGTCGCCGACGCCGTCCTGAAGCTCCAGGCGGGCAGCGACCGTGGCGGTGACGCGGCGCTCGACTTCGTCCTGATGGCGCAGCGCCTCCGCGGCCGCGGCCTGGGCGGCGGCGCTCAGGTAGAAGGGCTGGCGAACCTGGTCGACCGCGACGGGGAACTCGCTGGAGGCGCACAGGGCGTAGCCGGCCCGCAGCCCGGCCAGCCCGTAGACCTTGGAGAAGGTCCGCAGGAGCACGAGGTTCGGGTACCGCCGCAGCAGCTCGACAGAGGCCTGCGTGTCCCCCAGGGCCAGCGCGAACTCGCAGTAGGCCTCGTCCAGGATCACGCAGACGTGGCGCGGAACGCGCGCCAGGAAGGCCTCGATCTGATCCAGCGCCAGCGCAGTCGAGGTCGGGTTGTTGGGATTGCAGACGAGCATCAGGCGCGTGGCCACGGTGATTTCGGCGAGTATCGCCTCCAGGTCGTGGCGCTCCTGGCCATCGAGCGGCACGGCCACCGCCCGGGCGCCCGCGGCCGCCGCCAGGTGCGGGTAAACGCTGAACGCGGGCCACGCGTAGATCACCTCGGCGCCGGGCTCCAGGAGGGCTTCGCCGGCGGCCAGCAGGATGTCGCAGGAGCCGTTGCCCAGCGCGATGTGCTGAGAGGGAATCCCGTAGCGGGCGGCAAGCGCGCGTCGCAGCGGGGCGTAGGCGGGATCGGGATACCGGTTGGCTGCGGCCAGCGCCCCAGTGGCGGCCTCCACCACGGCCGGGAACGGCCCGAAGCACGACTCGTTGGAGGCCAGCATCGCCATCTCGCCGCCGAGGTCGTAGCCGGAGGCCACGGGATAGACGGGGATCCGCTGGATTCGCTGGGTGAACTCGAGCGTCACTTGGATGTCATTGTGCCGCGTCCAAGTCGGCGCGCAGCGCCCGCGCCGCCCCGAGGTAGACATGGCGCGGCTCGTGGTCCTCGGGAGCGTAGTAGTGCACCATCACCCGGATCACGCGGGGCATGGAGCCCGGCACGGGGACTTCCCGCGCGCACAGCAGCGGCACTCGCCCCAGCCCCAGCGCCCGCGCCGCGACCGCGGGAAACTCCGCGTTCAGATCCTCGGTCAGGGTGAAGAGGCAGCTGATCATCTCCTCTCCACGGAGCTGGTTGCGGGACATGAGCTCCCGCATCATCTCGTCGGTGGCGAGCAGGATCGCCCCAGCCTCGTTCTGCTCGACCGAGTTGGCGCCGCGCAGCGCGAAGAGCCGCATGGCCCCCAGAGTCTGCCAGAGCGCCCTGCCACTACCGCCAGCGGGACGGGTCCAGCTGCATGATGGTGGCGCAGCCGAACCGGTCCTCGTCGACGATCAGCGGGCCCAGGAGACGGTTGAGATCGGTGTGGGTGCGGCAGTCGGCGAGCACGAAACGGACGTGGGCTCGGGTCACGAACCGGCGGGCGGCAGCACTGGACAGGACGCCGGTGAAGAGCTCCTGGGCGATGGCGGTGCGCGTCAGGCAGCCCGGTTGGGACCACAGGCAGTCGCCGACGAGCACGTGGCGGCCGGTGCGGGAGGGCACGATGGCGCCGAGGTAGCTGCGGGTGAGAACGCCGCCGGGCTCGCGGCGGGCAGCCAGGTAGCTGAGCGCGCTGGCCTCGTCGTGCTCGATGAAGTTGGCGTTGTCATAAGTTGGAGCCGCCAGCTGCCGGGCGGAGTTCAGCTGCATCAGCGTGCCGGGAATCGTCGCCAGCGCGATCGCGATCACCCAGATCAGGCGCCGGCGGGTCATCCAGCTCCCGCCGAGTACGCGAGGGACCCGCAACCGCGCCAGCACCGGGCCTGGCGCCTTGCGCATCATGCGCAACTCCCCCACTCCCTGCACCGCCAGCAGCGCCAGCGGGATGGTGATCCCCTCAAAGGCGTGCAGCGGTGTCGCGCCCAGGGCGGTTGCCGACAGGACGAACACGCTCAGCGAGGCGACCGGCCAGGAGCGCGTGGCCGCGATCAGGAACGTGCGGGGGGCGCCGCGGTAGCCGAGCAGCGCCGGAAGCGCCAGCGGCAGCAGGTAGATCCCGATCGGCCAGAACGAGAACGCGTGCTTGCTGGCCTGGCGCGCCAGCGTCCAAGACGGGTCGGCGTGGCCGAGGACGGCGTAGTAGAACAGGGCGGCACCGATCACCAGCAGCGTGACCAGCGGCAGCGCCAGGCGACCACGTCGCCCGTGGCGCCACATCGTCAGCTCCGCGCCGATCAGCACGAGCGCCAGCAGCTCGCCGTGCCAGGGATGCAGCAGTGAGGCGATCGCTCCCAGCACCCCGGGCCACAGGCTCACCCGCCCGCGGCGCCGATCGCGCTCGTAGAGCAGGATCGCGGCCACCATCGCGCCCAACGCCAGCAGCGCGAACGTGTAGCCCCAGGAGAGGAACACGGGGAACAGGTCCCCGAGCACGGTGAAGGAGCCGTAGGCGACCGTGAAGGAGCCGAAGAACAGCGCCAGGGTCAGCGCCGCGCGCCGCGCCCACAGGCCGCTGATCGCCCGGTGCACGTAGGAGCGCACACCGAGGAACAGGCCCACAACCGCCACCGGCTTCCACAGCAGCAGCGCCAGCGTAGGCGACAGGCCGAGCGCCGCCAGCGCGCCGGAGATGGCCACCGCGGGCTGGAAGTAGTCGGCGGGGGTCGGCCGCAGCACGAACAGGTTGGCGGCCAGCACATGATGGGAGGCGTCACGGATCCACGCCAGGTACTGCATCTGGTCGACGATGTAGACGCCGTCGGTGCCCGTCCACACGCGGCCGTGGAAGACGACCTGCCAGGCATCGATGGCCAGCACCCACATCGACAGCGCCGAGAAGGCCACCAGCAGGCAGAGCTCAAAGCGGTCCA
This sequence comes from Actinomycetota bacterium, assembly GCA_030946085.1. Lineage (GTDB taxonomy): Bacteria > Actinomycetota > Thermoleophilia > Solirubrobacterales > Solirubrobacteraceae > Palsa-465. The sequence continues at coordinate 5,316 of JALYYW010000005.1, forward strand.
CGGGCCCTCGCGAGGGCTTCAAGGCGCAGGGCGCAAGCGAGACCGGGTCGGCGGGGTGTCCGTCGATCGCCAGCTCGGCGCGCATGTGGCCGACGCTAACAGTCGCGCCGAAGAGCTGGGTAAGGGCCCGCTCCGGCGAGCGTTACCGGGCCAGGCGTTCCTGCAGCGCCTCGGATGCCTGACCGGCGGAGCCGCCCAACGGGTTGAGGCCGGCGGCGCGCATCAACATCGAGGTCGCCGGCATGAAGGTGAGCACGAGGAACACGGTGAAGGCCAGCGCCGTCTTTCGCAGCCTGACGCTCGTGGCGAGCGCCGCCAGCGGCAGCGCCCACACCACGTACCACGGAACGAGCCAGGCCAGGCTGGCCATCAGCGCGACCGTGGCCCAACCCGCGCCGGCCAGCCACTGGACCCGCCGGCGCAGCAGCACGGCGACAGTGAGAACCACGGCCACATTGGCCACCCGCAGCAGCCACGGGGCCCCGCCGCCGGCTCCGATCAACAACCCGAGGAGGTTGGGAATGCTCCAGTCGGTCAGCAGCGTGCTCTGGTCACGCAGGTTGGGCAGGTGCGGCCCGAACAGCACCAGGCTGAGCGCCACCAGCGGGATCGCGGCGAGGGCGGCGCCGAGCGACACGTGGAGCCGCCGGCGCACCGGCCGCGCGGCCAGCAGCAGGAACGGGAGCAGCAGCACCGCGGTGAACTTGACCGCGATCGCCACCATCAGCATCGCGCCGGCCGAGCGGTCGCGGCGGGAGAGCAGCAGCACGATCGCGGCGGTGGAGGGAACCAGCATGAAGAAGTCGTTGTGGAAGCCTGCGAGCTCGTACATGAGGAAGACCGGGTTGGCGGCCACGAACAGCACCGCGTACCGGGGATCGCGACCGAGCAGCCGGGCGCAGCGGTAAACGAGGGCGACGAACACGAGGCTGAGCAGCACCGGCACCACCTTCAACACCCAGAAGGCCACGGGGATCGGCAGCAGCGCCACCGGGTAGCTGAAGGCGGTGAACAGGGGGCCGTAGGGGCTGCGGAGGTGGTGCCAGCTGGTGAAGCGGAAGATCGGGTCGTGCAGCGCCGTCCCGATCCCGTGCCCGTAGGGGTTCAGGTGGTGGATGGCGCCCAGCCGGGCGTAGCCGAGGTAGTTGAAGACGTCGTTGAGCTGGAGCGGGGGGCCCAGCAGCAGGATCGCGTGGGTCAGCAGGACGAAGACCACGAGCGAGCGCGTCGACATCGTTCGCACCGCCAGCAGCGCGACGCCGTAGGCGGCGATCAGCGCCAGCAGCACGCCGCTGAACCCGAGCCCCGCCGCCTTGCTGCCGATCACGAGGTGCTTGGTGAGCAGGTGCAGGGGGCCGGACTCCCATCCCGGGAAGGTGAGGTTGCTGCCCGGAACCAGCGGCGAGGAGCGGGCGGTGGAGAAGACGACGACCGCGAACGTGCACAGCACCATCGCCGAAAGCGCCAGGCGCCCGGCCCGGGATCCGGCGCGGGCGCGCAGCCGCGGAAGGGAGACGCTCTCTCGCAGCGCCCCCAGCCGCGGCAGGAGCGTCGTGCCCTGCGGCGGGGCGGCGACGGCGCCAGGTGCGGAGGCGAGCGCGACGGACAGGTCGGCCTGAGGAGAGTCCGGTCGCATCGTTCCCCTTAGATACTGCCCGCACCGCGGTGCTCCTCGGAGCACCAACGGTTGAGATCTGGTTAAGACAGGCTTTGCGGCGCGGGGCTGAGGGCCCGCAGGCGGGCGATCTCCGTCTCGCTCAGCCGGCGGTGGGCGCCGGGCCGCAGCCCATCCAGCCCCGTCTCGCCGAAGCGAACCCGCTCCAATGCGAGCACCGGATGGCCGACGTGCTCGCACATCCGGCGGACCTGGCGCTTGCGGCCCTCGTGAATCGTGATCTGAAGTGCGTCCCGAGCCAGCCGGCGGACACGGGCGGGGGCGCTCATACCGTCGTCGAGCCGGACGCCGGCCCGCAGCGAACGCAGCGCTCGGTCTGAGACCGGCGGCCGGGACACCCGAGCCCGATAGGTCTTCTCCACCCCGAAGCTCGGATGAGTGAGACGGTGGGCGAGCTCACCGTCGTTGGTCAGCAGGATCAGGCCGGTGGTGTCGATGTCCAGGCGCCCGACCGGGTACAGGCGCAGCGGCGAAGCCACCAGCGAGACCACCGTGGGACGACCCTGCGGGTCCGAGGCGGTGCAGACGACGCCGGCGGGCTTGTTGAGCGCCAGCACGACGAGCTCGCAGATCAGGCTGACGGACTCTCCGTCGAGGGTGACGGCGTCGTCGGCCTCGACGCCCCGGGCGGGATCGGTGACCACCAGCTCATCCACGCGCACCCGCCCTGCCCGCACCAGCTCCTCGGCGGCCCGCCGGGACGCGATGCCGGCGTGGGCGAGGAACTTGGCGAGGCGCACCGCCCTGCCACCATAGTCGTGTGGACCTGGAGTCGCTCCCGCACAAGCTCGCCGAGCTGGGCCAGCCCGCCTACCGCGCCCGGCAGATCTGGCGCTGGGCCGCTCAGGGAGCCGCCGGCTTCGCGGCCATGACCGACCTGCCGATCGTACTGCGCCGCGAGCTGAGCGAGCAGCTGCCCTTCTCCACGCTGACGCTGGAGCACGAGGCCCGCGCCCGGGACGGCACCGTCAAGGCGCTTCACCGCACGGCCGACGGGCGGCCGGTGGAGAGCGTGATGATGCGCTACCGCGACGGCCGGCGCTCGCTGTGCCTCTCCTCGCAGTCGGGCTGCCCGCTGACATGCACGTTCTGCGCCACCGGCCAGATGCGCTTCGGGCGCAACCTGACGTCCTCGGAGATCCTCGATCAGGCGCTTCACTTCCGGCGCGCGGGGCCGGTGGATCATGCCGTTTTCATGGGCATGGGCGAGCCGATGATGAACCTGGATGCCGCGCTGGAGGCCTGCGGGCGACTGCCGGACCTCGGCATCACCGCGCGGCGCACCGCGATCTCGACCGTGGGCTGGATCCCTGGCATCGACCGTCTCTCCCGGGAGCCGCTGCCGGTCCGCCTGGCGCTGTCGCTGCACGCGGCCGACGAGGCGCTGCGCTCGGAGCTCATGCCGGTCAACGACCGCTATCCGCTCAGTGAGGTGCTGGCCGCCTGCGAGCGCTTCTACGAGGTCAAGCGCCGCAAGGTGTTCGTGGAGTACGTGATGCTGGCCGGGGTCAACGACGCCCACGGGCAGGCGGTGCAACTGGCCGGCGTGCTGGACCCGCGCAAGTTCAAGGTCAACCTGATCCCCTACAACCCCACCGGGTCGAGCTACAGCGGCTCGAGCCCCAAGGCGATAGCGGCGTTCCGCTCCCAGCTGGAACGGCGTGGCATCGACGCGACGGTGCGCCTGACCCGGGGGCGGGACATCGACGCCGCCTGCGGGCAGCTGGCCGCGGGGGCCGTATGATTGCGCCCACGATGGACCCTCGCGCGCTCGCCCGCACCGTTGCCCTCGGCCGGATCCTGATCGGCGCCGGCCTCTTGGCCAAGCCCGAGCTCTTCACCCTGTCCTGGATCGGCAGCGATGCCAAGCGAGCCGGGCCCAAGGTGCTCAGCCGCGCGCTCGGCGCCCGGGACCTGGTGCTCGGCGCCGGGACGATCTCCAGTGAGGATCGCGAGCTGCAGGGGTGGCTGCTGGCCGCGACCGCCGCCGACGCCACCGATCTGCTGGCCACGGTTCTGGCCGGCGAGGGGGTGCCGCTGCGGGGGCGGGTGATGGTCGGGGGCACCGCCTTGGGCGGGGCTGCCCTGGGGCTCGCGGCGCTAGTGGGCCTGAACCGCTAACGCGGCTCATGGCGCCATGCCGGCGCGCGCCTCTCCGGCTCGCAACAACCGCTCGCGCAGCTCCTCCTCCAGCTCCGGCGAGGGGTCGAACTCGGTGACCGGCGGCAGCCCCTCCAGCGTCTGCAGGCCGAACAGGCGCAGGAACAGCTCGCCCGTGCGCAGCAGCACGGCACCGAACTGCGAGCGGCCGCCCTCCTCGATCAGCCCCCGCTCCAGCAGCGTCGCCGTTGCGGACTCGGCGCTGACGCCGCGGATCCGTGCTATCTCCGGCCGGGAGACCGGCTGCAGGTAGGCGACGATGGCCAGGGTCTCAGCCTGCGCCGGGGTCAGCGGCGGGGTGCGCGGCCGGGCCAGCAGCCGTCGCGCCGCCGGCTCGGCCTCGGGGTGGCTGCAGAGCAGGTGCCCGCCGGCCAGCTCACGCACGACCAGGCCCCTCCGATCGAAGTCGAGCTGCTCCCGCAGCCGCTCCAGCGCCGTCACCACCTCATGCAGCTCGGCACCGGTCGCCTCGGCCAGCGCCGCCGGCGTCAGGGGGTCGCTGGAGAGGAACAGCAACGCCTCCAACTGGGACTGCAGCCCGAGGGTCACGCTACCTCCGCCGCCCGAGTCCCGGCGTGGCCCGGGAGGACGCCGACGATGACCTCCCCGAACGGCTCATCCTGGGTCCAGGTCAGCTCGCCCTGCTTGTAGAGCTCCAGCAGCGCGAACACGGTCACCGCGATCGTGACCCGATCGGCGGACACGACGGCCTCTTCGAAATTGAAGCTGCCCCGGCGCAGCAGCGAGCGCAGATGCGCCAACCGCTCGCCGACGGTTACCTTGGCCACCGCCATGTGGCCGATGTCGACCGGCCTGGGGAGCTCCAGCAGGTCCCCGAGGGCGCGCGCCAGCCGCCGGGGCTCGTAGACCGCGCCAGCGTCCCGCAGCGAGGCCCGCCGCAGCGACGGTGGCAGCGGCGCGTGGCGGAAGCGGAAGCCCGCCTGGTCGGCCAGCTGCTCGTGCAGGTGCGTGGCGGCGGCCCGGAAGCGGTGCGCGTCCAGCAGCCGCGCCACGAGCTCTTCGGCGGCCTCGCCGGGATCGAGGTCGAACTCCTCGGGCTCCTCACCGGGGAGCATCAGCCGGGACTTCAGCTCCAGCAGCGCCGCGATCAGCACCAGGAACTCGGTGGCGGCCTCCAGGTCGAGCTCGCCCCGGCGCTCGAGGTGGTCGATGTAGGAGATCACGATCTCGGCGAGATCCACCTCCAGCAGATCGATCTCCTCACGCAGGATCAGCGTCAGCAGCAGGTCGAACGGCCCGGCGAACACATCGAGGTCCAGCTCCAGATCGACGAGGCGCACGCCGAGGAAGCTACCGCGGACCCCGGACCGCTCCCACCCCCATCGCCCGCCGCACCTCATCAAGCGTGTCGGCGGCGATCGTGCGGGCCTTCTCGGCTCCCTGGGCCAGGGCCGCCTCCAGCAGGTCGGTCTCGCCACGGATCTCCTGGTAGCGCGCTCGCACCGGAGCCAGGTACTCCACCACCGCGTCGGCCACGGCCTGCTTGAAGACCCCGTAGCCGGCCCCGCCGAACTCCCGCTCGACGGCCTCGGGGTCGATGGCTCGGACCGCGGCGAGGATCTCGATGAGGTTCGAGATGCCGGGCTTGTCGGAGCCGCGGCGGATCTCGGCGCCGGAGTCGGTGACCGCCGAGCGGATCTTCTTGATCACGGCCTTCGGCTCGTCGAGCACGAGCACCGTGCCCGGCTCGGTGCCGCCGGTGGTGGACATCTTGTGCTCGGGGACCTGCAGGTCCATGATCCGGGCGCCGACCTCCGGGAAGTGGCCTTCCGGGACCACCAGCAGCTCCCCGAAGCGGGCGTTGAAGCGCTGCGCGATGTCCCGCATCAGCTCGATGTGCTGGCGCTGGTCGTCACCCACCGGGACCTCCTCGGCGCGGTAGGCGAGCACGTCGGCCGCCATCAGCACCGGATAGGAGAAGAGGCCGGCGGAGACCAGGTCGCGTTGGTTGCCCGCCTTGTCCTTGAACTGGGTCATCCGGTTGAGGTCCCCGAACGAGGTGACGCTGGAGAGCAGCCAGCACAACTCGGTGTGCTCGCGCACGTCGCTCTGGCGGAAGAAGATGCAGCGCTCGGGGTCCAGGCCGGCGGCCAGCAACATGGCGGCGGTGTCCAGCACCGACTCCCGCAGGGCGGCCGGCTCGTAGGCGACCGTGAGCGCGTGGAGGTCGACCACGCAGAAGAGCGCCTCGCCTCGCTCCTGGCCGGCGACGTACTGGGCGATGGCGCCGATGTAGTTGCCGAGGTGCTTGCGCCCGGTCGGCTGGATGCCGGAGAAGATGCGCATCACCGGATGAGGGTACGCCGTGCCGGTGCCCGAGCTGCCGGGGTGACGCTCCTCGACACGAACCTCTTCATCTATTGCGACGTTCACCGGCTCCCCCGAGCACGAGCGGGCGCGCGGGTGGCTTACGGAGCGCATCGGTGAATGGTCTCGTGCTCGCCTCGGCCGACCGCGGCTTCCGTCGGTTCGCGAGCCTCCGGGTCATGGACCCTCTGGCCTGAGCTACCGGCGGCCCATGCCCGCGCCCAGGTTGGTTTCTCCAACCGCCACCTTCCCCCGCTGAGCGTTCCCCCGCCGGCCGCGCCGGCCGGCCAGCAGCCAGGCCGCCGCCACGCCGCCGACGCCTCCCCAGAGGTGGCCCTGCCAGGAGACATTGCCTTGCGGCACGAGGCTCGAGATCAGCGCCGCGCCCCAGACGACCCCGACGACTGCGCCGGTCAGCAGCTCCAGGAGGCTGCGATCGAACACGCCCCGCGCCAGCAGGTAGGTGGCGTAGCCGAAGACCAGGCCGCTGGCGCCGACGGTCACGGTTCCGCCGGGGGCCACCAGCCAGGTCCCGAGCCCGCCGATCAGCACCACGATCGCCGTCACCGCCGCCAGCCTCGTCGCCCCGCGCAGGGCGATTATCAGGCCCAAGAACACCAGCGGCACGGTGTTGCCGATCAGGTGGCCGAAGCCGGCGTGCAGGAAGGGGGCGGTGAGGATGCCCCACAGCCGTCCGACGTCGCGCGGGTGGATGCCGTCCTGGTCGAGGCCATTGTGGTCGAGGGCGTTGATGACCTCCACCACCCACATGAGCGCGATGATCCCGGCCAGCAGCCTGAACCCCTCGCGACGGGATTGGTTGGCGCGGTCGGAAAGCATCGCTCGCATCCCCATAGGATCGCAGGTGCGACCGGTCGGGGTACAGAACGTGACAATCGCGGTGCGTAGCCGATCGCTTGACGCGATGCGGTCGGCGCTCCCAACAGCCAGGTGCTCAGTATCGACGGGGGGATGTACCCGCGCTGAGCGGGCCGCCGTGGTCGCCTGCTGTGGCTGCCCAGACGGCGAGTGCGACGGCGGCGAGTCCGGCGCCGAGCACGCAGGTAGCGCTCCACCCACCCGCGCCGTAGACGGTGGCTGATAGGAGCGATCCGATCACGCCGCCGAGGAACAGCGAGACCATGTAGGCGGTGGTCAGGCGGCTGCGCGCTTCGGGGCGCAGCGCGTAGATCGTGCTCTGGTTGGTGACCTGGGCGCCTTGGACGCCGAGGTCGAGCAGCACGATCCCGGCGATCAGCGCGATCAGCGATGCGCGTCCGCCGGCGAGCAGTCCCCAGCTGGCGAGGATCGCGGCCAGGAATGCGCTGAGGGCGAGTCGGCCGTGGCCGCGGTCAGCGAACCGACCGGCGCGCGGCGCTATGAGCGCGCCGGCTACCCCGGCGAGCCCGAACAGACCGATGATCGCCTCGTTGTAGTGGTAGGGGGGCCCGCCGAGCAGGAAAGCGATCGAGGTCCACAACACGGTGAAGCCGGCCATCTGAAGCACGCCGAGGGCCATGCGCTGGCGCAGCACGGGCTCCGAGGCGATCAGCGCGAGCACCGAGCCCAGCGCCCTGGGGTAGGAGAGCTGCTCGCTGGTCAGCAGTCCGCTCATGACCCGGCCGACGACCTGCCCGCGTTCCTGGGGGGGCGGCGAGCGTCGCGGCCAGCGGCACGAGGATCTGGGCGACGACCGACAGCACGCCGACCGCGACGAGCGCGCCGGCGAGCACGACGAAGCCGGGCGCCGCCGCACATACGGCCAAGGCAGCACCGGCGCCGATGAGCACGGTCGTGACCAGTCGCCGGCGCTCGCGCAGATCGCCGAGCGGGACCAGCAGCGCCAGTCCGATGACATAGCCCACCTGCGAGCAGGTCACCAGCAGCCCCGCCGCGGTGTCCGAGACCCCGAAGGTGCGGGAGATCAGGTTGAGCAGCGGCTGGACGTAGTAGATGTTGGCCACCGCCGCGCCGACCGCGACCGCCAGCACCAAGACCAGCGTGCGTGAGACCGGCTGGTCGGGGGCCTCGGGCTCGGTGATGCTGTCGGTGGCCTCGGTGCCGGGCATGCCGACATGGTGGCGTAGCCGTCGCCGGGTAGCCAGAGCCCGGTCGATCCGGGGGCCCGAGCACCCTGGGACTGACAGAGCCACCCGGGCCCCATGTGGAGCTGGACGAGTCACCCCGTCCCGTGTTACGGCGGGTCCTGCTCCTTGTCCAGCACCGCGCCCGCCACCGCCAGCGCCACCTCCGCGCGCTGGCGCAGGGACCTTCGCAGGACGAACTCCTCGGGGGTGTGGGCGCCGCCGCCGCGGGGACCGAGCCCGTCCACGGTGAGCGGGATTGCACCGGCGAAGTGGCTGGCGTCGCTGGCCCCGCCTCGGCTGACCCCGACGATCGGGCGGCTGAGGCTCGCCGCCGCCCGCTCCAGCAGGCCGGCGGTCGCTCGGCGGGAATCCATGCCCGGCCAGCGGCGCTTCATCGAGGCCTCCAGGCGCACTCCGTCGAGCTCGGCGGGGACCGCCTCCAGTACGTCCTCAAAGGCCTCGAGCGCGTCCGCCCGCAGGTCGCACAGCAGCTCGCCGGCCGCCGGCACCACGTTCAGCGCCTCGCCGCAGCGCATCACCGTCGGCACCGCGCTCAATTTCTGCGGGCCACCGGGATCGTGGCAGCCGCCCACGATCGTGGCGGTCCGGGCCAGCGCCAGCAGCGCGTTGCGACCCTGGTCGGGCGCGCTCCCGGAGTGAGCGGCGCGGCCGATGGCATCGACCCGCATCGTGCCCGCGGCCTTGCGGCGCACCACCACGCCCTCGGCTCCGCCGGCGGCCAGCTCGCCGGCCTCGAAGCACAGGCAGGCGTCGAAGGCGGCGAAGCGGTGCACGTG
>JALYYW010000033.1 GCA_030946085.1 Actinomycetota bacterium
GCCGCAGCCCTCGGGCGGGGCGGGGAAGGCGAATCCGCAGGCCGGTGCTCAGCAGCCCACGGGCGAGGGTGCCACCCAGAATCCGCCCGCCGGCCAGGACGGCTCCGGCGGCGGCGAGCACAAGCGCCCCACCCGCGACTCGCTCCAGGGCGAGCGCGCCCCCGGCTCCGCGCACGGTCGCCGGCGCGTGGTGATCGACTCCCAGGCCTCCCGCCGCGCTCCCGGCGGCGGTCCCGCCAACCAGCCTCCGCGCCGCCAGCGACGGGGCCGTCGGCGCCGTGGCGTGTATGACGAAGAGGCCGAGTCGCGCCCCTCCCGCACCGCCCTGGCTGAGCCCGACACGATCCGCATCAACTCCGGCTCCACCGTCAAGGACGTGGCGGAGTACCTGTCGGTGGCGGTGCCGGAGGTGATGAAGAAGCTGATGGCGCTCGGCGAGATGAAGACGTTGACCCAGACGCTGTCCGACGAGTCGATCCAGCTCCTCGCCTCCGAGCTGGGCAAGGACGTGGAGATCGTCCACTCCGAGGACGAGACCGTCGCCGAGCCCGAATACGACGACCCCGACGAGAAGCTCGTGCAGCGTCCGCCGGTGGTCACGATCATGGGCCACGTCGATCACGGCAAGACCTCGCTGCTGGACGCCATCCGTGAGACCCAGGTGGCCGCCGGTGAGGCCGGCGGGATCACCCAGCACATCGGCGCCTACCAGGTCCACCACGGCGAGAGCACGATCACCTTCCTGGACACGCCAGGCCACGAGGCGTTCACCGCCATGCGCGCCCGGGGGGCGAAGGTCACCGACATCGCGGTGATCGTGGTGGCGGCCGACGACGGCGTCAAGCCCCAGACCCAGGAGGCGATCGACCACGCCAAGGACGCCGGCGTCCCGATGCTCGTGGCCATCAACAAGATCGACAAGGAGGGCGCCGACCCCACGCGGGTCCGCACCGAGATGACCGGTATCGGGCTGCAGCCGGTGGAATGGGGTGGAGACACCGACTTTGTCGACGTCTCGGCGCGCACCCGTGACGGCCTGGAGAATCTGCTGGACACGATCGTGGCCATGACCGAGCTGCAGGAGCTGCGCGCCAATCCCGAGGCATCGGCCTCGGGCACCGTGATCGAGTCAAAGCTCGACCCCGGACGCGGTCCGGTGGTGTCGATCCTGATCATGCGCGGCACGCTGGAGGTGGGCGACGCCCTCGTCGCCGGAGCCCATTGGGGCCGAGTGCGCGCGATGCACGACTTCCTCGGTCAGCGCGTCAGCGCCGCCCTCCCGGGTGAGCCGGTGGAGGTGCTCGGCTTCGACGGCGTGCCCGAGGCCGGTGAGCGCGTCCGCGTGGTGGAGCACGATCGTCGCGCCCGTCAGCTCGCCGGCGAGCGCGCCGTCCGGCTGAAGACCGAGTCGCTGGCCCGCCGCAGCGGTAAGCGGATCTCGCTGGAGGACATCTTCGGCAGTGGCATTCAAGAGCTGAACCTGGTTCTGAAGTCAGACGTGGCCGGCTCGCTGGAGGCGATCGAGGACGAGATCGCCAAGCTGCCCCAGGAGGAGGTCTCGGTCAACGTGATCCGGCGAGCCGTCGGCGCCGTGACCGAGTCCGACGTGATGCTGGCCGCCGCCTCCGACGCCGTGATCCTGGCCTTCAACGTCCGCCCCGTGGGCGATGCCCGACAGCTGTCCGAGCGTGAGGGGGTGGAGATCCGCCACTACGCGGTCATCTACCGGGCGATCGAGGAGCTGCGCAGCGCCATGCAGGGCATGCTGGCGCCCGAGGAGGTGGAGGAGACGCTCGGCAGCGCCGAGGTGCGCCAGACCTTCCGCGCCTCCAGAGTGGGAACGATCGCCGGCTCGCACGTCACCGAGGGCCGCATCACACGGGGTGCCAAGGTGCGGCTGGTGCGCGACGGCACGGTCGTCTACGACGGGGTGATCGCCAGCCTGCGACGCTTCAACGAAGACGCCCGGGAGGTCGCCACGGGCTTCGACTGCGGCGTCGTGCTCCGGGATTTCGCCGATGTCAAGGATGGCGACGTGCTCGAGACCTACGCCACCCGTCAGGTAGAGCGCGAGCTCGCCTAACGGTGTCCCCGGGGTGACGCGCAGCGGCTTCGTCGCCGTGCTCGTGATCGAATTGCACTTCCCGCTGGCCGGCAGCCTCAAGGCCAAGCGCAAGGACCTGTCCTCGATCAAGGCCCAGCTGCAAGGGCGGCTCGGCGTGGCGGTCGCCGAAACCGGCCATCAGGACCTGTGGCAGCGAGCCGAGCTGACGGCGGCGCTGACCGGCGGGAGCCAGTCCGGCGTGGAGGCGACCGCCGACGGCGTGGAGCGCTGGCTGCTGGCCCGCTGGCCTGAGGGCGTGCGCGTGGAGCGGACGATCGCCTCGGTGGAGGACCTGATGCCGTGAACGGGCTCCTCGGTCAGGCCTCGGTTCAAGTTCCCTTAAGTGAGGGCAAGATAGGATGACGGGAGGCCGCATGCGGCGTGTCGACGAGGCCGTGCGGGCAGTGCTCAGCGACGCCATCTCCTCGCAGCTGAAGGACCCGCGCGTCGGATTCGTCACCGTGACCGGAGTCAAGACCAGCCCAGACCTACGCCACGCTCGCGTGTTTGTGAGCGTTCTCGGCGACGAGCTCGCAAGGGGCGAGAGCCTGGCGGGATTGCGCTCGGCCCACGGCTTCCTGCAGGGCCGCGTGGCGGCCGAGCTGACCCTCAAGCACACGCCGGCGCTGACCTTCCAGCTCGACGAATCGATCGACCGGGGAATGCGGATCACAGAGCTGCTCATCAACGAGGAGGGCGATGACTGAGAACGGCTCGCACTCCGCCCGCGAGGGCGTGCTGGCTGCGCTGCGCGCCGCCGACAAGCTGATCGCCGTGACCCATGAGAATCCCGACGGGGACGCCCTCGGCTCGTTGATCGCCATGCAGCGGATGCTCGTCAGGCTGGGCAAGGACAGCGTGATGTTCATGCCCGAGCGCGAGTTCCCGCTGCCCCACGAGTACCGCTTCATGCCGCTGCACGGACTTGTGAGCACGCCGCCTGAGGATCTGCGGGAGCGCACGATCGTGTTCCTGGACTGCGGCAACCTGGAGCGCAACCCGGCTGAGGCCTTCCAGCGTCCCGGGGCCCACATCCTCAACATCGACCACCACCACGACAACACCCGCTTCGGGACGGTCAACCTCGTCGACCCTGGTGCCTCGTGCACCGCCGAGATCGTCTGGGACCTGATGCACGGGCTGGAGGTGAGACCAACGCCGACGATCGCCGAAGCGCTGTACGTCGGCCTGATCACCGACACCGGTCGCTTCATGTATGAGAACACCGGCCCTCGCTCCCACGTGATGGCCGCCGAGCTGATCGAGGCCGGGGTCGATCCCCAAGCGGTCCACCGCCGCGTGTACGAGGGCGTGCCCTACGGCAAGCTGGCGCTGCTGGCGCGGGGCCTGGGCAAGGTCGAGCGCTACGACGACGGGAGGCTGACGCTGACCGCGCTGAGTGCCGAGGACTTCACCGAGGCCGGCGCGGAGGAGAGCTACTCGGAGGGCGTCGTGGACCACCTCCGCGCGGTACAGGGCACCGCAGTCGCCGCGCTCGTGCGTGACCGGATGGGCGACTCGGCCGGCCGATCCAACGGTGACGTCGATCGGCTGCGCAAGGTGTCGCTGCGCTCCAGCGACGATCGCGTCGATGTCTCGGCCATCGCCCGCGTCCAGGGTGGCGGTGACCACCGCCAGGCCGCCGGCTTCACCACGGCGCTGAGGTGGACGGAGATCGTCTCGTTCCTGCGCGAGCAGGTCGGGCGCCAGCTGCGGTGAGCTCGGACGGGGTCGTCCTCGTCGACAAGCCGGCGGGCACCACCTCTCACGACGCCGTGGCTCGGAGGCGCCGCGCGCTCGGGCGCGGGGTCAAGGTCGGCCACGCCGGCACGCTTGACCCGTTTGCGACGGGCCTGCTGCTGCTGCTGGTCGGCCGCGCCACGCGGGTGCAGCGGTACCTGATGGCGCTGCCCAAGACCTATCTCGTGACCGCGCGATTCGGAGCCGTCTCCAGCACCGGGGATCCCGACGGGGAGATCGTGGAGACGGGGGCGGTGCCGGACGGTCCGCTGCCGCTGCCTGTCGGTCTCGTCCGCCAGCGCCCCCCGGCCTACTCGGCGGTCAAGGTCGGCGGCCGCCGCGCCTACGCCCTGGCGCGCGCGGGCGAGGCCGTCGAGTTGCCCGAGCGCGAGGTCCAAGTGCACCGCTTTGAGCAGCTCTGGCAGCGCGAGGACCGTCGCGCCTTTGTGATCGACTGCTCTTCGGGCACCTACGTGCGGAGCCTGATCTCGGCGCTGGGCGACGCCTACTGTGAGACGCTGCGGCGGACACGGATCGGAGACTTCGACGTGGAGGACGCCGATCCCGAGCGGATCGTCCCGCTGCTGGACGCGCTGGCGTTCCTGCCCGAGGTCCGGCTCTCCGGGGAGGATGCGCGGCGCGCGGCCCACGGGGTCGCGGTTCCCGGGGTGGCCGGGGCGCCCGCTGGCAGCGTGCGCCTGACCGACGAGCGGGGGCTGATCGCGCTCGCTGAACCCGCTACGGACGGCGCGACGCTCAAGCCGGTCGTCGGTTTCCGCGGGTAGTCGTGCCATCTCTGTGAAACCTTGCGCCGGCGCGCCGGGGCGGTGGGACCCTGAGCGAGCCATGTCACGAAATGGTTCACAGTGGACCAAGATCGCCCCAGCACTGACCCGGCTGGCGCTGCGACAGCAGGGAAACGTCACCCGCAAGCAGCTGCGCGCGCTGGGGCTGGGCTCGGAGGCGATCAAGTACGCGGTTGCCACCGGACGCCTGCATCGCGGTCACTGCGGCGTCTATTCGCTCGGTCGGCCGGCTACGAGCGCCCTGGAGCGCTCCGCCGCAGCAGTGCTCGCCTGCGGGGACCGGGCGATGCTGTCGCACAGCTCGGCGCTGGCGCTCTGGGAGCTGCGAGCCGACGGCTGGCCGGCCGGCGTCGAGGTCACGGTGGCGGGCAACCGCCGGCAACGGCCCGGGATCACGGTCCACCGCTGCGTGACGCTCTCCCGCCGCGACGTTCGCCACCGCCACGGGATCCGCGTCACCAGTCCGGCGCGAGCGCTCCTGGACTGCACGCCGCGTCTCAGTGAACGGGCGCTGACGCGCTCGGTGAACGACGCGCTGCGGACTGGCCACCTGAAGCGGCAGGACCTCGTGGAGCTGCTGGCACGCTGCGGGAACCACACCGGCGCCGCACGCCTGCGTCCGTTCGCCGAGCAGACCGGTACGCCCACGCGTTCCGCGCTGGAGGACGACTTCGTCGCGTTCTGCGCCCGGTTCGGATTGCCCCGCCCTGAGGTGAACGTGCGGGTCGGCCGGTACGAGGTCGATGCCTACTTCGAGGCCGAGCGGTTGATCGTGGAGCTCGACGGCTGGGGCTTTCACAGCAGCCGTGACTCGTTCGAGCGGGACCGCATCCGGGATGCCGACGCGCTGGTGGCCGGGGTCGAGACGCTACGGATCACGCGGGGGCGACTCCGCCAGCGACCGGCGGATGAGGCCGCCCGCCTGCGGATCATCCTCGCGAGACGTCGGCCGGCGTGAGCACTTGGCGCCGTCGACCGCCCGTGCAAGGATTGCCCAAGCAGGCCGATCAACACGATCCGCGATCGAACGCGCTTGGCCTGCTGTGATTGCCAGACCGCAGCGAGAAAGGACCAGATGCTTCGACAGGACTCATACCTGCTCCAGAACCAGCTCAACCCCTTCCCGGTCTCAGGCCAACTGGTGCTCAATGACGAGCACCGGGTGAGCTTCGTGCTCGACGAGAAGGCCGCCGACGCCTTTCTGGGTTGGCTGGAGAAGGCGCTCGGCACCGCCGATCTAGCGAAGCGGATCAGGGCCGGGGAGCGGCCGGTCGTGTTCGACCTCTCGGTCGCCGGGCGCAGGATCGCCTGGCCCAAGACCCTCGGCGGCTACGCGATGAAGATACACGACGACGAGCGCACATGGATCGTGAGCCTCAACTACCCCTCCGGTGGGGGCGTCTGGCAGCTGATCAACATGGTCAAGAGCAGCGGGACGGCCAAGCCGTGGAAGGAGGGGTTCGCCGCCGCCGGCGCGGCGTAGCGCATGGTGACGCTGCGCTCAGGTCACGGTTTTTCGGCAGACTCCCAAGCCTTCCTGCGCGCTCACCGTCTGCTCGCCGATCCCCATCTGCTATCGCGAAGTTCCAGATGGGGCACCGAAGCTTCGGTCGACTTCCGACGATCCTAGAGGGCGCAAGGACGCGCTGAGCCTCGTGACGGAGCACTTGCGTGGCTAGGTAGGTGCGGTCGGCCAGCGGAGCGCCAACTGTCTAGGCTTCCGCGCCGATGCAGGTGACCCGCCTCGATGAGGCACAGCCCCGCCCCCGCCGGATCGCCGTCGGCGAGTTCGACGGCGTGCACGTCGGCCACCGGGAGGTGATCGCCGGCAACGACACCGTGCTGACCTTCGATCCCCACCCGCTCCAGGTGGTGAGCCCACAGGCGGCCCCGAAGCTCTTGACCAGCCTGGAGGTCAGGGCGGAGCTGATCGCCGGACTGGGCGTACAAGAGCTGGTGCTGATCCCTTTCGACGAGCATTTCGCCCACCAGAGCCCGCAGGAGTTCATCGACGACGTGCTCGTGCGCAAGCTTGGCGCCACCCACGTCTCGGTGGGCGAGAACTTCCGCTTCGGCCACCGCGCCGCGGGCGACTGCGCCCTGCTGGTCGACGATCCGCGCTTCCAGACGCGCGTGGTGCCGCTGGTGGAGCTCGACGGGGAGATCGTCTCCTCCAGCCACATCCGCGCCCTGGTTCTCTCCGGTGAGGTGGAGGCGGCCGGCCGCTTCCTCGGCGCGCCCTTCCAGGTGCGCGGCGAGGTCGTTCCCGGGGACCGGCGCGGGCGGGAGCTCGGGTTTCCCACCGCCAACGTCGTTCCCGACGAGACACTCGTCTGCCCCGGCCACGGCGTCTACGCCGCGAGCGCGGGCGGGGCCTGTGCAGCGGTCAACGTGGGCGTGCGTCCCACCTTCGGCACCGGCCGGGCGGTGCTGGTCGAGGCCTACCTGCTGGATCGCCAGGAGGACCTCTACGGCCAGATCCTCCGCTTGGACTTCCTCGCGCGCCTGCGTGGCGAGCGACGCTTTGACTCCGTGGAGGCGCTCGTCACGCAGATGCACCGCGACGTGG
This sequence comes from Actinomycetota bacterium, assembly GCA_030946085.1. Classification (GTDB taxonomy): domain Bacteria; phylum Actinomycetota; class Thermoleophilia; order Solirubrobacterales; family Solirubrobacteraceae; genus Palsa-465. The sequence continues at coordinate 7,220 of JALYYW010000033.1, forward strand.
CGCGAGCCCGGGAGCTGTGTGGTTGAGCCCGTCAGGGTCTCTGCTAGCCTCGGCCGCCGCATGACGCTGACCAGTGAGCGCAAGCAGGAGCTGATCGACCGCTTCGGTGACGGGCCCAAGGACACCGGCAAGGCCGAGGTCCAGGTCGCGATGCTGACCGAGCGCATCAACGAGCTCACCCAGCACCTGCGCGCGCACCGCAAGGACCATCACTCGCGCCGCGGGCTGCTGATGCTGGTCGGCCGGCGCCGGCGGTTTCTCAACTACCTGCAGCGCACCGATCTGGAGCGCTACCGGTCGCTGATCCGCGAGCTCGGCCTGCGCCGGTGAGCGCGGCGGGCATCATCGCGCCCGGCACACCCGCTCCCGAGTTTACGCTTCGCCGCGAGGACGGCCGCGAGTTCACCCGCGCCGACCTGAAGGGCGCCACGACGGTGCTGGCCTTCTACCCGTTTGCGTTCAGCCCGGTGTGCACGGATCAACTGAACCTCTACGACGAGGTGCTCGACGATCTCAGCGACGGTGGCGCGGCCCTGTACGGCGTCTCCTGCGATGCCACCCCGTCGCAGAGTGCGTTCCGGGAGACGCTGGGGATACGCATCGAGCAGCTTTCGGACTGGGAGCCCAAGGGCGCGGCCTGCCGCGCGTTCGGAGTCCTGCACCCCGGGGGGTTTCCGCAGCGGGCGCTGGTGCTGTGCGGACCCGATGCGGTGGTCTCCTGGAGCTATCAGGCACCAACGCCCGGAGACCTTCCGGGCGCAAACCTGATCTTCGACGCGCTGAGTGCCTGAGGAGCTGAGCTCCGCCCCCCTGCCGCCCCCGGGGCCGCAGGACCACATCCGGGGCCCCGACGGAGCACCGCTGGTGATCGAGTACGCGGACTTCGAGTGTCCCTACTGCGCGATGCTGGGGCCGGCGCTGCACTCGCGTCCGCTGCGCCACGTGTTCCGCCACTTCCCGGTGCGCTCCAGCCATCCACGTGCCTGGGCGGCGGCTTGCGCCGCCCAGGCCGCCGGGCGGCAGGGGCGCTTCTGGGAAATGCACGATCTGCTCCTGGGCGACCAGGGTCGCCTGGAGGATCCGCACCTGTGGGAGCGCGCCGAGCGGCTCGGCCTGGATCTGAGGCGGTTCGAGGCGGACCGCCGCAGCGAGGACATCGCCGCTCGGGTGCGGGAGAACTTTCGCGGCGGGGTGCGCGCCGGCGTCGTCACGACCCCCACCTTGTTCACCAGTGCCGGCATGCACGCGGGGCGGGCGGCCCTGGCCATGCTGGGCTGAGAATCGTCCGCCCGCCTCCGCCGCTACCATCCAGCGGGTTCGGAATAAGAGAAACGAGAAGCACTCCGCCGACCGAAGGGCGGAGCGGAAGGGAATTAAATATGTCTGACGCCGTTACGCGCGTCTCCGTCGAGGTCGCCGGAACCGAGATCTCGTTCGAGACCGGCAAGCTGGCCAAGCAGGCCTCCGGCGCCGTCGTCGTCCGCTCGGGCGACACCATGGTGCTCTGCACCGCCACCGCGGGGAACCTCCGCGACGTGGACTTCCTCCCCCTGACAGTGGACGTGGAGGAGCGCATGTATGCCGCTGGGAAGATTCCCGGCTCGTTCTTCAAGCGCGAGGGTCGCGCGGGCGAGAAGGCGACCCTGACCGCGCGCCTGATCGATCGCCCGATCCGCCCGCTCTTCCCCAAGGGCTGGCGCTACGAGACCCAGCTGGTGGCGCTGCCGATGTCGGTCGACCACGAGCATCCCTACGACATGCTCGCGATGAACGGCGCCTCCGCGGCGCTGATGATCTCCCCGGTCCCGTTCCCGGCGCCCGTGGGCGCGGTGCGGATCGGGAAGATCGAGGGCAACTTCGTCATCAACCCCCGGGAGGAGGACCTTCTGGAGGGCACCGACCTCGACCTGATCGTGGCCGGCACCGAGGACGCGATCCTGATGGTGGAGGCCGGAGCCAACGAGATCCCCGAGGCGGAGATCCTCGACGCCCTGGACATCGCCCACGACGCGATCAAGAAGATCTGCGGCGCTCAGCGCGAGCTGGCCGAGAAGGCCGGCAAGCCGAAGCTTCAGGTAGCCGTCCCGCAGGTCGAGCCGGAGCTCCTGGAGCAGATCAAGGGATCGCACGGCGAGGCGCTGAGCGCCGCCACCCAGGTGGAGGACAAGCTGGAGCGCCAGGACGCCACCAAGGCCGTCGAGGAAGCGATCCTCACCCAGTACGCCGGTAACCCGGAGGCCGAGACGTTCGCCGAGCACCGTGGCAACGCTCAGCGCGCCTTCGACAAGCTGGAGAAGTCCCTGATCCGCGAACGGATCGCCGTTGACAAGAAGCGCCCGGACGGCCGTAGCTCCGAGGAGATCCGGCCGATCTCGATCGAGGTTGGCGTCTCGCCGCGAACGCACGGCTCGGCGCTCTTCACGCGCGGTCAGACACAGGCCTTCAGCGTCGCGGCACTGGGGACCACGCGGGAGGAGATGCGCCTGGACACCCTCGGTCTGGAAACCACCAAGCGCTACTTCCACCACTACAACTTCCCGCCCTTCTCGGTCGGGGAGGCCGGCTTCATGCGCGGCCCCAAGCGCCGCGATATCGGTCACGGGGCGCTCGCCGAGCGGGCGCTGGTGCCCATGATCCCGAGCCAGGAGGAGTTCCCCTACACGATCCGCGTGGTCTCCGACATCTTCGAGTCCAACGGCTCGAGCTCGATGGCCTCGGTCTGTGGATCGGCGCTGTCGCTGATGGACGCGGGGGTCCCGATCAAGTCCCCGGTCGCGGGTATCGCGATGGGCCTGATCAAGGAGGGCGATGACTACATCATCCTCACCGATATCGCGGGGGTCGAGGATCACCTCGGCGACATGGACTTCAAGGTCGCCGGCACCCAGGACGGGATCACCGCGCTGCAGATGGACATCAAGATCACGGGCGTGACGTTCGAGATCCTGCGTGACGCGCTGGCCCAGGCCAAGGTCGCCCGCGAGTTCATTCTCGGCGAGATGACGAAGGTGATCGACGCTCCGCGCGGCGAGCTCTCCCGGTACGCGCCGGGTATCTCCTCGATCAAGATCGATCCCGAGAAGATCGGGCTGCTGATCGGCAAGGGCGGCGAGACGATCCGGGCCCTGCAGGAGGAGTTCGAGTCCCAGATCGACGTCAACGACGAGGGCCAGGTTCTCGTCTACGCGTCCAACCGGGAGCTCGGCGACGGGCTCGTCGATCGGATCCGCTCGATGACCAAGGAGGTCGAGGTCGGCGACGAATTCACCGGCAAGGTCGTCAAGACGACCACGTTCGGCGCCTTCGTCGAGCTGGCCAAGGGCACCGACGGTTTGCTGCACATCTCCAACGTCGCCCCCGGCCGCCGGATCGACACCGTCGAGGAGGTCATCAACAAGGGCGACGAGATCGCCGTGCGCGTGGTCGAGGTCGACCGCGAGCGCGGGCGGATCGGCCTGCGGATGGCCGAGGACCCTGAGGTGGCGGGCAAGAGCGTCGACGAGCTGGGCTCCATCTCCAGTGGCGACGGCGGTGGCTCGCGCGGGCGGGAGCGCCCTGAGCGCGGCGGCCGTGACCGGGGCCGGGACCGTGGCGGTCGAGACGGCCGGGACCGGGGACCACGGGACCGGGATCGCGGCGGCGATGATGCCCGCACGCGTGACCGGGACCCGGACCGTCCGCGGGCGTAGCCCGCAGTGGCTCCGGAGCACCGGCTGACGACGCTCCCCGCGGGCGTCCGGATCATCACGGAGGCGATGCCCTCCGTGCGATCCGTGGCCCTGGGCTTCTGGATCGGCACCGGTTCCCGCAGCGAGCGGGAGCCGGAGGCCGGCCTCTCTCACCTGCTCGAGCATCTGCTGTTCAAGGGCACCGCCCGGTACGGGTCGCTGGAGATCGACCAGATCTTCGACGGCATGGGCGC
>JALYYW010000058.1 GCA_030946085.1 Actinomycetota bacterium
CTCCGACACGCCCGCTGGGACCGCATCATCTACCATCGCTTACAGAAAGCCAAAGCCAATCGCCGGAGCCGCACCGATGTGGACTGATTCGCTCCCCGATCTGTGGCTTTGACTCAGACACACCTCAGGCCGAGCGGCGCGTGTCGGGCCGCTCACGGCTGCTCTCGCCCCGGGCGATGTCGCCGTTGCTTGGGTATCTGCGCGGCTTGGGGGTCGTACCGCCGGCGAAGCTGGCATCGCCGCTGACGGCGGTCGAGGCGATCATCGCGCGCTACTCGGCGTATCTGCTGGAGCGGCGTGGTCTGGCGCCGTCGACGGTGCGCGACTATGTCGGCGTCGCGCGCGTGTTCCTGGCCTGGCGGGAGGCGACGACGGGCGGGCTCTGTTTGGAGACGCTGGAGGCGGTGGCGGTCAGCGAGTTCGTGCTGCAGGAGGCTCGGCGCTCGTGCGTCGGCTCGGCGAAGTGCATGGTCACCAGGCTGCGGGCGCTGTTGCGCTTCTTGCATGTGGAGGGCGAGATCGGACTGGCGCTCGCGGATGGCGTTCCGCCTGTCGCGGGCTGGCGGCTGGCGGGGTTGGTCAGGGCGTTGGACGCGCGGTCGGTCGCGCGGTTGTCGGGGAGCTGCGATCGGCGCACGCGGGTCGGGCGGCGGGACTTCGCGATCATCACGTTGCTGTCGCGACTTGGGTTGCGCGCCGGCGAGGTCGCCGCGCTGCAGCTGGGGGATCTCGACTGGCGCGCTGGCGAGATCATGGTCCGTGGGAAGGGCAGCCGTCGGGAGCGTCTGCCGCTCCCGGCCGATGTCGGCGCAACGCTCGCTGGCTGGCTTGCTCGCGGCCGTCCGCGTCGCGAGTCGTCGGTGTTCGTGTTCACGCGTCTGCGCGCTCCTCATGGCGGCCTGTCGGCGGGTGCTGTCTCGCAGATCGTGCGCCGCGCCTGTCGGCGGGCCGGGCTGTCGTTGGTCGGCGCTCATCGTCTGCGGCACACGGCCGCGACCGAGATGCTCAGGGCCGGCGGGAGCCTGACCGAGGTCGGTCAGGTGCTGCGCCATCGCGGCCGGGATGTCACCTCGATCTACGCCAAGGTTGACCGGCTCGCGCTCGCCGCCGTCGTCATGCCGTGGCCAGGAGCCGCAGCATGAGCGCCCTCGCCGAACACGTCCAGAACTATCTGACAATCCGCCGGGCGCTGGGGTTCAAGCTCGTCGGGGAGGGCCAGCTGCTCGCCGAGTTCGTCGCGTGCGCTGACACCGCCGGGCAGCGCACGATCACGACGCGGTTCGCGCTGGAGTGGGCGAGGCGTCCGACGAGCGGCAGCCGCAACTACCTCTCCAGACGGTTGCGGGCGGTCCGCGGGTTCGCGCGGTATCTGCACGCGCTCGACCCGACCTGCGAGATCCCGCCACTCGAGCTGCTGCCCGCCAGCAAGCATCGGCCGGCGCCGTACCTCTATCGCGACGAGGAGATCATCGCGTTGATGACTGGCGCTGGCGGGCTGCGCCCGCCGCTGCGGGCCGCGACGTTCCAGACGCTGATCGGGCTGTTGGCGTGCACCGGGCTGCGGATCGGCGAAGCGATCCGGTTGGACCGCGAGGACTTCGACCCGGCGACTCGGCTCTTGACGATCCGCTACTCGAAGTTCGGTAAGTCGCGAGAGGTGCTGCTGCACGACAGCACCGTCCGCTCCCTCATGGATTACGGCGAGACCCGCGACCGGCTCTGCCCTCACCCGAAGGAGCGGAGCTTGTTCATCACCACCCGCGGCACCAGGCTCTGCCACCCCACCATCTATGCGCCGTTCCGGGCGCTGCTTGACCAGGCCGGCGTCAGACACCAATCGCCGTCGAGGCACGTGCGCATACACGATCTCCGCCACAGTTTTGCTGTCAAGACGCTGCTGGGGTGGTATCGCGACGGTGGCGATGTCGCCTCCAGGATGCCGCTCCTCTCCACGTACATGGGGCACGTGGATCCCGCGGCGACCTACTGGTATCTGTCCGCCGCCCCGGAGCTGCTTCACCTTGCAGCCGAGCGTCTCGAGCAAGCCACAGGAGGCCGGTCATGACCGCGCTCGCCCCAACGCTCGAGGCGTTCTTCACCAGCCGGCTGATCGGCGAGAAAGGCGTCAGCCCGCACACGATCGCCGCCTACCGCGACACCTTCCGGCTGCTGCTCTGCTTCGCGCAGAAACGCACCGGCAAGCAACCGTCGAAGCTCGAGCTCGAGGATCTCGACGCGCCGCTGATCACGGCGTTCCTCGATCACCTCGAGCACGACCGCGCCAACAGCCCCAGAACCCGCAACGCTCGCCTCGCGGCGATCCACTCGATGTTCCGATTCGCAGCGTTGCGCCACCCCGAGCACGCCGCGCTCATCAGTCGTGTGATCGCGGTCCCGACGAAGCGCTTCGACCGCGCGATCGTCTCCTACCTCACCCCAGAAGAGGTCGACGCACTCTTGGCCGCGCCGAACCGCGCCCACTGGATCGGCCGTCGCGACCACGCGCTGCTGACCACCGTGATCCAGACCGGGCTGCGCGTCAGCGAGCTCACGAGCCTGCGCTGCCAAGACGCGTACCTCGGCACCGGCCCGCACCTCGAAACCCGCGGGAAAGGTCGCAAACAGAGAGCCACGCCGTTGACCAGCCAGACCGTCGCCGTGCTTCGTGAATGGCTAAAAGAGCGCGCCGGACAGCCTAACCAGCCGCTGTTCCCGACCAGCCGCGGCAGAGCGCTCAGCCGCGACGCGGTCGCGCTCCTGGTCGCCAAACACGCCAGCAACGCCGGCCGCAGCTACCCGACGCTGAAGAACAAGACGGTCTCGCCGCACACCCTGCGGCACACCGCGGCGATGAACCTCCTGCACGCCGGCGTCGACAGCGCAGTGATCGCCTTGTGGCTAGGCCACGAGTCCGTCGAAGCGACCCAGATCTATCTCCACGCCGACATGGCGATCAAGGAACGAGCGCTCGCGCGGACCACCCCACCCAACAGCATTCCCGGCCACTACCGGCCACCCGACACCCTCCTGGCATTCCTCGAAGCACTCTGATTATGCCGAGGATTCAGCGCCCACCCCCAGCAACCACCGGCGATCCCGACAGCCACTCGGCATAACAAGACGCTCGGCATAAGCCGACGACTTCGTCGTGCACTGCCACACCAGGCAGGAAGCGCTCGAGGTCAAAGCACGGCTCGCCGTGTGGCTGACGCCCAGAGGCCTGACGTTCAACGAGGACAAGACGCATGTCGTCTCCCTCGATGAGGGCTATGACTTCCTGGGGTTCAACGTCCGCCGATACCGCGGCAAGCTGCTGATCAAACCGAGCAAAGCGGCCGTCAGACGGGTCCGGGAACGACTCCGCACCGAGCTGCGATCCCTGCGCGGAGCAACGCTCAAGCGGTGATCAAACGGCTCAACCCGATCATCCGCGGATGGGCCGCCGACTACCGGACACAGGTATCCAGCGAGACGTTCAGCGCGCTGGATCATCACCTGTGGAAGCTCACCTACAAGTGGGCGATCTTCAGCCACGCGAACAAGCCGACCTCCTGGGTGTTTGCCCGGTACTTCGGCAAGTTCAACAAGGCCCGCAACGACCGGTGGGTGCTCGGCGACCGCAATAGCGGCGCCTACCTCCACCGCTTCGCGTGGACCAACATCGTCCGACACCAGATCGTCAAACACGAGGCGTCACCCGACGACCCCGCGCTTGCCGACTACTGGGCCTGGCGACGACGCAAAGCGCCCCTACCGATCAACCACACCGCCCTGTGGCTCCACAACGTCCAGGACGGACGCTGCGCGATCTGCCGGGCAACGCTGACCGCCGTCGAGGACCGACCACAAACCCCGCGCGAGTGGGAAACGTGGCTGGCGACCACCCGGAAGACGATCGGCGTCATCTGGGACCAACGCATCTCGGACACGGCTGAACCCCGTCTCGTTCACCTCCACTGCCATCACAGCAGAGGCCCGGCACCTCTGCCCGCCCAACAGCCACCAGGGCTTGCTTGAGCCGGATGCTCGGAAACGGGCACGTCCGGTTCTGAGGGGGGCCCGGCGTCGCGAGGCGCCGGGCCTACCCGACGCGAGCGATCGTCCACGTCCTGACCCGCTTTGGTGTCCGGACGCGCCTGTCACCCGCAGAGGCCGGTGGTCCCCCTATGCGCGGAAGGCGGGACGCGCGGACACTTTTGTGGTAGGCCGTCTCGCAATCGGCCGAATACGACGCACGCTGCGGCGCTGGCCGAGTCACCGCGCTCATTGACAACGTACCGTCGCGAAACTCGTCCCGAAATAATCGTCTCGCTCTCGCACGCCGTCCGCGCGTTTCGGGATGATCGCCAGCCATGCGCGGCAATACCAGCTCAGGCCGTGGGGCCGCCGGCGAGCCGCGCCACGAGCGCCGGTCCCTCACGCGCCATCCGCGAGCGCGGCACCACCAGGTCAAAGCCCGCCTCCTCGGCCTGGGAGCGCACGTCGGCCTCCACGTGGGAGTAGAAGGCCAGCAGCTCCACCCCTTCGGTCGGCACGGCGCCCACCCGCGCGATCCGCTCGCCAACATCGGCGGTCAGGTCGACGACCACCACCTCCACGTCGGGATCAAGCAGCTCCAGGACGCTGACGAGCTCCACCTCGTGACCGGCGGCGCGCAGCGCCCCGAGCACCTGGGAACCGAACAGCAGGTCCGGAACGTAGGCCACCACCCGCGCCACCGCCTACCCCGCTACTGCGCCCGGAGGCGCTGGAAGTCTCGGCGGACCGACTCGGGGCGACCCCACATCTGGGTCACCTCCACCCGTCCCGTGCGGACCTCGCGCACCGCCATCTCGCCCTCGATGCCCGCGTCGTCGAGCAGCTTCAGGGCGGCGTGGACGACGGGCGCGGCGGCGGCGTGACCGAAGCGGTGGGCGACGATGACCCGCCAGTGCCACTCGCTCTTGGAGTTGGGCTGGGCGTTGCAGGTCACGAGCAGCACGGCGGCGTCGACATAGCGACGCTCGTCGTGGAGCCGCAACTCGAACTCCAGGTCGGTCCAGTCGTCGGGCAGCGAGGCGACGATCGCCTCGTAGGTGTCGGCCAGCCGCATCGGCAGAGGAACCCTAGCGATCAGTGGCCCAGCTGCGAGACGAACGTGTAGATCACCATCGCACTCAGCGCCAACGCCGCGATCCGCAGGCCCCACAGCGCGATGTCCGTCCGCCGCCGCAGGCGCGAGGGCGGCAGCGGTCGGGCCCGGTCGGCGACGAGCTGATCGGGCTCCAGGTGGTCGACCAGCTCCCTCTCCTCGGGGGCCATCAGAGTACGTGCACCGCGGTCAGGAAGGAGTCGACGGCGTAAGCGCCGCCGCACAGCGAGATGAAGCCGACGATCGTTCCGGCAAGCCGGTTGCGCCACACGCCGTTGGCCCACTCCCCCATCAGCTCACGGTCGCTGGCCAGCATGATCATGAACACGAGCGCGACCGGCAACAGCACGGTGGCGAGCACGTTGGCGTTCAGCGCGATCGACAGGAGGGGCACCCCGGGGATCAGGATGATGACGCCGGCGATCAGGGCCGCGCCGACGTTGGCGCCGTAGAAGAGCGCCGCCGCGCGGGCGGAGTTGTTGAGGCTGTGCGGCACCCCGATGCACTCTCCGACGGCGTAGCCGGTGCTGGCCGAGATCGTCAGCACCGCGACGGCACCGGCCTCGATCAGCCCCAGCGCGAACACGGCGCCCACGAGGTGGCCCGAGACGTGCTCCAGCGCGTGCGGGAAGGCCGCCCCGGAAAGCGAGAGGGCGCTGGCATCGCCGTGACCGGCCAGGGCGGCGCCGGCGATCAGCGCGCCGCAGCCGAAGATCCCGGCTAGCCCCGCGCCCACCATCGTGTCGTAGCGCCCGTGGCGCAGGTCGCTCGGCGTCAGGCCCTTGTCGGCCGAGGCGCTCTGCTGGAAGAAGATCATCCAGGGGGTGACGGTGGCACCGATCGTGGAGGCGATCAGCAGCAGCATCGTGTTGAAGCTCCCGCCCGGCAGCGGCGAGAAGGTGACAAACGCGCGGCCCACCGTCCCCCAGCTCGGCCCGGTGAGGATCGCCGCGAGCAGGAACAGGCCGTTGAAGATCGCCAGCCCCAGCACGATCCGCTCCCAGCGCCAGTAGCGCCCGCCGCTGAGCGTGAAGACGACGAGCACGAGGCCGAGCGCCGCGGCGAAGCCACCGCTCAGGCCGAAGTACGCCATGCCGATCCGGATCGCGACGAACTCCGCGATCAGGGTCACGAGGTTGGTGAGGATCAGGTCGCCGGCGGTGAACCACCCCCACAGCCTTCCGTAGCGCTCCAGGACGAGCTGGCCGTAGCCGCGGTGGGTGACGGCGCCGACGCGCATGCACATCTCCTGGCAGACGAACGACATCCCGAACGTGATCACGATGAACGGCAGGAAGAACCCCAGCCCGTAGGTGGCGCCGCTGGTGACGTAGGAGAGCATGCTCGGGCCGTCGTTCTCGGCCAGCATGGCCACGATTCCCGGGCCGATCAGCAGCCACAGCAGATGCCAGCGCCGGCCGCTCTGGCGGGCGGCGTGCACGCGGGAGCGGTCGTGTGAGCGGGCGGCGTCCTCCCCGGTGAGCGGCCCGCGCGGCAGGGTGGCAGCACCGTCGCTGCCGAGCGTCGGCTCTCCGAGGGGCGGCGGTGCGCTCATGGGCGGCGCTCCACCCGCATCGCCGCCGCCAGCGCGCCCCCGAAGACGTGCACCTGATCGGCGATGCGGACGAACAGCGGCCCGTCGAACGGCTGCTTGTCGATCACCTCCAGCTCGCCCCCGGGGGCGATCCCGCGCTGCGCCAGGAAGCGCAGCATCTCCGGGTCGGAGTCCGAGACGCGCGTGAAGCGGGCCCGGTCCCCCGGTGCCAGCGCCTGCAGCGCGAGCGTCGCGCCCTCCTCGATCGCCAGCTCTCGCGTGGGGATCGGATCGCCGTGGGGATCGTGGGTGGGGTGCCCGAGCTTCTCGGAAATAAGCTCCTCCAGCTCCTCGGAGAGCACGTGCTCCAGCACCTCGGCCTCAGCGTGCACGCGATCCCACGGCACGCCCAGGCTCCGCACCAGGTAGAGCTCCAGCAGGCGGTGATGGCGCATGACCTCCAACGCGACCCGGCGGCCGTCGTCGGTGAGCGCCACCCCCCGGTAGGGCTGGTGCAGAGCCAGGCCGAGCTCGGTGAGGCGCTTGACCATCCCCGAGGCCGAGGCGGCGGTGACCCCCAGGCGCTCGGCCAGAGCGGCGGTGCTGACCGGCTGCTCGCCCCGCAGCTGGAGCGCGTAGATCGCCTTGGTGTAGTCCTCGATCGCCGGCGAGATCGACAGGGACTCTTGTTCGGGCACAAAATTGATTATGGCATGGCTAATCCTGGTATTAGGCCACCGCGTGAGAATGAACCGCATCTCCCGGCAGCCGCCTATGCTGTGGGAGATGACGCCGGTAGAAACCATCACCTCCGAATACCGCGCGCTGAGCGAAGGTTGCGGGCTGCTCGACCGCTCAGAGCGCGGCAAGCTCGCCCTCTCGGGCGCTCAGGCCGCGGAATTCCTCCAGGGACAGGTCACCAACGACGTGGAGGCGCTCCTGCCGGGCACCGGCTGCTACGCCGCCTTCCTCACGCCGAAGGGGAAGATGCTCGGAGACCTGCGCATCCTGAACGCCGAGGGCGAGCTGCTGCTGGACACCGAGCGGGGCGCGTTGCAGGAGCTCTTCAACATGATCCGTCGCTTCTGCATCGGCTACAGCGTCGAGCTGCACAAGCGCACGCTGGAGCGGGGGCTGCTGTCGCTGATCGGGCCGCGCGCCGGAGCCGCCGCCGGCGTGGAGGATGCGCTCGGCACCGAGCACGCTCACGCGGTCGTGCAGATCGACGGGATCAGCGCCCGCGCGATCCGCACCGACCTCGGCGTCGACCTGCTGTGCGACAGCCAGGACGCTCCCGCGCTGGCGGCGGCGATGACCGAGCGGGAGGCGGTGCCGGTCTCGCAGGACGCGGCCGAGACGGTGCGCATCGAGCGTGGCCGCCCGCGCTACGGGATCGATCTCGACGAGACGGTGATCCCCCAGGAGGCGGGGCTCAACGAGCGCGCGGTGTCGTTCACCAAGGGCTGCTACGTAGGTCAGGAGACGGTCGCGCGGCTGTACTACCGCGGCAAGCCCAACCGTCAGCTGCGCGGGCTGCGCTGTGCGCAAGCCGTCGGCTCCGGCGAAGAGATCAGCTTCGACGGGCGTCCCGTGGGCCGGGTCGCCAGCACCACCCTCTCCCCCCGGCTCGGGCCGCTGGCACTGGCGCTGGTGCGGCGCGAGGCGCCTCCGGGCACCGCGGTCGCCGTCGGTGTCGCCGCGGTGCCGGCGGAGGTCGTCGAGCTGCCCTTCGGCTGACGGGCCTCGTGCAGGAACGCGGACAGGCGGCCGGCGTCTGGGGCCGGCTCCAGCTCCAGCACCGGCGTGTGCGGATGCGAGAGCAGGTAGGAGCCGAGGATCCGCACCTCGTCGACCTCGCCCGGTGGCACGTGGGCGCCGAGCTCGCCGACTCGCCCGCCCCGGCGCAGCAGCTCTGCGCTACGGGCCTGAAGCTCCGTCGCTGGATCCGATAGGGGAAGCGGGCCCCACCCGGCCAGGCGCCCGGCCACGAGCCAGAACGCGTCGCCGCCGCCGCCGACCGGATGGGGCACGAGGATCAGCCGCGGGACGGCGTGCGTGGCATGGAGGAGGCCCTGGAGACGATCGAAGATGACCCGCAGACGGCGGGCGCGCCGGCGCAGCCACAGCGCGCGCTCGTAGCGGCGCTCGGCCGCCGCCGCGCGCATCTGCGCGTACACGTGGCCGACCAGCCGCCCGGCGCTGTCGCCGTCCGGTGCCACGAAGGCCTCCAGGGCCGCGTCCAGGCGGCGGCGGTAGAGGTTGGGGTCCAGATCGCCCAGACAGGGGGAGAGACAGCGTCCCATCTGGCCGTAGGCGGAGGGATGCTCGCGCCGCGCCAGCTTGCGACCGCAGTGGCGCAGGCCGAACAGGGAGTCGAGCTGCTCGACCAGCTCCTGCGCCAGCCGTCGTCCCCGCAGCGGGCCGATCGTGACGGCGTGGCCCGCCGCCGGGGCCCCTGCCACCTCCAGGATCGGGAACGGAATGTCCAGCCGACAGCGGATGTAAACGACCCGGTCATCGGCGTGGGTGAGGCGGACGTTTCCCGGCGGACGAAGCTCCTTGATCAGGCGGTTCTCCAGCACGAGGGCCCCCAGCTCGGACTGCGTGGGTTCGTAGTCGACGTGACTGGCATGGGCCGTCCAC
>JALYYW010000062.1 GCA_030946085.1 Actinomycetota bacterium
GGACGTCGCACACCCCCCCGGAGACATCGGCCGCTGTGGTCGTGGCCGTGCTGTTGACGATCAGCGACAGGATCTTGAAGTCCGCCCTGAGCTTGCCACCCGGTGGGAGCGTGATGCCGGTGCAGGCCCAGGCTTGGAAGGCACCAGGGCAGTCGTAGCCCTCGTACACGTGCCCGCTGGTGCCGGGAGGCGGCGCCGGGGTGATGCTGTAGCTGCCCGGGTCGGCATAGAGCTGCTACGCGCCGCTGCCGTCCGTGGTGGTCGTCTGCTTCACCGCCTGCCCAGATGCTGCCGTCCCACTCAACGTGACCGCGTTCCCGAGCTCCGGGTTGCCCGCACCGTCGCCCAGCGTGCCGCCGATCCCGGGGACCGAGATCGTGCCCGGCGCAATCGCCCCGGTACCGCTGAGCGGAGGCCCCGAGGAGCTCGTCAGCTGCACCTGGAAACCCTTCGTCCCCGTGGTTGACTGGCCCGAGCCGTTGTCCACCTGCACCTGCACCTGCCGCCATCAGGTCCGGCCTCGATCCCCGTCTCAGGTGTGAACGTCGGTGGCGAGTACAAAGGTGACTGCCCTGACGGCGTGACCTTCTCGACCTTTCCCGTCTCCACGAACCACAGGTTCCCGTCAGGCCCCGCCGTGATTCCCACCTGGAAGCCGCCCGTGGGGACCGGATACTGGTTGATCGTCAACGCGCCCGCGGCCGAAGGCAAATCGAGCACCACTGCCCCAACCAGCAGCGCACCCAACAGGAACGTCCGGTCCCCCGCACCCACGGACGCTGAGACACCGCTGGCCCCGGCCGGGAGATGGTCGCCGCGACCGAGCGGGCTGTCGCTGACATGGACGGCAAACGTTACAATCGCCACACGGCACTCGCATGAGATATCCGCCTCATGGCTAAGGAGGGAGCCAGCGGTGAATCCGGCGAATCGACACCTTCCAGCCGCAGAGGACGCCGGGCGGCTGCACGAGCGCGGGGACTCACTCGCGACGATCGAGGAGGTGCTGGCCTGCGCATCCGTAGGCAGCGGCGCAGTGCTCGCGCTCGTGGGCGAGTCCGGCCTGGGCAAGACGACGCTGCTGGAGCTGGCGATCACGCGCGCTCGAGCGCGTGGCTTCGCCATCGGAGCGGCGCGGGGGGACTCGGCGGAAAGCTCGTTGCCCTTCGGCCTGCTGCAGCAGGCTGCCAGCAGCCTCGGAGACTCGGGGCGCTTCGCGGACCTCGCCGCCAGCTCCCCAGCCGAGCCGAACGCCCGTCGCTTCTACGCCACCACGACATGGCTCCACCAACGGGCCGCGGAACACCCGCTGCTGCTGGCGATCGACGACCTGCACTGGGCCGACCCTGACTCGCTGGCGCTGATCGGGTTCCTGTGCCGGCGCGTGGAGCAGCTTCCGGTGGCGCTGGTCCTGACCTCCAGACCATGGCCGCAGGAGGCCAGCGAGCTGCTGGGCAGACTTCACGGGAGCGGAACGGCCCACCTGGAGGTCCTGACGCCGCTGAGCCACCGCGCCGCCGCTTCGGTGCTGAAGGAGCGACTGGGTGGGACGCCGGAGCCGGCGACGGCCCAGCAGGCATGGTCGCTGTGCGCCGGGAACCCGCTGCTGCTCGAGCAGGTCGCGCACGCCGTGAGGGAAGGCACGCCGATTCCGGAAGGATCGAGTGCGGCGCTGCGCGCGCGCTTCCTGCTAGGCCGCTTTGCCGGAGTCCCGGCTAATGCATACCGCTACGCCCAAATGGCGAGCGTCTTCGGCACGGATTTCCGGCTATCGGTGCTGCCGAGCGCCGCCGAGCTGACCGAGTCGCAGGCCGACACGGCCCTCACGGCCCTCAGCCACAGCGGCCTGGTCTCCGGCGAACGTCCGGGGTGGGCGAAGTTCTGCCATCCGCTGCTGTGCCAGGCGATCTACGACGACATCGCACCCCCGCTGCGTGCGCACCTGCACGCCAGGGCGTTCGAGGCGCTGCTGGCCGTCGACGCGGCGGCCGGCGAGTCGGCCTCGCATGCCCTGCGCGCCGGACTCGCCGGCGATCGCCGGGCGGTCGCCGTGCTCAGCCGAGCGGGCCGCGATGCGGTGCGCGCCGGGGCCACCGCCAGCGGTCGAACCCACCTGGTGGGCGCAGTAGAGCTGGCGGGCGAGGCGGCCGACCCTACCCTCCTGCTGAGCCTCGCCGAGGCCTACATGTCGACCGGGGATCTGACCGGCGCCGACAAGCTTGGCGGCGAGGTCCTGGCAGTTGCCGATCTCGACCGCGCCACCTCCATCCAGGCACACTGGGTCGTGGCCCGCGCGGCGATGTTCCTGGGACGCGAGGCGCGCGCCTGGGAGCATTTCCAGACTGGCGCCGAGCTGGCTTGCGAATCAAATCCAGACCTCGCCGCCAACGTGCTCCTGTACGCGGCGATGATGTGGTGGATGTCACGCGGGCCGCGTCGCTGTCTGGAGGCGGCCGCGCGCGCGCGCGAGCTGGCCCAGAGCTCCCAGGTCCGTCGCGAGGCCGCCGCCGTCTGGGCCCAGGCGGCGTTGATGATGTCCGAACCCGGTGGCCTCGACGCCCTGAAGAGCGCCGGCAGGCTCACCGCCGGGAGCGCCACACGAGCGCTTCCGGACTTTCTCATCAGCGGCGCTCCGCTCCTGGCGTGGCTCCTCGGAGCCAGAATGGTGGAGCGATTTGACCAGGCCCAGCCCGCGTTTGCCGTGGGCCATGCTGCCGCCGAGAGAGCTGGCTCGCCGCTGGTGATGGGGCTGTGCCTGGTGGCACACGCCGACACCCTCACGCGGCTGGGTCGCTTGACAGAGGCGCTGGAGCTGCTCGACCGCGCCGACCGGTTGGCCGACTTCTCCCTGGCGATCGGACCGTGGGCCGCGGTCGGGCGCGCCTATGTACTGCTGGAGCAGGGACGTCCGGCGCAGAGCCGAGCGCAGTGCACCGCCGTCGAGCGGGTGCTCGCAGCCTTGCCCGATCGGTTTCCGCTGTTGGCGCTCTGGGTGTGGCGCATCCTCG
Source organism: Actinomycetota bacterium (assembly GCA_030946085.1). Lineage (GTDB taxonomy): Bacteria > Actinomycetota > Thermoleophilia > Solirubrobacterales > Solirubrobacteraceae > Palsa-465. Next base: position 3,009 of record JALYYW010000062.1, read on the forward strand.
CCGACCTGCACCTCGCCGAGGGCGATGTCGCGGAGGCGTGCGAGCTGCTCGAGCGCTTGGAGGATCGTGCGCGGGTATCCGGGATCGTCGAGCCGTGCGTCGTTCCCTGGCACGCCGTGGCGGTGCGGGCGAACCTGGCCGCGGGCAGGTTCGACAAGGTCGCCCGCCTGGCCGACGCACTGGAGCAGAGCGTCTCGACGCTGCCCTGCCGATGGCCGCGTGCGGTCGCGGTCGGGGCCCGCGCGCTGGTCGCTGAGCACGGCGGCGACCGCAGCGCGGCGCGTCAGCACTTCGAAGGCGCGCTGGTCCTGCTGGAGCACGCGCCGCTGCCGCTGGCCGGCGCCGAGCTGCGACTCGCGTTTGGCGCCTTTCTGCGCCGTGGCGGCGAGCGCCAGGCGGCCCGCGCGATGCTGCGCTCGGCGCTCCAGGCAGCCCAGTCCGCCGGGGCGGGCCGCTGGCAGGCCGCCGCCGAGCAGGAGCTGCGGGTGGCCGGTGCTCGCCGGCGAGGCGTCTCCGAGGGGCTCACCGTCCAGGAGCAGAGGGTGGCAGCGCTCGCGGCCGAGGGCCTGTCCAACAAGGAGCTCGCCGCACGGCTGAGCATCACGCCCAAGACGGTCAGCAACCACCTCGAGCACATCTACCAGAAGCTCGGCATCCACGGCCGCCGCGAGCTGATGAGGAAACCCGCCGACCTGCGGTAGCGCGCGCTGGCGCTTACGCCTGGGGCAAACACCTCATGCGAGGTCCCGCCCAGCCACCGTACTCTGCGCCCATGCTCGCCATTCGCCGCACCTCATCCGTGTCTCTCGCGCTGCTGTGCCTGTCGCTGTGCTCTACGGCGCTGGCCGCGCACCCTCGCTCAGGCGCGACCTACTCCGGAACGATCCGGCAGACCTTCAAGCACCTCAAGATCGTGAACCGCTTCGCGATCAGCTTCAAGGTGACGGGGAGCGGGCGACGGGTGAGGAGCTTCGCGCTGCAGTCGAACTATCCGATCTACTGCCAGGGGGGCGGCTTCGGGACCGTATCGGGCGGCTCGGCCGCGGTCAGCAAGGGCGGCAGGTTCAGGGTCTCGCTGCCGATCATCTTCGCGCCGACGCACCAACACCAGGGCTTCGTGATCATCACCGGGGCGTTTCACGCCCACAATCGTGAGAGCGGCCGGGTCACCACGCGCTTCATGAAGTTCGCCCAGTGCGGGGGTACGTCCTCGTATTCCACGACGGCCAAGTAGCCGGTCACCCACAGGAGGGAACGTCCTGAGTGATCGCGAGCCTATGCCGCCTGCAGCCTCCGTGACTCCTCGCTCGAGCCGTCGATGGGCACCTCGCCGGCGACGCTGAGCATCGCGGTGAAGGCCTCGAGCGCCACCGCCGCGATCGCCTCCAGGATCTGCTCATCCTCCCAGCCGGCCTCGCGAGCCTCCTCGTGGAGGTGCATCGGGGGACGACCCTCCTCCACGACGGCGCGCAGATAGCGCAGCAGCGCTGCCTCCCGCTCGTCCTTGGAGCTGAACTGGCGCGCCGCGGCGACCTCGTCGAGCGCCAGTCCGGCGCCCCGGGCCGCCCGCGAATGCATCGCGATCCCGGGCTCGGAGTGGTAGTGCTCGGCAACCGCCAAGGCGATCCGCTCCATCGTCGCCAGGGTCAGCTTGCCGTGGCGCAGCTCCGAGCGGTACCGGGCGTAGGCGCGCAGCGCCGCCGGCGACCCGGCAAGCACTCCGAGGAAATTGGGCAGCTGACCGCCGCCGGCCAGTGCGCCTCGCAGCACCGGGACCGAGCGTTCCGGCGCTGTGAGATCGTCGTGGATCTGGAATCTGCTCATCGAGTTCTTCATCGCTGACCACCTGGGCCTGTTCTTGAGGGGGGAGGCCAGGGGCCTCCTTCACTTTCGAGACCTGCTTACTGTTCATAAGTCTATCTCGCCGGCGGCAACCGCACAAGCGGTCACCGGCGCTCGCAGCACCCGCAGATGGACATCCGGCGTGCGCCGGTGGCACCGCGGATCGCGACCGCCTAATCCCCTTGTACGCACGCGGGTAAACGCGCGATCATCGCGCTCTGTGAGCGGCGGATGAAGGCTGCGCGGTGTGGCGGGCTCAGAGCGAGCGCGGGAACGGCACGGCGCGTGTGATCGCGCCGACCGGGAAGCTCTTCGCTACGTGGGGCCTCACCGCCGCGTGCGAGCTGGTGGTCGCCGCCAGGATCATCAGCACGCACAGCAGGACCGCCCACATCGCGATGCGGTCGGGCCGGAAGCCGGGCCGCTCGTGGGCGCGCCGCGTGGGGCGGCGCTGGGGAGGTCGGTAGCGCTCGGCGCCCCGGCCGGTGATCGTCACCGTCCGGCGGTCGGGGACACCGGTCCCGGGACTACGCCGTGGGGCGGGCGCAGGGGTGCCCTGGGCGGCGCGAGGCGGGGCGGGGGCAGGGGTGGCCCGGGCAGCGCGAGGCGAAGCGGCTGCGGGAGCCGCCACCGCACGAAGGCGGGGACGTTCAGGTCGCGCCACTACCGGGCGGCCGCGCTCGTAGCGCTCGTAGGGCGCGTAGCGCTCCCTGTGGCGCACCTCGCCACGGTCCTCGTCGAGCTCACGCGCGGCCATACCTGCTTGCGGCATATCCGTCCTCTTTCTTGCGCTTGCGGGGTTAGCTGACGGGCTCGCGCCGAAAGAGCGGCGCTACGCGCTCACGCGCGATTAGCCCCAAACAACCTGGGTCCCCCGCTTCCGCCGCAACCCGAAGGCAACGGCACGGGAATTCAGCTGTACTGGGGGGGCATGTTAACAGCGGCCCAGGACGGAAACTCGGGGCCGAGGCCGGAAACTCCGGGAACTTGGTGCTCCCCGCCGTAAGTACGAGCGAATGGGGTCGTACTTACAGCGGGGAGCACTTAGGCCTTGCCCGCGACCTTGGCCACGAACGAGGCCACCTGATTGGCGTCGCGGCCCTGGAGCAGCTGGGACGGCATGACGCCCTGCCCGAGGCAGCCCTGGGGACTGCCCGGCGGGGGGTTCGGCACGCAGCCGTTATTGATCGTGTTGTAGACCAGCGAGTAGGGCGGCTTGAGCATGTCGAGGTTCGGGCCGACCTTGCCGTTGGCGCTGGCGGCGGCAAGCGTGTGGCACGTCCCGCAGGCCTGGCCGAAGAGCACGCGGCCGCTCTTGTCGGCGCTCGTCAGCTTGACGCCCTGAAACTGGCTGCTGGCCTTGGCGTGGTTTCCGGTCAGAAAGACGAGCGGCAGCGCGACGCCAAAGCCCACGTACAGGAACACAAAGGCGACGGTGACCACCCGCCGCCCGCCCCGGGATTGCGTCTGAAAGGCCGCCCGCGCACCTGCAACGCCTCCGCGCGCGGCGATGAAGAAGAGGGCGAGGGCCAGCACCACCCAGAAGGCGATGAAGAGGACCGTGGCGAGCATCGGGGCGCACTTTATCGTGCCGGCGCGGAGGGCTCACCGTCGCCGCCCGGCGGCGAAGCTCATCACCGGTGGCGCGACCGCTCGGAAGTCATCGGCCTCGATGCCCTCAGCGGCGACCGGGATCTCTTCCGGAGCCTGTCCGCCCGGCATCCCCTCCTGTGCGGCTCGCTGTTCGGCAAGTCCTAGGCGAACCTGCTCGTCCAGCATCGAGAAGTCCTTGACCTCGGCCAGCAACCGGTCCGGAGCGGCGATCGACTCGACGCTGTCGACCACCACGTTCATCACCCCGCCCCCCGCAGCGAGCCGCTCCAGCTTGCCTTCCACGAGCATCAGCGGCTCCGTCCTCACGGTCAGCCGGTGGCGCTCGTACACCCTGGCGGGAACTATCAGGTTGATCGTGCCGAACTCGTCCTCCAGCAGCAGGAACACGATTCCCTTGGCCGTGCCCGGTCGCTGGCGCGCCACTACCAGACCACCCACCCGCACTCGCGTCCCATGCTGAAGCTGCTCCAGATCACGGCTTGTCCGCGTCCCTGAGGGCAGGCGCTCACGCAGGAGGCGCAGCGGGTGCGTGTTCACGGTCATCCCCGCCGTTCCGTAATCGGCGAGCATCGACTCCCAACCCGAGAGCTCTCGCAGCAGCGGCGGCGCCGGCAGGCCGAGCGGCAGGGCCAGCTGCGTACCCCCCGGAACCCGGCGTCCGGGAGTCGCGACTCCCAGCTGCCACAGAGCGAGACGGCGGGCCGAGCCTCGTGAGCGCTGCGCCGGGTCCTCCACCAGCGCATCGCAGGCGCCCGACCACGCCAGCAGCTCCAGGGCCGGGGCTCCCGCTCCCGCGCGCGAGGCGAGGTCGGAGAGGGTGCGGAAGGGCCCACCCCGTTCCCGAGCGCCGACGAGCTGCTCGATCTCCTGCGAACGTACGCCGCGGATGTAGCCCAGGCCGATCCTGACCGGTCCGCGGAGGGGATCGCCTCCCGGTCCCCCAGAGATCTCACACTCGACCCCGCTGCGGTTGACGTCTGGGGCCAGCACCTCGATCCCCCGCCGCTGCGCTTCGTGCACGAGGGCATCGGAGGGGTAGAAGCCCATCGGCTGCTCGTTCAGCAGCGAGCACAGGAACTCGGGGGCGTAGTGGACGCGCAACCACGTCGACTGGTAGGCGAGCAGCCCGAACGCGGCACCGTGCGCCTTGGGAAAGCCGAAGCCAGAGAAGCCCTGAACCATCGCGAACACCCGTTCAGCGGTTGCCTCCTCGACGCCATGCGTGCGCTTGGCGCCCGCGACGAACCGGCGGTGATAGGCCTCGATCGCCGCTTCCGAGCGCTTCCGGCTCATTGCCCGCCGCAGCCCCTCGGCCTCGCCGACCGAGAAGCCGGCGAAGGCGATGGCGACCTCCAGCACCTGGTCCTGGAAGATGATCGTCCCGAGCGTCTCCCTCATCACCGGCTCCAGCGACGGATGCTCGTAGGGCACCTCGTAGGCCGGATCCTCACGCATCCGCTGGCGGCGCTCGATGTATGGGTTGACAGCCCCGCCCTGAATCGGGCCCGGCCGGACGATCGCGACCTGGATCGTGATGTCCTGGAGGGTCTCCGGTCGGGTCCGCCGCAGCGAGGCCATCTGCGCCCGGCTCTCGATCTGAAACACCCCGGTGGTGTCGGCCTCCTGGATGCACCTGTACGTCGCCGGATCGTCATAGGGGATGCGCGAGAGGTCGATGCGCTCGCCGCGCGTGCGCGAAATCATCTCCACGGCTCGCTCCACCGCCGAGAGCATCCCCAGCCCGAGCAGGTCGATCTTCAGAAAGCCGGCATCGGAGCACGAGTCCTTGTCCCACTGCACGATCTGGCGGCCCTCCATCGCCGCCGGCACGATCGGGCAGCAGTCGATCAGGGGCCTGGTGGCGACGATCATGCCCCCCGAGTGCTGGGAGAGGTGGCGAGGCAGCCCGTGGGCCTCGGCGGCCAGCCGCGCCAGCCACGCCCAGCGGCCACCCGCCCCCCGACGCTCCAAGGCGCTGTCGATGTCCCGCGCCACCTCCCGCGCGTCCCAGCCCTCGCTGCCACGAGCGACGCGCTCGATCTCCCCTGGCGGCAGGCCCAGCGCCTTGCCCAGCTCCCTGATGGCGCCGCGCGCGCGGTAGGTCGGGAATGCGGCCACCAGGGCAGAGCGATCGTGGCCGTAGCGCTCGTGGATGCGGGGAATGAGCTTCGCCCTGATGTCCCGGGGGAAGTCGAGGTCGATGTCCGGCAGCGAGGTCAGCTCCTCGTTGAGAAATCGCCCGATCATCAACTCGTTGGCGATCGGATCGACGTGCGAGAGCCCGGTCAGGTAGCAGACGATCGAGGAGACGCTGGAGCCGCGACCGCGGCCGGGCGGCAGCAGGGCCCGCGCGCTGTCAGGGCCGCGAACCTCGACCGCCACCTCACGCGCCAGCTCAAGCAGGTCATGATGCAGCAGGAAGAACCCGGGAAGGTCGAGGGCCTCGACGATCCGGAGCTCCTCGTGCAGCCGCGAGCTGGCGCGAGCGCGCAGAGACTCGGGCTCACCGGCGTAGCGCTCGTGCAGCCTTGTGTCGCAGAGCTCGCTCAGCTGGCGCATGGCCGCACCGTCCTCGGCACCCGGATACCGGTAGCCCAGGTCGCTGCCGAGGTCAAAGCGCAGGCTCTCGGAGAGCCGCGCCGTCTCGGCCACGGCATCGGGATGGTCGCTGAAGCGAGCCATCATCGCCTGTGGGGAGGCGAGCACATGGCTGAAGTTGCCGCGGCGCTCTGGCTCGGAGGCATCGAGCGTGGCGTGCAGGCGGATGGCGACCAGCGCATCCTGAAGGGGGGCACGCCTGCGCGCGTGGGCGTGGACGTTGCCGGTGGCCACGGTGCGCAGCCCCGTTCGCCGAGCCAGCCAGTCCAGCCGCCGGTTCCGAGCCCGGTCCTCACGCAGAAACGGCCGCTGCAGCTCGACCCGCAACCGTTCAGGCCCGAACGCCTCCCGCAGGCGCGTCAGGGTGGGCTCGTCGTGCACACCGTAAAGGGCGCAGCCGCTGAGGCAGACTAGGCCCTCAGCGTGGTGGAGCACCGTGCTCAGCGAGACGCTCGGCGGTGAAGGTGGCCCCGACTGCTCTCGGGTGAGCGCGTGGGCGCGGGTCAAGATCCGGCAGAGGTTCGACCAGCCACGGGCGTCCTGGACCAGGAGCGTGAGATGGCTTCCGTCGTCCAGATCGATTTCCGCTCCGTGGATCGGACGCAGTCCCTGCGCTCGCGCGGAGACGGCGAACTCCATCGCGCCCGAGACGGTGTTGTGATCGGTGAGGGCCAGGGACTCGTGGCCCAGCTCCACCGCCGCCGCCGCCAGCTCGTCGGGAAGCGAGGCTCCGTCCAGGAACGAGAAGGCCGAGTGGCAGTGGAGCTCGACATAGGAGGACACGAACACATGTTCTCATGTCTTTCGGACTGCCCCCTTGACTGTTACTTAGTAGACGCTACATTACAGTTAGCACTCACTAAGGAGACTCTCTTGCCGCCTCACAGCTCATCCACGCCGCCGTCGCAACCCGCCCGCCCCCTGGCCCGGAGCTGGACCCTGGGGATCGTTTCAGTCGGACTGTTCATGGTGGTGCTCGACAACCTGGTGGTGAACGTCGCGCTGCCGAGCATCCACCACGATCTGGGCGCTTCCATCCAAGCGCTGGAGTGGACGGTCAACGCCTACGTCCTGGCCTACGCAGTGCTGCTGCTGACCGGGGCCGCCCTCGGGGAGCGCCTGGGACGAAAGCGGATGTTCCTGACCGGGATCGGCCTGTTCACTGCGGCTTCGGCGGCCGCCGGGGTGGCGCCCTCCACGGGCACGCTGATCGCGGCGCGCGCGCTGCAGGGCCTCGGTGCCGCGATCTCCACGCCGCTGACGCTGACGCTTCTGGCGGACGCCTTCCCCCCGGCCAAGCGAGGTCTTGCGCTGGGGATCTGGTCTGGCATCAGCGGGATCGCGGTCGCGCTCGGTCCCCTGGTCGGAGGGGCGGTCATCCAGCTGAGCTCCTGGCACTGGATCTTCTGGATCAACGTTCCCGTAGGGCTGATCCTGGTGCCGCTTGCCGCCCGTAAGCTCACCGAGAGCTACGGAGCGACAAACCGGCTCGACCTGATCGGACTCATCCTCTCCGCCGCGGGGCTGTTCGGGATCGTGTTCGGACTGGTGCGCTCACAGTCGCTGGGTTGGGGCCGCCCGGAGGTCCTGGTGGCGCTGACGCTGGGGACCTGTCTGACCGTGCTGTTCGTGCGTCATGAGCTACGCACCGAGCACCCCATGCTGCCGATGGGGTTCTTCGCCCATCGCGCCTTCGCGGTGACCAACGTGGTCTCGCTGGCCATGTACTTCGGCATGTTCGGCTCGATCTTCTTTCTCAGTCAGTACCTGCAAAACGTCCTGCACAACACGCCGTTTCAGGCGGGGATGAAGCTGTTGGTGTGGACGGGGGCGACGATGGTCGTCTCGCCTCTGGCCGGCTTCTTCTCCGAGCGCTGGGGAAGCCGCCTCTTCATGGCCGCTGGACTTACGCTTCAGGCCATCGCCCTCGGCTGGCTGGCCTCACGGGCAGCAGTCGCCCAGAGCTACGCGAGCATGCTCGCGCCGTTCGTGCTCGCTGGTACGGGGATGGCGCTGGTGTTCGCTCCCGCCGCCAATGCGGTCCTCTCCTCGGTGCGCACCGACCAGACCGGGCAGGCATCGGGCGCCACGAACGCGATCCGCGAGCTCGGTGGCGTACTGGGCATCTCGGTGCTGGCCACCGTCTTCACCAGCCACGGCGGCACCGCCTCGCCGCTGGGCTACGTTCACGGGCTCGCGCCGGCGCTGTGGGTCGGTGCCGCGGTGCTCGGTGCCGGAGCGCTGGTGGCGCTGACGGTGCCCTTCAGCACCCGCCAGGGGGCGGCGACAAGCACCGGCGCGACGGCGCCGACTGCTGCTGCTCAAGCCGCCTGATCCGTGAACTAGGATCAACCCATGCCGAGCTCAACCACCCCGATCTCTGCCGCAGCAGCGCCACGGACGCGCCAGCGGATTCCCGCCTCCGAGCGGCGAAACGCACTGATCGAGGCCGCGGTGCACGAGTTCGCCCGTGGCGGCCTGCACGGGACGCCGGTGGAGCGCGTCGCGCGACGAGTCGGGGTGGCGCAGCCTTACGTGTTCAGCCTCTTCTCCAGCAAGCGCGAGCTCTTCCTGGCCGCGCTGGAACGCTGCTTTACGCGGGTGGGCGAGGTCTTCGACAGCGCCGCAGCGCAGTTCGGGGCCGCCGGCGGCCCCG
>JALYYW010000068.1 GCA_030946085.1 Actinomycetota bacterium
TCAGGGAGCGTCCGCCAGTTTGAGGCGCCGGCCGGGCGGGCAGGCCAAGCCTCCGCAGAAGCCACGCCAGGGAGTCCTCATGACCTCGGATCCGCAACCGTCACAGGCACCGGATGGAGAGCCGGCCACCGGCTTTCCCGAACCACCCGGCCGCGATCCCGGAGATCGCTCGCACGATCCCTCTCCCCATCACGCGTTGAACACGCCGGTGGGCGAGCCGGATCCGACCGAGTGGCCCGACCCCTACGACCAGCGCGAGGATCCGCGTGATCCCGGGGCCTCGCCCTTCGGCGAGCAGCCGCACACTCAGACCGGCGCCACCAGCACCAGCGAGCCCCACCCCGCTCAGGATCCCGAGGCCGAGCCCTGGGAGGGCCCCAAGCGCGACAAGGTGGACGACTAGCCCGACCCCCGCCCCGACGGTGCGCCCGGCGGAGCGCTCAGGCGAGCGGCGGTCGCCGCGGCGCCCACGGCTGCGCCTGCTCCAGCTGACCGGCCAGGGCCAGCAGCATGTCCTCGGCCCCGCGCCGGCCCACGAGCTGGACGCTCAGCGGCAGGTCGTCCGCGCCGGTGCCGGCCGGGAGCGTGATCGCCGGCTGGCCAGTCAAATTGAGCAGCGGCGTGAAGGGGGTGAAGCGGCCCGCGATGTCGATCGCCAGCGGCGCCGGCTTGCCGAAGCCGCCCTCGGCGTCGATCGCGGTCCTGGCCAGTCCCGGGGTCAGCAGCACGTCGAAGTCCTCCCACAGCGCCATGATCCGTCGGCTCGTCTGCTCACGCTTGCCCGTCAGCGCGTTCCGGCGACGCGACGGCACCAGCCTGCGGCCGGCGCTCGCCATCTGTCGCGTCAGCGACTCGAGCGCCGAGGGATCGGGCAGCATCCGGGACTCCTCGTAGATGCCCCGCAGCCACATCTGGAGGAAGTCGACCTGCGCCAGCCCGTAGGCCGGATCGCGCTCGCTGACCTCGTGCCCGAGCTCTCCCAGCACCGTGGCAGTGCGCGCCCAGGCGCCGCGCTGGTCAGCCGAGACCCTGCCGAGCACACCGGGCGGGAGCTTGCGTGAGAGGGCGATCCGGAGCCTGCCCGGCGGGCGGGAGGCGGCATCCACGTAGCGCCCGGAAAACGGCGGCGCCGCCGGCTGCTCGCCCCCCAGCGTGCCGTGCATCGCGTCGAGCAGCAGCGCGCTGTCGGCGACGGTCCGGGCCAGCGCCCCGTACACGCTGAGCCCGAGCCACCCCTCCCCCATCGGCTGCGAGGAGATCCGGCCCCGCGTCGGCTTCATCCCCACCAGGCCGCACGCGGCCGCGGGAATGCGGATCGAGCCGCCCCCGTCGGATCCCGTGGCACACGGCACCAATCCCGCGGCCACGGCCGCCGCCGAGCCACCCGAGGAGCCGCCCGGCGTCCGGGACAGGGACCACGGGTTGCGCGTGATGCCGTTGGCGGCCGAGGCGGTCCAGGGGAAGATCATCAGCTCGGGCACGTTGGTGATCCCGATCGGGATCGCGCCGGCAGCGCGCAGCCGGCGCACCGCCTCGGCGTCTGCCCCCGCCGGCGCCCCGTAGCTGCGTGAGCCACGCGTCGTGGACTGGCCGGCGACCGGCAGGTCGTCCTTGATCGCGATCGGCACGCCGGCCAGCGGTCCGTCGCGCGGCACACGCTCTGCCACCGCCACCGCCTCCGCGGCCATCGTCACCCGAAAGGCGTTCAGCCGCGGGTCGATCGCCTCGATCCGGCGTAGGCAGGCCTCCACGAGCTCCCGCGGATGGACCTCACCGGCGCGGACCCGCCCCGCCAGCTCCGCGGGACCGGCGAAGATCAGCTCCCGATCAGCCTGGAGCGTCATGCCGACAAGCCTCTCGCCCTCAGCCGGCCAGCGCCAGCAGCAGCTGCCCGATGGCCGCGGGATAGCGATGGGCGATCCCGCCGTGGCGGCCGTCGAAGAGCTCCAGCGTGTGCTCGACGCCCAACTTCCGCAGCTCGGCGGCGAAGGCCTCCGCCCCCAGATCCAGGAAGTACTCGTCGCTGCGCCCGGCCTCGAGCACGATCCGCCGCATGCTTCCCAGCGCCTCGGTCCGCTGCGGGGCCATGCGCACAGGATCGAGCTCCAGCCAGCGCTCCCAAACCGCCGGCACCAGGCGGCCGGTGGCGGTTTCGAAAGGCAGCAGCGCCTTGCCCGGACGCTCGGGATCGGGCGTGTAGGCGGTGGCGTAGGCGTACATCGAGAGGGCGGTTCCGAACCGGCTCCAGTCGAAGGGATCGGCCGCCCGAGCCTGCTGCAGCAATGCGTCGTAGGAGCCGTCGAAGTGGTCTCGCAGGCCACGGGCGATGCCCGGGAAATCCCGCTGGTAGCAGCACTCAAAGAGCGCGTCGCCCGCGTGGGAGGCCAGCGCTCCGAAGACGTCGGGGCGCAGCATCGGCACCACCATCGCGCCGTACCCGCCCGAGGAGTGGCCGGCGATCCCGCGATGGTCACGGTCGGACAGCGTCGGGTAGCGAGAGTCCACGAACGGCACCACCTCGTCGCAGAGGTAGTCCAGGTAGCGCCCGGTGCTGGAGGAGTTCAGGAACTGCGAGCCGCCGAGCGAGGTCCAGGCGTCGACGAACACGATCACCCCGGCGGGGCAATCGCCGACGGCGAAGAGATCGTCGAGGCGCTCGATCATCGTCGGCTGGAAGGCGCTGCGCCCCTGCCACATGTCGAGCTGACCGCTGTAGCCCTGGATCACGTAGATCGACGGCACCCGACCGGTCCTACCGGCCACCACGTCGGCGGGCCGGTAGACGTACAGCGGCCGCAACGCAGGATCACCGAGCGGGTTGCCGCCCAGCACGTCGGACTCCACCGTCAGCTCGTCGAGCGCGCCGCCAGGCTCCCGTCTCCAGGGAGCCCCGGGCCCACCGTCCACCGCTCGCAGCGCCACGCGGTGACCGTAGCGGAGACGACTTCCCTTCAGCCGGTACGCGGGTCTATATTCACTCCTCGGATGACCGAGCCGGCTCAGACCGTAAGCGCCAACGGCGCCGGAGCCGATCTCGACGCTGCCGAGACGCGGGAGTGGTTGGAGGCGCTTGACGCCGTGCTCGCCCACGACGGCACCGAGCGGGCGCGCCAGATCCTCGTTCGCGTCCTGGAGCGCGCCCAGCATGCCGGCACTGGCCCGATTGGCAGCCTCAACTCTCCCTACATCAACACGATCGCCCCCGAGCAGGAGGCGCAGCTTCCCGGGGACCCGGCGATGGAGCGACGCCTGCGCTCGATCGTGCGCTGGAACGCAATGGCGATGGTGATCCGGGCGAACAAGACCTCATCCGAGCTCGGCGGCCACGTCGCCAGCTACCAGTCGCTGGCGACGCTCTACGAGATCGGCTTCAACCACTTCTGGCGGGGGCCCGAAGGCGAGGATCAGGGCGACCTCGTGTACTTCCAGGGCCACTCCTCCCCCGGCAACTACGCGCGCGCGTACCTGGAGGGAAGGCTGACCGAGCAGCAGCTCGACGGTTTCCGCCAGGAGGTCTCCAGCGACGGGGGGCTGTCCTCCTACCCGCACCCGTGGCTGATGCCAGAGTTCTGGCAGTTCCCCACGGTGTCGCTGGGGATCGGGGCCATTACCTCCATCTACCAGGCCCGCTTCATGCGCTACCTCCAGGCGCGGGGCCTCGCCGCCACCGCTGAGCGCAAGGTGTGGGCCTTCCTCGGCGACGGCGAGATGGACGAGCCCGAGTCGATGGGCGCCACCGCCCTCGCCGGCCGCGAGGGCCTCGACAACCTGATCTGGGTCGTCAACTGCAACCTCCAGCG
>JALYYW010000144.1 GCA_030946085.1 Actinomycetota bacterium
GGCCCGTGCTCCGCTGAGGTGCTCGACCACGGCCTGGAGCGCTTCGTCGACATCCACGCCTTCGTTCCCGCCGAGCTCCGGGCCCACTCCCGCCAGGCCGGCTTTCAAAGCGTCAAAGTGCGCGGCGAGGAGCTGGTGGCCAACTGGTTCGGCTGGTTCAACCGCACCCTGGAGGCGATGGCCACGCCCGAGGACGTGCCGGTGGGCTGGCGCATGTACGCGTTCAGGGGCTACCTGTTGCTGCAGCGCCTCGACGGGGCGCTCGAGCCGCTGCTGCCCCCAGCGATCTTCTACAACCTGCTGCTCACCGCGCTGCGCCCATCCTAGACTTGGTCCGGTGCCGGACAGGCCGATCCCGGACTTCCCGCTGTTCCCGCTCGGCATCGTCGCGCTGCCCGGCGAGATCGTCCCGCTGCACATCTTCGAGGAGCGCTACAAGACGATGGTGAACGTGTGTCTGGAGGCCGAGCGGGACTTCGGGATCATCTGGCTCTCCGACGAAGGGCTGCAGGAGATCGGCTGCGCCTGCCGGATCGAGCGGGTGCTGGAGCGCTCCGAGGATGGGCGCTTGAACCTGCTGGCGCGTGGCACCCGGCCGCTGCGCGTGCTCGAGCGCCAGAGCCATCTTCCCTACCCGGCCGGGATCGTGGAGCTCCTTGAGGACAGCATCAGCGAAGTCGATGCGGAGCTGGTCAGTCAGGCGAGGGGCGCCTACGCGGAGCTGGTGCAGCGCGCCACCGACGAGTCCCCCGAGGAGTCAGAGCTGGCCGCGTTGGATGCCTACGGCATGGCGGCGAGGGTCGACTTCGGCCTCGATGCCAAGCAGGCCCTGCTCGACCTGCGGGGCGAGAGCGCTCGCCTGCGTCTGGTCACGCGCCTCTTCCGCGCGGCTCTCAAGCGGCTGGACTTCGTCGACCGCGCCCAGGCGCGGGCACGGTCCAACGGCAAGGTCCGCCTCGGCTGAGCCAGCGGGCGCGGCCTCATCGTGCGCACGTTCCGTTGGCGAGCTGGGCCGTGAACAGCTGCGCGCGCCCCAGCTCCGCGTGAGCGCCGGCGTCGGTGTCGGCGAACGCGATCGTGCCGTCCTGCAACTTGACCGTGTAGGTGTAGACGCTGCGCGCCACCGCAGACGCCGGCCGCAGCCCGGCCTTGACGTCCTTGTCGAGGGCATCCGCCAGGTCCCGCGCCTGGAGGAGCAGGGCATCGGAGATCGGCCGCGGCGGGCCGCCGTTGCAGCGGACGGTGGCACCGTCGGAGACCAGCAGCGTCAGCTCACGGCCCTGGCCGCTGCGGTGGAGCACGAACAGGTCGGATGTGGCGACGTTGAAGCCGCAGCCGGCCAGAGCCAGGCAGGCGAGCAGGATCACGGTGCGCAGGCGGAGCATCCCCTCAGATCGTGCCGAACCGGATCGGGCTTGGGGTTCTGCTTAGGTTGCGCTGAGTATGATCGCCGCCGCCTCGCAGCTAGCCATGCACCCGATCTCCTACTTCCAAAGCATCGTCCTCGGCCTGCTACAGGGCTTCTCGGAGCTGTTCCCGATCTCCAGCCTCGGCCACGCCGTCGTGCTGCCCCGGCTGCTGGGCTGGAACATCCATCAGAACGACAAGTTCTTCCTCGCCTTCCTGGTGGCGGTTCACCTGGCCACCGCGATCGTGCTGCTGGGGTTCTTCCGGCGTGACTGGGCGCGGGTCATCAGCGGGCTGGGCCGCTCGTTGCGCGACCGCGAGATCAGCGACGCCGACGCCCGCCTGGGCTGGCTGCTGGTGGTGGGAACGATTCCGGCGGGGATCCTGGGGCTGCTGCTCCAGGATCCGCTGCGCAAGGTCTTCGCCTCCGCCACCTCCGCGGCGATCTTCCTGATCGTCAACGGCGGGCTCCTGTTCGCCGCCGAGCGGCTACGCCGCCGGGCGCCGGAGGCCGCCGAGGTCGGCGAGGATGCCGAGCAGCGCATCGCCGAGCGCGTCAGCTGGCGCCAGGCGGCCGGCGTCGGTGCCGCCCAGGCGCTGGCGCTGGTGCCGGGGATCTCGCGAGCGGGGGTGACCATGGGTGGCGGGCTGTTCGTCGGCCTGAACAACGAGGACGCCGCCAAGTTCGCCTTCATGCTGGCAACGCCGATCATCGGTGCCGCCGCGGCGCTGAAAGTTCCCGACCTGTTCGGCAAGGACGGCAACGGTGTCCGCGGACCGGCGCTGGTGGCGGCGCTGTGTGCCGCCGTGACCGCCTACCTGTCGGTGCGCTTCCTGATGCGCTTCTTCGAGACCAACCGGCTGACCCCGTTTGCGATCTACTCCACGGTGGCCGGGATTCTGCTTACGATCGGTTTCCTACTCACCGGATAAGAGGTTGCCATGACCAAGAACAGACGGCTCATCATTCCCGCGGTGCTCCTCGGCATCGTGCTGATCGTGATCGCGACCGTGTACTGGGTCTCCACCGCCAGCGGCCTGCCCAGCTTCTTCCCGGGCCACCAGGCCGGCTCGACCACCCACCACGTCAAGCACGGGATCGCCGCGTTCCTGCTCGGCATCGCCTGCTTCGTGCTCGCCTGGTTCCAGACCGGGCCGGCCGCGGGGGCCTCCCGCGCCCGCGTGCGTTAGGGCTCCTAGGTCTCGACGAGGGCTCCTAGGTCTCGACGACGATCGCCTCGCCCCCGCGCCGGGGGTCGCCACCCCCCCAGAAGGCCCCGGAGCCGTCAGCCTCGGCGACCTGCACGCCGCCGAAGAACAGGTTGCGCGCCCGGAAGTGGCCGATCGTACGTCCGGCCCGCTCCAGCGGCTTCACGTCCAGGCCCGGCTCGGCGTACACCACCCCGTCCTCGGAGTGCAGCCGGGGCGCCTGCACCGCCTCGGGGGCGCGTAGACCCTCGTCGATCACCCGGATGATCGTCTGCATGATCGCCGAGCGGATGCGGTTGGAGCCGGCGCTGCCCAGGACCAGCTCGGGGCGGCCATCGCGCAGCACGGCGGTGGGCGCCATCATGCTGGGCAACCGCCGCCCGGGCGGAAAGCGGTGGAAGCCGAGCGGGTTGAGATCCTGCTCGCCGAGCATGTTGTTCAGGTGCACTCCCGTTCCGGGGACGATGACCCCCGAGCACGACCCGCCCGAGCAGGTCACCGAGCACGCCCACCCGTCGCGGTCGATCACGGCGATGTGGGTGGTGGAGCCCAGACGGCCGCCGAGGAACCGCTCCATGAACTTCGGGTCGCCGAGGCCCTCCACGAACTCGGGCGTCCGCTCGGACTGGGTCCGCTCCATGACCTGCACGATTCGCTCGGAGCTGGGCGGCCCCGCCTCGGCGTCGAGCAGGCCGAGCGCTCGCGCGATCAGGATCCCGCCCGCCGAGGGCGGCGGGTTGGTCAGGACCTCTCGGCCGCGGTAGCGCACTCGCGCCGGCGCGCGGTCGATCACGCGGTAGGCGTGCAGGTCCGCAGCCCTCAGCAGCCCGCCGCGGGCCCCCACCCAGTCGGCGATGGCGGTGCCCAGATCACCGGCGTAGAACGGTGCCGGCCCCTCCTGCGCCAGCCGCTGCAGGGCCACCGCCAGCTCGGGCTGGCGCAGGCGCTCACCGGCCCGCAGCGGCATCCCCCGCGGCGCGAACAGATCCCGCGCCTCGGGCGTGGAGGTGACGATGGCGGTCAGGATCTCGATCAGGTAGGCCTGCTGCGGGGTGACCGTCACCCCGTCTCGGGCAAGGGCGGCGGCGGGGGCCACCAGGTCGGCCAGCGGCATCCTTCCGAAGCGGCGCGAGGCCTCGCACACACCCAGCGGCACGCCATAGGTCCCCGCCGAAGCTGCGCCGATGTTGAAGACCTGAAGCGCATCGCCGAACGAGACGCTGATCGGGATCAGGTCGGTGCGGGCGGCGGGATCGGCCCCTCGACCGGGCGCCTCGACGAAGAAGTCGAGCAGGACCGGAGACTGTCCCGGCGCCACCACCAGCATGTAGCCGCCGGCGCCCAGGCCGGTGAGCAGGGGCTCGCAGACAATGGAGGCGAGCATCGCCCCCAGCGCCGCGTCCACCGCGTTTCCCCCGGCCCGCAGCGCATCGGCGCCCGCCCGGGCGCAGAGCGGATGGCCGGCGGCGACGACGCCGAGCTGAGGCTCGGCCACGCCGGGCTACCGCCGGGGGATGAACTCCGGAACGTCCAGGTCCATGGCCGGGGCCGGCTGACGTTCGCGGATCCGGCCGACGCGCGGCTCGCCGCGCGGCTCACGCAGGGTCGGTCGGGACTCGGCTCGGCGCCGCTCGCGGGGGAGCGGCCTGACCTCGGGCGAGGGGCGGCTCGCACCGGCGCCCAGCCGCTCCGGCGCCTGGCGCCGCGGACGGGCGTTGCCATAGCCGGTTGCCACCACCGTGACCCAGACCTGATCATCGAGCTTCTCGTCGACCATCGCGCCGAAGATGATGTTGGCGTCGGGGTGGGCAGCCTCGGCGACCGCCTTGGCCGCCTCGTTGACCTCCCACAGGGAGATGTCACGGCCGCCGGTGATCGAGAGCAGGATCGAGCGGGCGCCCTCCATGCTCGTCTCCAGCAGCGGCGAGGCGACGGCCTGCTCCGCGGCATCGATCGCGCGCCGCTCGCCCGTGCCCATGCCGATGCCCAGCAGCGCGTTGCCCGCGTCGGACATGATCGTCCGCACGTCGGCGAAGTCCAGGTTGATCAATCCCGGCAGGGTCACGAGGTCGGAGATCCCCTGCACGCCCTGGCGCAGCACGTCGTCAGCGACGCGGAAGGCCTCCACCATCGACGTGTTGCGGTCCAGAACCGACAGCAACCTGTTGTTGGGAACCACGATCAGGGTGTCGACCTCGGCCGCGAGTGCCTCGATCCCGCCCTCGGCCTGCTCCCGGCGCCTGGAGCCCTCGAACTGGAAGGGTCGCGTGACGATGCCGACGGTGAGGGCTCCGAGCTCCCGCGCGATCTGCGCCACCACCGGCGCTGCACCGGTGCCCGTGCCGCCACCGGCGCCCGCCGCGATGAACACCATGTCCGACCCGCGCAGGAGCGCCTTGATCCGGTCGTACTCCTCCCGTGCGGCCAGCCTTCCCAGATCCGGGTCCGAGCCCGAGCCCAGGCCGCGGGTGATCGCCTCGCCTATGTGCAGCGTCTCGTGCGCGGCGGACTGCTGTAGCGACTGCAGGTCGGTGTTGATGGCCAGGAACTCGATCCCCTCGACCTCCGCCTCCACCATCCGGTTGACGGCGTTGACGCCGGCGCCACCGACCCCGACGACGCGCAGCACCGGCGTGCCCACCGGCCGTGGTGCGCCGAAGGAGTCCCCGACGCGCTCCGGGCGCGCGTAGACGTCGGGCTCAGAGGCCGGAGCCGGAGCCGGAGGTGCGGGTCGCTGAAGCACGTTCTCCGGAATGTCGGAGGCGAAGGCGTGGCGAAGCCGCTCCTGGGGCGAGGGGATCTGGGGCGGATCCTCGAGGGGCGCCGGTGCCGCGTGGAAGGAGGGGTGGGGCACGCTGGCCTCGACGCTGGCCGGGGCGCTCTCCAGCTCAGCCGCCTCGGCGTCCTCGGTGGTCTTGCGGAACAGGGCCGCCAGCGGCCCCTCACGCATGCTCGCGCGTTTACCGGTTGGCATTCTGGAGTACCTCCTTCGCGAGCTGTCTGTAGGCGTGGGCGGCCAGACCGTCCGGATCGTACTTCAGTACCGACATTCCCTTTACCGGGGCTTCGGCAAACCGAACCGTCTTGCGGATCCGGGAGGTGAACACCTGGTCGCCGAAGTTCTCCTCCAACAGCTCGATCGCCTCCTTGGCGTGCAGCGTCCGCGTATCCACCAGCGTCGGGAGGATGCCCTCGATGACCACGTCGGGGTTCAGGTTCTCACGAATCATCGCCAGCGTGTTCTGGAGTTGGACGAGGCCGCGCATGGACAGATACTCGCACTGCACGGGGACGATCACCTTGTGCGCCGCCGTCAGCGCGTTGATCGTCAGCAGGCCGAGGCTCGGCGGGGTGTCGATGAAGACGAAGTCGTAGTCATCCCGCACCTCCCGCAGCGCCTTCTGCAGCGAGCGCTCGCGCCCGATCATCGTGGACATGGCGATCTCGGCTCCGGCGAGGTCGATCGAGGCGCAGGCGACGTCGACCTCGCGCCGGCGGATGACCTCGCGGATCGAGGTCCGGTGCGCGAGCACGTCGAACATCGACTTCTCCAGCGTGTCGGGATCGATGCCCTGCGACATCGTCAGGTTGCCCTGCGGATCCATGTCGCAGCACAGGACGCGGTGACCCTCCTCGGCGAAGGCCACCGCGAGGTTCAGCGCGGTTGTGGTCTTGGCGACGCCGCCCTTCTGGTTGGCGAACGCGATCACCTTGCAGCTCTTGGCGCTCACGGGAGGCTCCGATGCTCAGGGGAACTCATCAGCGGCTGTATTCGCAGCGCGGGCGCCAAATCCTCTGCGGAGCGTCCGGGGTGGTGCCGTCGCCTACCATCGCCGCCGTGCGCGGGCTCCTGGATCGCCGCCTGATCTTCGTCACCGGCAAGGGCGGCGTGGGGAAGTCGACGGTCGCGACGGCGCTGGGGCTGCTGGCCTCCCGGCACGGGCTGCGCACGATCGTGGCCGAGCTGGCCGGCCAGCGCCACAGCCAGCAGGCCTTTCAGCAGGAGGGCGCGCCCTTCCAGGAGGTGGAGCTGGCGCCCGGCCTGTTCACGATCTCCATCGATCCCCAGCACGCGATGGAGGAGTACCTCCGGGTCAAGACCGGTGCCGTGGGCCACATGCTCGCCTCCAGCAAGCTGTTCTCGGCCTTTACGATGGCCACGCCGGGGATGCGGGAGCTGCTCAGCATCGGCAAGATCTGGGAGCTGGCCCAGCTGCAGCGGCGCACGCGGGGCGCGGCCCCCTATGACCTGGTGATCGTCGACGCGCCGGCCACCGGCCACGGCGTCGGGATCCTGAAGACGCCGCGCACATTCGCCGACATCGCCCGAGTGGGCCCGATCGCCCACCAGGGCCGCGCGATCGCGCAGACCATCGCCGACCGCAGCTTCACCGCGCTGGTCGCCGTGACCACCGCCGAGGAGATGCCGGTCAACGAGACCCTGGCGATGCGCGAGGCCGTCGACCGCGAGGGGCTCGCGCTTCAGAGCGTGGTCCTCAACGCGGTCTATCCGCGACGGTTCTCGCCGGACGACGCGCAGCATTTGCGCTCGCTGCTGCCCGACGTCGTGTCCCCCGCGGCCCGGGCCGCGCTGCGCGCCGCCGTCTCTGAGCACGCCCGGGTCCGAATCCAGGAGCAGCAGCGCGAGCGGCTGCGCGCTGGGCTGCAAACCGAGCTCGTGGAACTGCCCTATGTGTTCGCCGCCGAGCTGGGGCCCGAGCACCTCGGGCTCCTGGCGGACGCCCTCGCAGGCGCGATCGACGGACACGCGCCGTCGTGAGCGTCGCCGAGCTGCTGGAGGGCAAGCGGGTATGCGTCTGTGGCGGCGCCGGTGGCGTCGGCAAGACGACGATCTCGGCCGCCGTGGCCCTGGGCATGGCCGCGCGCGGGGCCCGCGTGGCCGTGGTGACGATCGACCCCGCCAGGCGTTTGGCCAACGCGCTGGGGCTGGAGCAGCTCGGCAACGAGCCCACCCGGGTGGCGCCGGAGCGCCTGGCGGCCGCGGGCCTGCAGGTGAAGGGGGAGCTCTGGGCGATGATGCTCGACCCCAAGCGCACCTTCGACGAGCTGATCGACCGGGTCGCGCCGACGGCGCAGCGGGCGGAGGAGATCAAGGCCAACCGCGTTTACCGCGAGCTCTCGACCGCCGTGGCGGGCTCGCAGGAGTTCACCGCCGTGGCCAAGCTCTATGACCTCGACCGGGAGGGGCGCTTCGACCTGCTGGTGCTGGACACGCCGCCTTCCCGCAACGCGCTTGACTTCCTCGACGCGCCGGGGCGCCTGACCTCGTTCCTGGAGGGCCGCGCGCTGCGGACCTTCATCCGCCCCACCGGCCTGGGCATGCGGATCCTGGGGCGGGGCGCCAGCCCGGTGCTGGGAGCGCTGCGCCGCGTCACCGGCATCGACCTGCTCAGCGACCTGAGTACCTTCTTCGCCCTGCTCGGCGACATGACCGAGGACTTCCGCATCCGCGCCGAGCAGGTGGAGGCGATGCTGCGCGCGCCGAGCACCGCGTTCCTGGTGGTGACCTCGGCGGGCAGCGACACCGTCGAGGAGTCGATCTGGTTCGGGCGCACGCTGCGCAAGACAGGGCTGCCCTTCGGCGGGGTGATCGTCAACCGCGTGCACCACGACCTGCTCGGCGAGCTGGATCCCGGGCAGGTGCGCGCCCAGCTGCCCGACTGGCTCCCGGAGGACCTGAGCGCGCGTGTGATCGAGAACCTGCTCGACTACCACGTCCTGGCTCAGCGCGACGAGCGCAACATCGCCCGCCTGGCCCGCGGGCTGGGTGAGCCACCGCTGCTGCTGATCCCCCATTTCGACGACGATGTCCACGACATCGAGGGTCTGCTGCGCGTGCACCGTTACCTGTTCGCCTCGGCCGACGAGCGTGCCCGCCTGATCGCCGACGTCGTGGCGTGATCAAACGTCGCCCAGCGCCGCCAAGCGCACGTTCGCCTCCCCCGCGCCGCTCCAATGCCTCCAGCTCATGATCAGCGCGCGCCAGTGCTCCTCGGGGACGGACGCGGCCGGATGACCGGCCAGCAGCTCCAGGCGGCGCTCGTGCAGCAGCTCCCAGACCGCCTGCTCGGCGAGGGCCAACCGCTCGCTGACGCGCTGCTGGGGCC
>JALYYW010000123.1 GCA_030946085.1 Actinomycetota bacterium
CCGCGGCTCCGCCCGCGCCCACCGCTTCCGGGGCGCCCGAGGAGGAGCTGCTCCAGGCGGTGCAAGCCGCCACCTCGCTGGTCAAGGCCCACCGGACCCACGGCCATCTCGCCGCCAAGCTCGACCCGCTGGGCCGGGAGCCCGAGGGCGATCCGGCCCTGGACCCCGAGCCGCTCGGGCTCACCGCGGAGCTGATGGCCAAGATCCCGGCGCGGATCCTGCGCATGTACGTGCCCGGCGCCACCCTCGTGGACGCCCTGCCCCACCTGCGCGAGACCTACTGCGGACCGATCGCCTACGAGATCGAGCACATCGCCTCCCACCGGCAGCGCCTGTGGCTGCGTGAGGCGATCGAGGCCGGGAAGTTCCGCCTGCCCCTCACCGACCAGGAGAACAAGGCGCTGCTCAAGCGCCTGACCGAGGTAGACGCGCTCGAGCGCTTCATGCACAAGGCCTACCTGGGCCAGAAGCAGTTCTCGGTCGAGGGCCTCGACATGACGGTGCCGATGCTCGACGAGCTGATCCAGCTCGCCGCCACCCGCGGGACCCGGGAGGTGGTGATCGGCATGGCCCACCGCGGCCGGTTGAACGTGCTGGCCCACAACCTGGGGCGGCCCTACGACACCATCTTCGCCGAGTTCGAGGGCGCCTCGACGCTGGAGCCGATCACCACGATCCCCCAGGGCGGCACCGGCGACGTCAAGTACCACCACGGCGCGCGCGGCTCCTACCAGCTGCCCGGCGGCGACTCGATCATCGTGCGGCTGGAGAGCAACCCCTCCCACCTGGAGTTCGTCTGCCCGGTGGCAGCGGGCGCGACGCGGGCGGCGCAGACCACCCGGCAGGGGCCGCACGCACACCGGGACACCAACGCCGCCATCCCGGTCATCGTCCACGGTGACGCAGCGTTCCCCGGCCAGGGGGTGGTGGCGGAGACCTTCAACCTGCAGGCGCTCGATGGCTACACGGTCGGCGGCACGATCCACCTGATCCAGAACAACCAGGTCGGTTTCACCACCGATCCCGACGATGCCCGCTCCACCCACTGGGCCTCGGACCTGGCCAAGGGCTACGACGTGCCGATCATTCACGTCAATGCTGATGACGTGGCTGCCTGCGTCGCGGCCGTGCGGCTGGCCTTCGCCTTCCGCCAGGAGTTCGGGCACGACGTCCTGATCGACCTGATCGGCTACCGCCGCTTCGGCCACAACGAGGCCGACGAGCCCGCCTACACGCAGCCGGAGATGTACGCGGAGATCAAGCGCCATCCGCCCGTCCGGGAGCTGTACGCCCGGCAGCTGATCGAGCAGGGCATCGTCACCGAGCACGACTCCACGGAGATGACCGACGAGGTGTGGTCGGTGCTGACCGACCGCCACCAGGAGCTCAAGGCGCGCATCGCCCACGCCGAGGAGGTCGAGCACGCCACCGGCGAGTACCAGCTGGACCGCAGCGCCTCCCCGGAGGTCCAGACCGGCGTCTCGCTGGAGCGGCTGCGGGTGCTCGGCGAGGAGCTGCTGGCGGCGCCGGATGGCTTCACCGTGCACCCGAAGCTCGTCAAGCAGCTGGAGCAGCGCCGCGAGGCGCTGGCCAGCGACGAGCCGGAAATCGTGTGGGCCCACGCCGAGGCGCTGGCTTTTGCCTCGCTGCTGACCGAGGGGATCCCCATCCGCCTCACCGGGCAGGACGCGGAGCGCGGCACCTTCTCCCAGCGCCACCTGGTGCTGCACGATCCCAAGACCGGTCAGGAGCACTGCTCGGTACAGCACCTGCCCGGCGCCCTGGCGCCGATGGAGCTGCACAACAGCCCGTTGTCGGAGATGGCCTGCGTGGGCTTCGAGTACGGCTACTCGCAGGAGGGCCCCGAGACGCTGGTGCTGTGGGAGGCGCAGTTCGGCGACTTCGTCAACGGCGCCCAGGTGGTGATCGACCAGTTCATCATCTCCGGGATGGCCAAGTGGGGCCAGACCAGCCGGCTGACGCTGCTGCTGCCCCACGGCTACGAGGGCTCGGGCCCCGAGCATTCCTCGGCGCGGTTGGAGCGCTTCCTGCAGCTGGCGGCCGAGGGGAACATCCGCGTGGCCAATCCCACCACCCCGGCGCAGTACTTTCACCTGCTCCGTCGCCAGGCGCGCATCGCCAAGCAGCGCCCGCTGGTGATGATGACGCCAAAGAGCCTGCTCCGCCTACCCCTGGCCAGCAGTCGCCTGAGCGAAATGGCCGAGAGTCGCTTCCAGCCCGTCCTGGGCGATGACAGCGTGGAGCCCGAACGCGTCGAGCGCCTGATCCTGTGCAGCGGCAAGGTCTACTACGACCTCGCCGGTCACGCCGAGCGGGACGCGGCCGACCGCGTGGCGATCGGGCGCGTGGAGCTCCTGTATCCGTTCCCCCAGGGCGAGATCATCAAGCTCGTGGAGAGCCTCCCGAACCTGCGCGAGGTCGTGTGGGTCCAGGAGGAGCCCCGCAACATGGGCGCCCGTGCACACATGTCACCGCGGCTGCTGCAGGTCCTCCCCGAGCAGCTGGACTTCGGCTACATCGGCCGCCCCGAGCGGGCGGCCTCAGGGGAGGGCTACCCGATCGCCCATTCGCTGGAGCAGAACCGCATCGTCACCACCGCCCTCAACGTCTCCGAGCCCGTCTCGCAGTACCCGCGCAAGCTGCCCGGCGAGCGCTGACGCGCGCTAACGGATCCGGGCCAGCGCCCACCGCCGCCAGGTCCAGCGAAGTGCCCATCGCCGGTGGCCGCTCGGGCAGCACAACGGCGTCGTGCGGCCGTACACGGGGCGGGATTCGATCAACGTCCGCCCGCGCCGGCGAAGGGTGTCGATGACCACGTGCAGGCTGCTGGCATAGGTCAGCCGCCAGGCCCCGTGCGCCGGAGCGAAGATCAGCACCGGACTCGGTGAGGCCGCCGTGCAACAGCTCAGCAGGACCGCCATGTCGTTCCGATGCCCGCCCATCAGCGGGGCGCAGATCAGCGAGTAGACGCTGAACGTCCCCACCGACGCGCTGTAGCGCCGTCCAGGGGCGGTGGCCAGCACGGCAGCTCGGGCCACGGCTCGATCGCAGCTCGGCGCTCCGGCGCGAGGCGTGGCGGAAGCCAGCCGGGACGCAGCGGCGACCGAAGCGCCTGCGCTCGCCGCGAGCGCAGCGAGAATGATGCCAAGGAGGATCGAGCGCTGCATCAGGCTTCCCGAACAAGGATAACTCCGCCCTCGCCGCAGTGGCGAGACGCCTCCTGCGGGGCCCCGAACCGAGCTTTTGGCCCGCGTATGCCACCCTCTTTCCCATGGGCTTTCGCCGAGACGGCTCCCGCCGGGACAATTCGCGCCTGCGCCTGACGCCGAACCTGGGCGTTCACGACATCGCGATCGACCTGGGCACCGCCAACACGCTGGTCTACGTCGCCGGGCGCGGGATCGTCGTATCCGAGCCCTCGGTGGTGGCCTCCGATGTCGACAGCGGGGAGGTGCACGCCGTCGGCTCGGAAGCCGAGCGCATGATCGGTCGCACCCCGGCCTCGATCTCGGCGATGCGGCCACTGCGCCACGGGGTGATCGCCGACTTCGAGGTCACCGAGGAGATGCTGCGGTACTTCATCCGCAAGGTCCTCAACCGCCGGACCGCGCATCCGCGATTGATCGTCTGCGCCCCTTCGGGGGTCACCGAGGTGGAGAAGCGCGCGGTGGAGGAGGCTTCGCTGGCCGCAGGCGCGCGGCGCGTGCACCTGATCGAGGAGCCGATCGCCGCGGCGATCGGCGCCGGCATCGCGATCGAGGAGCCGATCGGGAGGATGGTCGTCGACGTCGGCGGTGGCACCAGCGAGATGGCGGTGATCTCGCTCGGCAGCATCGTCAACTCCCGCTCGGTCCGGGTGGGCGGCTACGAGATGGACGAGGCGATCGCGACCTACATCCGCAACGCCCACCAGCTGGCGATCGGATCCCAGACGGCGGAGTCGATCAAGATCGCGATCGGCTCGGTCATCCCGCTGGTTCCCGAGCGGACGATCCAGGTCCGCGGCCGTCACCTGCTCAGCGGCCTACCGACCGCGGTGCAGCTGAGCAGCGCCGAGGTGCGCAGCGCGATCCGCCTCCCGGTCCAGGAGATCCTCCAGGCCATCCGGGACACGCTGGAGGAGACCCCGCCGGAGCTGGCCAGCGACATTGCCCGCGACGGCATCCTGCTCGCCGGCGGCGGCACGCTGATTCGTGGGATGGCTGATCTGGTGGCGGCGGAGACCGGCATGCCGGTGTTCGGCGCCGAATCGCCCCTGACCTGCGTCGCCTTCGGCTCAGGCCAGGCGCTGGCCCACATCGATCAGCTGAGCCTGGGGGCACGCCACCGGCGCCCGGCGATCACCTCGGACTGGCGAACGGCGTAGCCCTCAGGCGCGTGGAGCCGATCGCCGAGCGAGCTCAGTGGATGCCGACGATCCCGGCGCAGACCCACTGCGAGGCGCCGGAGCCGCCGGCCCAGATGCGGCTGGCCACGGCGTCCTGCTCGGCCTTGCCGGCCTGGTAGGCGGCGGCGCCGCTGCCCCCGTAGAGCTTCCACGTGCTGGGGAGTATCTGGTAGTAGCCCGACGCGCCGGCGCTGTTGGGGGGGAGGTTCTGGCCGCCGGATTCGCACAGCACGATCGCGTAGGGGATGGCCCAGCCGCCGGAGGGCCCGAGGGTGGGGCCGGAGCTGGTCGGGGACGAGGCGGCGGACGGTGTCGTGGTGCTCGCCGCGGCTGCGGCTGCTGCCGCGGCTGCGCGTGCGGCCGCTGCCTGCCGGGCCCGGACGCCGGCGATCTGCGAGCGCAGCTGGCCGGAGCGGACGCGACTTGCCGCCAACGCCGCGCCCTGGGCCGCACGCACCCGCGCCAGCGCGCCCTGCTTGGTCGCCAGCAGGTCGTTCATCCCGGCCAGGGCGCGCGACTGGAGTGTCGCTGCCTGGGTGATCTGGCGCTGGGAGGCCGCCAGCCCGGTGAGACGGTGGCTGGCGAGATCGGCACTGGCCTTGGCCCGGCGGGTGAAGGTAATCAGGGACTGCTGCTGCTGCTCGGCTCGGTGCAGGAAGTCGAGCGTCTCCAGCAGGTCGGCAAAGCCGTGGGCGCTGAGGACCACGCTGATCAGATCGGGCCGCTGACCCTCGTAGCCGGAGAGGAGCTGGCGGGACAGCAGCGTGCGCGCGCGCCCGAGCTGCGCCCGCAGCCCCACGAGCAGCTTGCGCTCGCGCACCAGCGCCCGCCCCGTGGCTGCGAGCGCTACCCGGTCGTTGGCCAGCTGGGCGCGGACCGCTGCCTCCCGCGAGCGCACCAGCGCGATCTGCCCGTCCAGCGAGGCGATCACGCCGGCGAGGTGCCCCAGGCTGTCCGAAAGGCTCTGCTGGCGCGCCTGCTGTGCTCCCAGCTGCGAGCCCAGCTGTCCGAGCGTGGCCCCGGAGGCCGGGGCGCGGGAAAGCATCGGGGTGCCGATCAGGACGACCGTCAGGGCGAGCGTCGCCACGGCGAGCTTGATCGGATCGGTGCGAGGGAAGAGGGTCATGCCGGTGGGCGGGCCTGCGGGGTTAGCTGTCGGGCTCGCACTCGTCTGAAGGAGCGCTACGCGGCCATCAGGTCGCGACTGGCCCCGGAGGAACCTGGGTCCCCGCTTCCCGGCGCTGAGCAGGGAATTAGGCAACCGTGACGATATCAGGACGTGACCCGCGGGTGCTTTCCTATGCTGCTTGGCGTGTGGACGCAGCGGGAGATCACGCTAGGTGGCCGCTCGCGGGGCTTTCACCTGGTCACCGACGAGGTCACCAGGGAGCTGCCGGAGCTGGACGGGATCGGCACCGGGCTGCTGCACCTGCTGATCCGCCACACCTCGGCGTCGCTGGCGCTCAGCGAGAACGCCTCCGCCGAGGTGCGCCGTGACTTCGAGACCTGGTTCAACCGGGCGGTGCCCGAGGACGCGAGCTACTGGACCCACACGCTGGAGGGACCCGACGACATGCCGGCGCACATCAAGGCCGCGCTGCTGGGCCCGTCGCTGACTCTGCCCGTTACGAACGGGACGCTGGGGCTCGGTACCTGGCAGGGGATCTATCTCTGCGAGCATCGCGACAACGGCGGTTCCAGGTCGCTGACGGCGACGCTGTGGGGCGAGCCGGCCGGGTAGACCCCCGGCCTGGAGCTTCTCAGCGCCCGCGCCACACCGGCGCCCGCCGCTGGGCGAACGCGGTGGCGCCCTCGCGGGCATCCTCGGAGGTCATCACGGGACCCGCAATCGCTTCCTGGCGCTCCCAGAACTCAGCCTCGGTCCAGTCCACCGACTCGGTCAGGATGCGCTTGGTGGCGGCCAGCGCCAGCGGACCGTTTTCGGCGATCGACTGCGCCAGCTCCAGCGCCGCCGGCAGGGCCTGGCCGGGCTCGACCAGCCGGTTGACCAGGCCCAGCTCGTGTGCCCGCTCGGCGGGAATCGGATCGCCCGTGAGCGCTAGCTCGGTGGCGACGCCGCGCGGCAGCGCCCGGGGCAGCCGCAGCAGCGCGCCGCCGGCGGCCACCAGCGAGCGCTTGACCTCGGGGATGCCGAGCTTGGCGCCGCGGGCCGCGACGATCAGATCGCAGGACAGCGCCACCTCCAGTCCCCCCGCCACCGCGAATCCCTCCACGGCGGCGATCAGCGGCTTGACCGCGGCCCGGCGGGTGATCCCGGCAAAGCCACGACCGCCGGCATACGGGGACTCGCCCGCGACAAAGGCCTTGAGGTCCATCCCGGCGCAGAAGCCCTTACCGGCGCCGGTCAGCACCCCGAGCGAGAGCTCACCGTCGCCATCGAGCCGGTCCAGCGCGCCGGCGATGCCGGCGGCCACCGCGGCGTTGACGGCGTTGCGCTGCTCGGGCCGGTTGATCGTGATCACCAGCACCCGCTCGCGGCGCTCCAGCAGGATGGCGGACTCGCTCATCGGCTCACGCCGCGAACAGCCGCAGGTCGGGGTCACGCTCGCCTCGCAGCACCGCCAGGTCCACCTCCACGCAGTGGATCCCGCGCGCCTGCGCCAGCACCCGCGCCTGGGGCTTGATCAACTGCGCCGCCAGCACGCCGCGGCACGAGCCGAAGGCCGGATCCAGGCGGATCCGCTCCAGGTAGCGCGTCAGCTGCTCCACGGCATCGATGCCGGCCACGCGCTTGATCTCCACCGCCACCCAGCCGTCGCCGCCGTCGCGGCACATGAGGTCGACGGGACCGATGTCGGTGGCCCATTCCCGGCGCACCAGCCGCAGCCCCTCGCCGCACCACTGCGGCTGCTCGGCCAGCAGCTCCTGGAGATGGGCCTCGACGCCGTCCTTGGCCAGGGCGAGACGCTCGTCGGGAGAGCCCATGTCGTGGGTGACCTCGGAGAGCACCTCCCGCAACTCGATCTCCAGCCGATCCTCCGAGGCGCCGGCGCGCTTGCGCACCACGATCAGCTCTGGGGACTCCTCGATCACCGTCGGCGGAGTCATCCAGTTGAGCGGCTTGTAGCCGCCGGCGTCGGCGTGCACCAGCACGGAGCCGTCGGCCTTGACGATGATCAGCCGCAGGGCCTCAGGCAGGAGCGCGTCCAAGCGGCCGGAGTAGCGAACCTCGCAGCGGGCGACGATCAGGCGCACGGCGGGCAAGGTAGGCGATGGCCCGGACGGGGTGCCATAGTCACGCGAGGATGAGAAACCAGCTGCGCCCATTGTTTGACCGCGTCGTGATCAAGGAGCTCGATCCTGACCGCGTCCGGCGGTCGGGACTGGTGGTCCCCGCCGGAAACGACGAGCCGCCGCCCCAGCACGGGATCGTGCTCGCCGTGGGCCCGGGGCTCGACTGGTGGGATCATGTCGGCGTGCGGATGCCGGTCAAGCCGGGGGACCACGTCGTGTTTCCGGCGGCGGCCGGAGTGTGGGCGGAGGTGGAGGAGGAGCGGCTGCTCGTCTGCCGCGTGGGCGAGCTTCTGGGCGTGCTGGATCACGTGGGGGACTGCCCGCGCTGCGGCGGGCGCGGCCTGGGCACGGGCGAGCCGTGCCCGGAGTGCGGGCGTGAGGACACGCTCGCGTCACCCTAGACACGAGCTCCGGCGTCTCTACGCCGCGGTGGCCTCCGAGAGCTCACGCGGACCGAGCTCCCGGACCCGCGCCAGCAGCTGAGATACCTCGGGGTCCTTGCCCAGCGCCAGGGCCCGCTCGCAGGCGGCGATGCACTCACTCAGCCGGTCGGTGCGCGCCAGGGCGTGGGCGAGCGTCGACCACGCGGGCCGCGAGCGTTCGTCGATCCTGGTCGCCGCGTGGGCGGCGGAGACCTCGGCGCCGACATCGCCGGCGAGGTGGTAGGCCAGGGCCAGGTCCAGCAGCCCTTCGACGCTCGGCTGCAGCGAACGCGCCCGCTCCAGCGCTGAGACCGCCCGGGCTCGATCCATCAGCCTCAGCCTCAGCCGCCCGAGCCGCTCCCAGGCCGAGGCGTCGGCAGGGGCGCGCGCCGTCGCCCGAGCGGCGGCCTCGGCGGCCAGATCGACTGCGCCCATGTCCTCGTAGATGCGGGAGGCGAATCGCTCGGGGGTGGGCCTGTCGGTTTCCACCCGAGCCCAGTCGCGCACCGCGCGGGCGGCCGCCGGCAGGTTGCCGGCCTGCCAGAACGCCGCCGTGAGGAGCCTCAGAACGGTGGGGTTTCCCGGCTCGGCGTCGCGGGCGTAGATCAGTCGCTGCGCCGCCAGGCCGGGATTCCCCTCGGCTAGGGCATGCTGGGCGGCGGTCATGAAGCGCTGGACGCGATCAGCGCCGGGATCGGGCTTGGAGAAGTCGACGAACTGCAGCGAGCCCGCCGGTATCGTCCTGATCCCGACCGAGAACTGCACGCGGGCCCACTGCTGTACGTCCTCGCCATCGCCGGAGAAGTAGATGCCGCTGACGGTGCCCACGCCCCACTCGGGATAGGACACGCAGCGCGCGTAGCGGTGGACCACGGAGTGGTCGGGGACGCGCGCCCCGAAGGGGTCGTGTGTGGCTATGTCCTGCTCCTGCGCCCGGCGGCGCTGCTCCTCCTCGTAGGCGCGCCGCCCGGCCTCCTCGCGCGCCCGGCGCGTGGCAGCGGCGGAGACCTTGACGGCGTTCCGGCTGACGCGGCCGCCGCGGGAGGACTCGGCCAGGCTCTGGAGCTGGTCCGCGGCCTCGTTGATCGCCTGCAGGTGGCGCTGATGCTCGTGCTGGCGTCCGGTCGGCGCGATGTCCGGGTGCCAGCGCTTGGCCATCCGGCGGCGCGCGAGCTGGACCGCCCGCGGGTCGAAGGGCGCCTCCAGCTCCAGTAGGAGCATCGCCTGCTCGACGTCGAGGATGCGCGGCATGACCGCCAACGTTAGCGGCCCGGCAAATGCAAAATGACTGTGTCAATCCGGGCTGCCGGGCGCTGCGCGGGCTTATCTTGCCGGCGTGCCCAGTCCCCCCCGATCACGCCCCTCGCGCCAGATGCTCGTCGTGGTGACGGCGCTCGTCGGCGGCGTCGCGGCGGCCGGGGTGGGCGCCGCGGTGCTGACGATGCTGCTCGGGGCCTTCGCCGGGCAGCAGGGCTGCTCGGCCTCGTCCTCGGGTGCGACTTCGATCGTCCTCGGGCCGCCCGGGACGGGGCAACGGGTCGGTGCCAGCGAGTACGGTGGCCCCGGCGACCCGAGCTCCGGCATCACCGGT
The DNA here is from genome assembly GCA_030946085.1 of Actinomycetota bacterium. Lineage (GTDB taxonomy): Bacteria > Actinomycetota > Thermoleophilia > Solirubrobacterales > Solirubrobacteraceae > Palsa-465. The sequence continues at coordinate 9,677 of JALYYW010000123.1, forward strand.
GCGCGTGGCGACGACCTGCTCCAGCATCCGGACACCTACGCGGAGCTGGGCGGGTTGACCTGGCAGACGGCCACCGAGATGGGCGGCCTCACCTACATGGCGCCGCTACGGATCACCTGGGCCAACCGCTCGACGATCGCCTACAAGCGGGACTTCGGGCACGGCGGTGGTCCGGTGGCGGGGCTGCCGCGCGTGATCGACCTGTGGTGGCAGCTCGCCGGCCGACTCGGGATCCCCTACGAGAACGGCTTGTGGTCAGGGGCAGTGCAGATCGGGCGACCGCCCGCCGCGGGCGCCGGAAACGTCCTGGGCCAGGCGGCGCTCGCCACCGACCCGCTGGCC
>JALYYW010000124.1 GCA_030946085.1 Actinomycetota bacterium
CCGCTCCGTCCGCCAGCTCTACGCCGAAATCCGCGGCTGGATCGACACCTGGAACGAGAACCCGCGCCCCTACGTCTGGGTCAAGACCGCCGACCAAATTCTCGACAGCATCAAACGCTACTGCCAACGAATCAACCGGACGGCACACTAGTGCGAGTATGCCGCACGCACTTGCGTCACGTCAAGCTGCGCGGTGGCCGAAAAGACTACTACCCGCAGCCGGTGTTGAACCCGCAGCTGCCACAGGTGTAGCAGCTGCCCGTCCGCTGCATCATGCCTCCGCACTGCTGGCACGCCGGCCCGAGGTCTAGGCCGCGACCGACGGCGGGAAGCACCGGAGGAGTATCGGTGAGCGCGGAGGTCGCCGGCCGTCCTGCGCCGCCGTTGCCGCCGTTGCCGCCGTTGCCGCCCGAGCGCTCCGGGCCACCTTCGGCGGCCTGGGAGGGCCCGGCGGTATCGCCGACGTGCGAGATCATCGCGTCCTCGGCCGCCTTGCGGGCGCGCACCGCGGGGGTGAGGATGCCGAGCTCTTCCTGGAGGTCGACGTCCAGGAAGCGCGAGGCCAGCCAGCGCATGATGTAGTCGGGCATCGACTTGGCGAAGGGGATCTCCGGGTTCGTGGTCATCCCCTCGGGCTCGAAGCGCATGTAGCTGAACTTGCGCACCAGCGTCTCCAGTGGCACTCCGTACTGCAGCGAGATGGAGATCGCGGTGGCAAACGAGTTCATCATCCCACGCAGGGTTGAGCCCTCCTTGCCGATGTCGGTGAGGAAGATCTCGCCGATGGTCCCATCCTCGTACATCCCGGCGGTGATGTAGCCCTCGTGGCCGCCCAGCGAGAACTTGTGCGTGATCGACTGCCGCTCACGCGGCATCCGGCGACGCTTCGGCGGCGCCTGGGCCAGCGCGTCGGCGACGGCGCGCTCGATGTCGGCCTCGCTCGATGTGTGCGCTACCGCCTTCTCCTTCTGGGCGTCCGTGCGCAGCGCCTGCGCGGTCTTGGAGCCGTCGCGGTAGATCGCCAGCGCCTTGACGCCCAGCCTCCACGCCTGCAGGTAGGCGTCGGCGATGTCGTCCACCGTCGCCGTCTGGGGCAGGTTGACGGTCTTGGAGATGGCGCCGCTGATGAACGGCTGCACCGCGCCCATCATCTTGAGATGGCCCATGTGCGAGATCGCACGCTCGCCCACGGCCACGTCGAACACGGGCAGGTGCTCCGCGCTCAGCCCCGGCGCCCCGATGATCGTGCCGTACTCGTTGATGTGTGCCTCGATCTGCTCGATCTGCTGATCGCTGTAGCCGAGAGTCTGGAGCGCCAGCGGCACGGTGCCGTTGACGATCGTCATCTGCCCACCACCGACCAGCTCCTTGAACTTGACCAGCGAGAAGTCGGGCTCGACTCCCGTGGTGTCGCAGTCCATCAGGAACGAGATCGTGCCCGTGGGGGCCAGCACCGTGGCCTGGGCGTTGCGGTAGCCGTGCTGCTCGCCGGCGGCGACGGTCTGCTCCCAGCAGGCACGGGCAGCTGACAGTAGCTCGCCGTCCACGCAGGCCGCATCCGGGATGGCATAAGACGCGTCGCGGTGCATTCGCATCACGGCGTTGTGCGCGTCCCGATTCTCGGCGTAGCGGTCATAGGGCCCCATCGCCGCCGCGACCCGCGCCGACCCGAGGTAGGCGCGGCCAGTCATCAGCGAGGTGATCGCTGCGGCGGTGCCGCGACCGGCGTCGGAGTCGTAGGGCACTCCATCCGCCATCAAGTAGGCGCCGAGGTTGGCGTAGCCGAGTCCCAACTGCCGGAAGGCGCGGGCGTTTTCGGCGATCTGCTCGGTGGGATAGCTCGAGGGGGAGACGATGATCTCCTGGGCCAGGAGCACGATGTCGACCGCGTGCTTGAAGGAGTCGACGTCGAGGGTCCCGTCGGCGCGGCGGAACTTCATCAGGTTCAACGACGCGAGGTTGCAGGCCGAGTCGTCGACGTGCATATATTCGGAGCAATTGGCCACGACGAAGCCGTCGACCATGTAGGAGTGGTGAAGCGGCTCAGTGAGGTTGTAGACCTGCTCCTGGCCGTCGTCCTCGCGTGCGATGAGACGGGTGCAGGGCTTCGTTGCGTATCGGGTCGTCTCCCCGAGCAGCGCATCCAGGGCGCGGTTCTTGCGGGGAGTCGAGAACCCGATTGCACCAGCGAAGCGCTCCAGATCGGTCCCCGTGATCCGGAGGTCGAAGCCCGGACGGGACTGGTAGCGGACCTCGGTGCCGTCCACGCGCGTGTAGGACAAGCGCACAGTCTCGCCGCCACTGACGTCGAAGATGCGACCGCGGATGCCAAACGTGCCCAGCAGTCTCTGCACATCACGTAGCAGCGCATCGCTTCGACTTCCGAGCCCGACGTAGCGGTTGGCCTTGCCGGACTCGACCCGCGAAACGCAGCCATCCGCTCCGAACAGGCCGCGGAGGAAAGCTGCCTGGGTCTCCGTCGGCGCTGTGAAGATGGCCTGCGGCACGCGCTTCTCATGCGCGCGCGCGTTGCGGACGCCGAGCCCCCGGAACAGCTCGCGCACTGCCTCGCTGCCGACCCGAAGCTGCACGGTCCCGTTGCTCATCTCCTGTCGTGAGACGTTTCCGACCAACTCCCGAATCATTCCCTCGTGTGCTCCCGAGAGACCGTCCTCGACGTCATCGCCGCCGTAGACCCAGCCGGTCTGGACATCGGTGAGCCAGCCATCACCGATGAGGTGGCCGGTGAGCTCTCCCAGCCCCTCGCTCCACCGATCGGGCAGCTCTTGGAGCGTGACGTTTGCACCGCGGCTGAAAGACTTGGCCGCGGCAGCAATCTTGATCGGGAGTGCCCAGCTCGAGTCCGTCGCCGGCGTTGGGCTGTCGTTCAGCATCACCTCGTCCCGCTCGGTCAGCTCCTCGGCCCGGACGTAGCCACGGTTGAGCGTCCAGATCCTGTGGTTCGGAGTGCAGCGCAACCGCGCCCCGTTGGTGAACCGCAGCCGCACGATACGACTGACGCCGTTGCGCATGAACGCGATCGGCTGAGTGGCAACGACTCCCGTCCCGGCCATCTCGGCGGTCACGCGGTGGGTGTAGACGCGGACCTTCTCGCCAGCCTCGCCGCGCTCGATAAGCTCGGAGATCGGCAGCAGCCCCTTGGTTGTGTGCACCTTGGCATCGGCCGGAAAGCACGGGTTAGACGCGTTGATCCGCCCGGAGTTCGGCGACGTGTGCCACTGGTTGATCGTCGTGTCGTACTGGACGCCGGGGTCGGCGCAGCGCCAGGCGGCCTCGGCGATCTCGCTCATCAGCTGACGAGCCGGGACCGGCTCCCCGATCGGCTCGCCGCTGGCGCGGCCGATCAGGCGCCAGTCGGCGTCGTTCTCGACCGCCCGCATGAACTCGTCGGTGACCCGCACCGAGTTGTTGGCGTTCTGGTACTGGATCGAGTGGAACCCGTCACCGTCGATCGACATGTCAAAGCCGGCGTCCCGTAGCGCAGCGGCCTTGTCCTCCTCCTTGGCCTTGCACCAGATGAACTCGCGGATGTCGGGGTGGTCGATGTCGAGCACGACCATCTTGGCGGCGCGACGGGTGCCGCCGCCGGACTTGATCGAGCCCGCCCATGCGTCCGCGCCGCGCATGAACGAGACGGGCCCGGAGGCGGTGCCGCCGCGGCTGAGCGGCTCCATCGAACCGCGGATCTTCGAAAGATTGATGCCCGATCCCGAGCCGCCGCGGAAGATGATCCCCTCTTTGGTGTTCCACTCCAGGATCGATTCCATGCTGTCCTCTGCGGAGAGGATGAAGCAGGCGCTGGCCTGCATCTTCGGATCGCCGACCGGATGCCAGCCGACGTTGAACCACACCGGGGAGTTGAAGGCCGCCATCTGGTGCAACAGGATGTGGATGAGCTCTGCCTCGAAGGCGTCACCGTCCTGCTGGGTCGCGAAGTAGCCCCGCTCGCGCCCCCAGTTGGCGATCGTTCCCGCCACCCGGCTGATCATCTGCTTGACCGAGCGCTCCCGTGCCGGAGAGCCGACCTGTCCGCGGAAGTACTTCTGGGCCACGATGTTGGTCGCGTTCTGCGACCAGCTCCGCGGGAACTCGACATCGCGCTGCTCAAAGGAGACCTTGTCGCCGTGGCCGATGCGCGCGGCCCGCGGCTCCCACTCGATGGCATCGAACGGATGCTCCCCCTCGGTGGTGAAGCGGCGACGGATCGAGAGTCCGTCTCCCGCCTGATCGGGGGGGGTGAGTTGGGTCTGCGGGGTGTGCTCCATGCCGTCCTGCTCCTCTCGTTGTTCCGTTCGCGTCGGCTGTCCTGGCCCCGGCCCGGATGGCGAGCTGGACGGCGGATCCTGCCCGACCGCCCGGACGGAAGGCGGATCGCCCGGCGGGGCCTGGAGATGCCCGGGACAGGCAACGGCGAGAACCCATTTTACCCCTGCTAGCTTCGCCGCCGATGAGCACGGCTCAGCCATTCCATCTTCGCGCCGCGCGAGTCCCGAGCCCGTCCGCGCGGGCGGCGACGCGGCTTCCCAGCGCCTGCGGATTGGTGATCCTCGCGCTTCTGGGCCTGCTGCTCGTGGCGGCGTTCGCGCACGGTGCCGTGAGCATCGCGACTCAGGCGAGGATCCACGTCGCGCTCGCGGCCCTGGCCGCGCTGGTGGCGGTTGCCTGGCTGTGGAGCGGGACCATGCGCATCGGCGTGCCGCGACTGGCGCTCGCAGGCGTCTGCCTGCTGGGCGCCTTTGCGGTGTGGAGCGGGGCGAGCTTGATCTGGAGCGTCGATCCCGACGCCACCTGGCTCGAGCTCAATCGCACCGTCGGATACCTGCTGATGCTGATCCTGGGTATCGCTTGCGGTGCCTGGTCACCGCGTGCCCCGGCGAGGATCGGGGTCGGCTTCCTGGTAGTTACGCTCGCGGTCACGATTTACGCCCTCGGGCAGAAGCTCCTGCCGGGGCTTCACGTAGCCGGCCTGTTCGACCTCAACCAGACCGCTTCACTCCCGCGCCTGGCGGAGCCGCTGGGCTATTGGAACGCGCTGGCGCTGCTGCTGACGCTCGCCGCGCCGCTGGCGCTCGGGCTGGCGACGGAACGGAGCGTCACGCCGAGGCTGCGCCTGACAGCGACCCTCGCCCTGCAGCTGATGCTGCTGACGCTGGGGCTCACCCTCTCCCGTGGCGGCGTGCTGGCGCTGGTGGTGGTCATGATCGTCGTCTTCTGGCTCGCCGGGTCCTGGCTGCGATGCCTGATGTGGCTCGCAGTGGTGGTGGTGGCGACCGTCCCGCCGCTGATCTTCGGCCTGACGAGCCACGCGCTCACCGCCGCCGACGTCTCGCTCGGACGGCGGGAGACCGCCGGGCTCCTGCTGCTGGGGATCCTGCTCGCCTCATCGCTGGCGTTGGTTCTCGGTGCCCGCTGGCTGCACCGGACTGAGCCACGGGTGCGGCCGGATCCCGAGGCGCTGCGGCGGCTCACCCGCCTGCTGCAGGGCGCCGTCGCGCTCGCAGTCGTGACCGCGCTGCTGGCGGTAGGGCTCTCGAGCCGCGGGCTCGGCGGCACCGTATCGCACGCATGGCGCTCGTTCACCACCACTCACGGCGCCGGCGTCCAGGACCCGCACCGGCTGCTCTCGGTCGATTCGGAGAACCGGTGGGTGTGGTGGAAGGAGGCCGCCGGAGCCTTCGCTGATCGACCGCTGCAGGGTTGGGGAGCGGGATCGTTTCCGGTGGTTCACCTCCTCTACCGCCGTGACACCCTGTCGGTCAAGCAGCCGCACAGCCTGCCCCTGCAGTGGCTGGCCGAGACCGGCGTGGTCGGAGCCGCACTGGGCATCTCGGCACTCGTGCTGCTGCTCGTCGCCGGTGCCCGCGGAATACGGAGCGGCCCGCGGGGTGCTCGGCGGATGCTGACCGCCGCGATGTTGGCCGCCGCCGCCGGCTACGCCTTCCACTCCCTCTACGACTGGGACTGGGACATACCGGGAGTCACGCTTCCGGCGATGCTGTTCCTGGGGCTCCTCGCCGGCGCCGCGGGCCGCGGGGGGGTCGCCACTTCCCATACCGGTCTGCGCCCGCCGCCTGGCGGAGGCCCCTGGGTGCGGACGGCGGCGCTGGCGCTCACCGCCGCGGCCCTCTGTGCCTTTGCGCTGTCCTCGGTGCTGCCGAGCCTCGCGGCCAGCAAAGCCGCCTCAGCGGTCCTCGCTGCGGCTGAGAGCTCCCCCGCGGCGCTCCACCGTGCCTTCGGCTGGGCGGCGCTGGCCGGCGATCTCGATCCCCTCTCCGACAGCGGGTTGGAGGTGCAGGCGACGGTCGCGCTGCGCAGCGGTCGGGCGAGCCGGGCCCGGGTCCTCCTGCTGCAGGCCGTCAGCCGCGACCCCAGCGACACGCAGGCGTGGGCCAACCTGAGCTACGCCGAGATCGTGCTCCGTGACATACCGCAGGCCGCGCGCGCCGCCAACCGAGCCCTGGCCCTCGATCCCCTAGGAGGCTCCCCCGCCCAGACTGCCCGGAGCATCGCGGCGGGCACCGAACTTCGGGGAACCCCGCCGCAGAGCTCGGCCACCGCCACGCCCCTGCCGGGACGGTGAGTCGAGGCTAGGGAGCCGAGCCGAGCCTGATCGCGTCCGTCAGGATCAGCGTGGCCACCACGAGCCCCAGCACCAGCAGGAGGATCCCGAGGAGCGCCTCGGGCGAGAGCGACGGGAGGTGGCCGCGGATTGACGGGGCGCTCACGCCGGACGCGTCGGTTCCGGCGAGACGCCTCGGCGTCGTTCCTGCGGGCTTCGAAAGTGAGCGAGCCATCTGCGTCAGCTGCGCTCCTCCTGTGCCCCCGCTGTGGCGCGGTGACTTGCCAGGGTCGCGAGCGGCGTCGATCGCTGCCCGCGCTTCGGTGCGAGCCTGTGCCTCGGCGGCCGCGGCGATTGCCTCCAGCTTCGCCGCGCGCTCTGCCTCCCGCCGGGTGGCGTCGGCATCCTGACGCGCCTGGGCGGCGTCCTGACGCGCTCGCTGGACCTCCTCACGCGTCTGAGACAGCGCTCCGCGCAGCTCGTCCCGCTCGGCCAGCGCCCGCTCCAGCTCGTCCTGCGCCATTCGTACCTGCTCGCGAGCCCGCGCCGCATCATCCTGGGCCACTTCGGCTGCGGCAGTTGCCTGGCGATAGTGTTCGTGCTCCTGCTCGATCTCGACGGCCGCCTGCTCGCTCTGCCGGGCCGCCTGCTCCGCTCGCCGTTCGCTCTCTCCCCGGGCGTGCTCCAGCTCTTGGGCCCGCTGCGCCCGTGCCTGCGCCTCCTGACGCCGCCGGGCCAGCTCCCGTTCGAGCGCGGATAGACGATCCTGGCCTTGCGTAAGATCCTGCTCCAGCCGCCCCAGCTCGGCCTCGGCCTCCCGTCGGGCGGCCTGCGCGGCCAGGAGCTCCTCGTGAGCCGTCTCCAGCCGGGCTGCGAGTCGGTCGCGATCGTCCGCCCGCGCCCGCAGACCGTCCCGCTCCGCTGCGAGCCTCGACACCTCTCGGAGGCGCTCCTGTGCCGCACGGCTCAGATCCTTCTCCCACTGGTGCACCTCCGCCTCCCGCTGCCCCAGCTGCTCGCGGATGCGAACGACATCGGCTTCGGCCTGCAGTCGGGCAGCGTGCGCCTCGTCCAGCTCCCCCTCGAGCTGCTCCCGCTTGCCGGACTCCGCCCGCACCACCTCCGCCAGCCCATCCACTCGCGCCTGCGACTCCTCCAGCTCGCCGATCAGACTTGCAACGGTGGCGAACTCGCTGCGCAGTCGCTCGACGGTCCGCTCGGCCTCCAGACGGGCGGCACGACTGAGTCCGAGTTGCTCCAGCAGCTCCGGAACCTGCCCGTGCAGCTGGTCATGGGCGGCCTGCAGCTGCGCCAGACGCGCTTCGGCCTGCTCGTGCGCGCCGGTCGACTGCGCGTGTCGCTCCGCTGCCCGGGCGGCCTCGTCCTGCGCCCGGTGGTGCTCGTCATGAACGCGCGCCAGCTCTGAGCGAAGCAGCTCCAGCTCCGCCTCCAGCGCGACTGCCCGTTCCTGCGCGTCGGCGTGGCGGTCACCAAGGCCCTGGGCCTGCCCGCGCACCGCATCCAGCTCATCCTGCAGCTCGGGAACCTGCCGCGCGAGCTGCTCGTGCTCGGTCTGAAGCGCCTGCGTCCTGGCTTCGGCCTGCTCACGGGCCTCTGCCTCACGTCGAAGGTCCGTGGCGACCTCACCGGCACGCACCCACGCCTGGTCGCGCTCCTGCTCAAGCTCTGCGAGGCGAGCCTGCGCCGACTCCCGCTCACCCTCCAGCTCCGCCACTCGTTCGGCGATCTCCTGCTCTGCGGCGGCGTCGCGTGACAGCGCCTGCGCGCGACGCTCGTACTGCATGCGAGTCTCGCTGAGCTGCCCGGCCAGCGTGGCCAGGCGTCGCTCCGCCTGCTCCAGCTCCGCGTCGGTTTGCTCCAACTCCTGCTGGAGCGTCTCCGAGGCCCGCTCGGCGTCATCGCGAACGGCCTCCGCGAGTCCGAGACGCTCCAGCAGCGCCGCCTCGGTATCCAGCCGAGCGGCGTGGACGGCGGCGAGCTCCCCGGTCAGCTGTTGCAGCTGCTGTTGGGCGGCGGTGAGTTCCTGGTTGGGTGCTTGGGCGTGCTGCTCGGCTTGCTCCGCGCGTGCGT
>JALYYW010000135.1 GCA_030946085.1 Actinomycetota bacterium
GGCTATGGCCCCGGCGTCTGCTTCGACCGCCGGCCGGAGGCAGCCGCAGCGGTGGCGCAGGAGCTCGGCTGGCGCGCGGGCCGCCGCGAGGAGGCGCTGGGCTGCGAGATCGTCTGCTGCGTCACGCCCGGGGGCGAGGTGGTGCTCGACGACGCCGACCTGCGGCCGGGGCTGCACCTGAACATGCTTGGCGCCGACGGGCCCGGCAAGGCCGAGGCGACAGTCGGCGCGGTCGCCTCCTGCGCCCTCTTCTGCGACGAGTGGGAGCAGGCCTCCCACGGGGGCGAGCTCACCGGCGCGATCAGCGCAGGCCTGGTGGATCGCTCCCACGTGACCGAGCTCGGAGCGGTGCTGGCGGGGGAGGCGCCGGGGCGCCCCGGGGAAGAGGCGGTGACGCTGTTCGATTCCACCGGCCTGGCGATACAGGATCTCGCGGTGGCCGGGGCGGCGCTGGAGGCCTGGCGCGCCGGCGCCGTGGAGGCGCAGACGCTGCGCCTGTGAGATAACGCTTCCCTGGACGTGGTGCGCGAGATTGCGAACATCATGGGTCGAGAACCGTCTCGTATTTCGACGTTTCTCGACCACGTCCCCGGGAGCGCCTACAGCGGGATGTTGCCGTGCTTGCGCTTGGGGCCCGGCTCGCGCTTGGTCTGGAGCGTCTCCAGCGCCGTGATGATCTTCGGGCGCGTCTCGTGGGGGACGATCACGTCGTCGATGTAGCCTCGCTCGGCGGCCGCATAGGGGGTGGCGAAGTGGGCCTTGTAGTCGGTGATCAGCTTCTGGCGGCGCTCGTCGGGCGTCGGCGAGGCCTGGATGTCACGGCGGTAGATGATGTTGACCGCGCCCTCGGGCCCCATCACCGCGACCTCGGCGGTGGGCCAGGCGAAATTGAAGTCGGCCAGCATGTGCTTTGAGGCCATCACGTCGTAGGCGCCGCCATAGGCCTTGCGGGTGATGATCGTGATCTTCGGCACCGTGGCCTCGGAATAGGCGTAGAGCAGCTTCGCCCCGTGACGGATGATCCCGCCCCACTCCTGGGCGGTGCCGGGCAGGAAGCCCGGAACGTCTGTGAAGGTGATCAGCGGAATGTTGAAGGCGTCGCAGGTGCGCACGAACCGCGCGCCCTTGGCCGAGGAGTCGATGTCCAGCACGCCGGCCATCTGCGCGGGCTGGTTGCCGACGATCCCCACCGAGTAGCCGTTCAGCCGCGCGAAGCCGCAGATGATGTTGCGGGCGTGGTGCTCGTGGACCTCGAAGAACTCGCCGTCATCGATAATCAGGCGCACGACGTCACGCATGTCGTAGGGCTTGTTGGGATTGTCGGGCACGACCGTGTCCAGCTCGGCCGCCATCCGCAGCGGATCGTCGGTGGGCTGGACCCGTGGCGGGATCTCCAGGTTGTTCTGGGGCAAAAACGAGAACAGGTAGCGCGCATCCTCCAGGCAGGCGTCCTCGTCCTCGGAGGCGAAGTGCGCCACGCCGGACTTGGAGTTGTGGGCCATCGCGCCGCCCAGCGACTCGAAGTCGACCTCCTCGCCGGTGACGGTCTTGATCACGTCGGGTCCGGTGATGAACATGTGCGAGGTCTCCTTGACCATGAAGATGAAGTCGGTGATGGCCGGCGAATACACGGCGCCGCCGGCGCAGGGGCCCATGATCAGGCTGATCTGCGGGATCACCCCGCTGCACTTGACGTTGCGCACGAACACGTCGCCGTAGGCGCCGAGCGAGACGACCCCCTCCTGGATGCGCGCGCCCCCGGAGTCGTTGATCCCGATCACCGGGCAGCCGATCTTGGCGGCCAGATCCATCACCTTGCACATCTTCTCCCCCATGACCTCACCCAGGGAGCCGCCGAAGACCGTGAAGTCCTGAGAGAACACGCACACGCGCCGGCCGTCGATCGTCCCGTGCCCGGTGACCACGGCATCGCCCCACGGACGGTTCTTCTGCATCTCGAAGTCAATCGTGCGGTGGCGCACGAACGTGTCGAGCTCCTGGAAGGAGCCGGGATCGAGCAGCTTCTCGATGCGCTCGCGCGCGGTGTACTTGCCCCTCTCGTGCTGCTTCTCCACGGCGGCCTGCAAGCCCGCGTGGACCGCCTCGTCACGCAGCTCCTGGAGCTGGGCGAGCTTCTCTTCGTAGGTCTCGGGAGCCTTGTCGCGCATGGCGGCGAGCGAGTGTACTTGTGCCCACCGGCTGCCGCCGAGGGACCACGGCGCCGGTGTCGCTCAGCCGCTCCTCAGTTGCGGGAGAAGGGCCGGCGGTGGGCCTGCCCAAGGCTGTCGAGCACTCCGGCCAGAACCTCTGCACTGCTGCTCTGGGGCTCGGCCTGCGGCTGGGCCTGGGGAACTGCCGGCGCGGTCTCCGGCCGGGAGAACGGCACCAACCGGCCCAGGAGCCGAACGATCCAGCCGGGGCGCTGCGGCTCGCCCGCGGGCGCGTGGCCTCTCGCAGGCACCGCGGCGTGAGCGGGCGGCTCCGCGCTCAAAGTCACCTTCGTTCCCCACCCCGAGGGCTCGAGCCGCACCGTGCCGCGCACATGCTCGCCCTCCCAGGCGACGGCGGTCTCCGGCTCGAGCCTCGTGATGCGGATCTCACCAAACCCTCCGAGGTGCCTGGCCAGAGACGCAGCGTCGCTGCACTCGGCCCACAGCTCAGGCGGTGACTTCACCAGGGTCCGGCTTGCCTCGTGCTCTGGCATGTCCCGACTTTCGCCGCCCGCGCCCGCGTCTCCTGCCGCGGGCGTCACAGTTGCAAGATCCCGACCCCTGACGTCGCATCCGGCAGCCGCGGAGCGAGCTCGCCCCTGAATAACTCGACAATCCTGTCGAGGTTGGATCTTGTTGTCGAGTAGTTCATCCCACCGCTGAACAACACGACACGCCTCCGGCAAATGGCCGTGGGTGACGTGGTTGCAGCCGGGCTACGCCCGCAGTCAGCTTCCGCCCAGGCGCAGCGCCATGAAGAAGATCGTCAGCACGACGATCAGGTCCATCAGCGCGCCGATCGCCCCGATGCGGCGACGGAGCGCGCCGTACTCCTCGCTCCAGGCCACCTCGCCGGCCCCGGCGGCGGCGAGGTCCCGTGCCGCGAGCTCGGCCAGTCGCCCCTCGCCACGGGTCACCACGGCACCCTCCAGCCCGCCGAGCACGACCACCGCAGCCAGCCCCCACTGCACATAGAAGGCGCTCCACTGATGGTCGTGGGAGGCGAGATAGATCCCCGCGAGCAGGATCACGAGCAGACCGGGGTTGATCACGAACCGGCCGATGGCCTGCTGGAGGCGATGCAGCGTCGGCATCGAGTGACGATCGCGATTGCCGATCAGGGCGAAGACGGGATAGGTGAAGGTGACGCCGAAGGCCACCATGACCGCCACGATGTGGATGGCGAGAATCGCCTCGGAGGCGCTGGCGGCGGGAGCGAGCACCTAGAAGGTGGGCCGGTACTCGCCGAAGACGTCCTTCATCGCCCCGCACACCTCGCCCATCGAGCACCGGTCCTTCAGGCCCTGCCTGAGCACCGGCAGGAGGTTATCGCTGCCCCGGGAGGCATCGCGGATCTCCTCCAGGCGCCGCTTGACCAGCTCCTGGTCACGGTCGTCCTTGAACAAGCGCAACCGCTCCAGCTGCTGGCCCTCGGACTCGGGATCGACGCGCAGGGTGTCCGGAACCTCGGGCGTGTCCTCGACGAACGTGTTGACCCCGACGACGATGTCCTGGCCGATCCGGTAGCGCTCGTGGTAGCCGAACGCCGACTCCTCGATCTCGGCCTTGACGAAGTCGATCGCTCCGACCGAGCCGCCGAGCTCATCGACCTTGGCGATCAGCCCGCGCGCGCTGGTCTCGATCTCCTCGGTGAGCGCCTCGATGAAGTACGACCCCGCGAACGGATCCACGGTGTCCGCCGCCCCCGACTCGTGGCCGATGATCTGCTGGGTGCGCAGCGCGATCTTGGCCGCGCGCTCGGTGGGCAGCGCCAGCGCCTCGTCGAAGCCGTTGGTGTGCAGCGACTGGGTCCCGCCGCAGACCGCGGCGAAGCCCTGCAGCGCCACGCGCACGATGTTGTTCTCCGGCTGCTGGGCGGTGAGGGTCACACCGCCGGTCTGGGTGTGGAAGCGAAGTCGCCAGGATCGCTCGTCCTGGGCGCCGAAGCGCTCCCGCATGATCTCCGCCCACATCTTCCGCGCGGCGCGGAACTTCGCCACCTCCTGGAAGACGTGGTTGTGGCCGTTGAAGAAGAACGCCAGCCGCGGCGCGAAGCGGTCGATCTCCAGACCGGCGTCGAGGGCGGCCTGCACGTAGGCGATCCCGTTGGCCAGGGTGAACGCCACCTCCTGCACCGCCGAGCACCCCTTCTCCCGGAAGTGGTAGCCGCTGATGGAGATCGTGTTCCACTTCGGCACCCGCTCGTTGCAGTAGGCGAACAGGTCGGTGGTTAGGCGGATCGCCCCCTCGGGGGGATAGATGAAGTTCCCGCGGGCGATGTACTCCTTGAGGATGTCGTTCTGGGTGGTGCCGCGGAGCTGCTCGGCGGGCACGCCCTGCTCCTCGCCCACCAGCTCGTAGAGCAGCAGCAGCACGCTCGCCGGAGCGTTGATCGTCATCGAGGTCGAGACCTTGTCCAGCGGAATGTCGTCGAAGGCGGTGCGCATGTCGTCGATCGTGTCGATCGCCACCCCGGTGCGCCCCACCTCGCCCAGGCAGCGCGGATCGTCGGAGTCGAGCCCGAGCTGCGTGGGCAGGTCGAAGGCCATCGAGAGCCCGGTGGAGCCGTGCTCCAGCAGGTAGCGGTAGCGCTCGTTGGACTCCTTGGCGCTGGCGTAGCCCGCGTACTGGCGCATCGTCCAGAGCTGCTTGCGGTACATGTCGCGGTGCACGCCGCGCGCGTAGGGGTACTCGCCGGGCTCCCCGAGCCGCTCGGGCAAGCCCTCGGGCAGATCCGGCTCCCCGTAGAGGGCCCGGATCTCGATCCCGGAGTCGGTGAAGCGCCGGGCATCGTCGGGGCCGACGATCGGGGCGATCGTGCGGTGCTCGTCCGCGGTGGCCATCGCAGAGGGGAGCTTACCCCGCTGGCGCGAGCGCCGCTGGGTCCTCGTTCGGCCCATGATTAGAACCAGCGCGCCAGGTGCAAGCCCCGCGAGATCCTCTGGCCGGTGCTCGTCAGGACATTCAGGCGCACAGCGACCGGTCCGTGGTAGCTGCGAAACAGGGCCGGCTGGCCCTGGCGGGTCAGCTTCACGTTCTGAAAGCCGCCGCCCTCAGTGGCCAGGCTGAAGTTGCGCTGGGCGAGGATCCGGCGCCCGCGCATGATCGTGAAGCGGCCGGTGCAGCGCGCCTGGCCGCCGAAGCAGCCCAGCACCACGCCGACGAATCCCCCGCGGGAGGAGACGTAGCCCATCCGTCCGAGCACCGCGACGTGCGAGCTCACGACCGGCCCACCCGCGGTGGTGAACGTACGGTCGATCCCCAGGGAGGTGCCGCCCGCGCTCTGGGCGTAGATCCGGTAGTGATAGGTGGTGCCCGGGGCCAGATCCGTGAGCGTCTGGTGCACCGCCACCGCGCCGACGCCCGAGCCGATACTGCCAGGCGGAGTGATCAGGCCGTAGAAGGGCGTGGGCCCGAACTGGAACTCGTAGTGAGTCGAGAGTCCCAGCGGGTCGATCGTCGCGTTGACCGTGGCGGCGGTGCTGCTCACCGAGGTGGCGCTGCCGGTGCTCACGGCCGGGGGCGTCGTGGTGGTGAACGTCTGCTGCACGCCCAGGGCGGTGCCGCCGGCGCCGGTGGCCACCAGGCGAAAGTGGTAGGTGGTGCCCGGTTGCAGGTCCGCGATCACGGCCCTGGCCGCCACCGCAGCGGTGCCGGAGCCGGCATTCACGGGCGCGGTCTGAAAGCCGAGGTTGGTGGTCGGCCCGTACTCGAACACGTGGCTCGCGGCCTGACCGTTGGGGTTTACGCTGCCGCTGAGGGTGGCTCTCGCCTGCCCGACGCCCGAGGCCGGTCCGGTGGTGGCGCTGGGCGGGGCGCTGGGGCCGGGCGCGGTTCCCGAGGTGGCGAACGTGAGGTCGTCTCCCACCGAGGTCCCGGCCGAGCTGACGGCGATGATGCGGAAGTGGTAGGTGCTGCCCGAGGCGAGCGAGCCGAGGGTGGCGCTGAGCGCGGCGGGAGTGGTGCCGGCACCGGCCGATGTCACCGGTGTCTCGTGCCCGTAGCCCACGGTCGGCCCATATTGAAACGCGTACTGGGTCTGCTCTGCATTGGGGTTGACGGTCCCGTTCAGGGTGGTGCCGGAGCTCGTGGTGGCGGTGGCCGCCGCGGTGCTCACCGACGGCGGGGCCGGTGCCGCCGCGCCCGCCCCGGCAACGGCGAAGAAGGCCAGCACGGCTATGGGCGCCAGCGCCCTGCGCAGCTCTCGCATCTATGCCTCCTCATTTGCGTGACGAAGGGTCGAGAGTCAGAACGTCTGGAAGCCTCAGGGGTTGCGGTTAGCCTGTGAGGATGCTCGTCCGGGTGCGTCTGTTCGCGATCCTGCGGGAGCGTGCGGGGACCCCCGAGGTGACGTTGGAGCTGCCCGAGGGGGCACGGGTAGCCGACGCGCTGGCGCGACTGGGTGAGGTGACCGTCGGAGTTCCCGTGGTCATGGCCGTCAACCGGGAGTACGCGGGGGCCGACGTCCCCCTGCATCGCGAGGACGAGCTGGCGCTGATCCCGCCCGTCTCCGGCGGGGCCGTGGACACGATCCACGTGCGGGTGACGCCGGAGCCGCTCGGACTCGATCGGTTGGCGGAGCTGGTCCGCGACCCCCGAGCCGGGGCGATCGTCACCTTCTCCGGAGTGACGCGCCAGGTCGCCGAGCTGGACTACGAGGCCTACGCGCCGATGGCCCACGAGCAGATCACCGAGATCGTCGCCGCGGCGATCGCGCGCCACGGGCTCTGCGCCGCGGCGGCCGAGCACCGCATCGGGCGCGTCCCGCTCTCGGAGGCCTCGGTGACGGTGGCCGCCTCGGCAGCGCACCGCGGCGCGGCGTTCGCGGGAGCGCGGGAGATCATCGACGCGATCAAGGCACGGGTCCCGATCTGGAAGCGGGAGGAGGGCGAGTGGGTGACGGGGACCACGCCGAGCTGAGCTCGCTTCCCCCCGTGCACGAGCTGGCCAGCGCGCTGGAGGCTGATGGTGCGCCGCACGCGCTGGCGGTGGCCGCGGCGCGCCAGGCGATTCAGGAGCACCGCGCCGTACTGCGGGCTGGGGGCCAGGGAGACGGCCCGCTGGCCGCCCGCGCCCAGGAGCTGCTGGAGGACCTGGAGCGGCCAACGCTCCGCCGGGCGCTGAACGCCACCGGCGTGATCGTGCACACCAACCTGGGGCGGGCGCCGTTGGCCCGTGCGGCGCAGGAGGCGGTGGCGCGCACGGCCGCGGGCTACTGCAATCTGG
This sequence comes from Actinomycetota bacterium, assembly GCA_030946085.1. GTDB lineage: Bacteria > Actinomycetota > Thermoleophilia > Solirubrobacterales > Solirubrobacteraceae > Palsa-465. The sequence goes on from JALYYW010000135.1 coordinate 7,437, forward strand.
AGCTCGACCTGCGTCATGGTGGTCGTGGGAGCCGACAGGCCCACGTGGAAGGACTGCTGCGGGAGCTGACCGGCGCCCAGGCGGCGCTGGTGGTGGGTAATGGCGCCGGCGCGGTGCTGCTGGCGGTGGCGGCACTGGCGGGGTCCCGCCGTGGCGTCGTCGTGTCCCGCGGGCAGCTGGTGGAGATCGGCGGCGGCTTCCGCATCCCCGAGGTGGTGGCGCAGTCGGGGGCCCGGCTGATCGAGGTCGGCACGACCAACCGCACCCGCGTGGAGGACTACGGGCGCGCGCTGTCCTCCCCCGAGGCGGAGGTCGGCGCGATCCTCCGGGTGCACCCCTCCAACTTCCGCGCCGTGGGCTTCGTGGCGGACGTGCCGGTAGAGGCGCTGTGCGCTCTGGGGGTGCCGGTGATCGACGACGTCGGCTCCGGGGTGCTGGCCTCCGGCCCGCTGTACCGGGACGAGCCGGACCTGCGCGGCTCGGTCGCGGCCGGGGCGGCGATCACCTGCGCCTCGGCGGACAAGCTGATGGGCGGACCGCAGGCCGGGCTGCTGGTGGGCCGTCGCGAGGCCATCGCCGCCGCCGCCGCGCATCCGCTGGCGCGGGCGCTGCGGATCGACAAGCTCTCGCTGGCGGCGCTGGAGGCGACGCTCCGGCTGTACCGCGACCCGGAGCTGGCGCTCCGCGAGATCCCGGTGCTGGCGATGCTCGGCGCCGGCGAGGAGCAGCTGGGGCGCGCAGCCGCGACGCTGCGAGAGGCGATTGGGCGGGAGCGGTGCGAGCTCGTCCGCGCGGTGGCCCGGGTCGGCGGCGGCGCAATGCCGCTGCTGGAGCTGGAGGGTCCGGCGGTGGCGGTGCCCGGGACAGATCCCGAGGGCCTGGCGGCGGCGCTTCGGCACGGCGATCCGCCCGTGATCGCCCGGGTGCAGGATGGGCGGCTGCTGCTGGACCCGCGGACGCTCGGCGCGGACGAGCTGGCGGTGGCCGGCGCGGCAGTGGCGAGCGCACTGGCGGGGCGATGAGCGACGGGCCGCTCACGCTGGGCACCGCCGGCCACATCGACCACGGCAAGACGGCCCTGGTCCGAGCCCTGACGGGCGTGGACACCGACCGCCTGCCCCAGGAGCGCACGCGCGGAATCTCGATCGAGCTCGGCTACGCCAGCCTGGCGCTGCCCTCGGGCCGGCGCCTGTCGGTGATCGACGTTCCCGGCCACGAGCGCTTCGTTCGCACGATGGTGGCAGGCGCCACCGGCATCGACCTGCATCTGATGACCGTGGCCGCCGACGACGGGGTGATGCCCCAGACGCGCGAGCACGCCGCCGTGCTGGCGGCGCTGGGCGTGACGCAGGGGGTGGTGGCGGTGACCAAGAGCGACCTGGCCGACCCGCAGCAGGCCATGCTGGAGGCCGCCGAGCTGCTTCCGGGCGCCGAGCTGGTCCCGGTCTCGATCCGGACCGAGCAGGGGTTGGCGGAGCTGCGGGCGGCACTGGAGCGGGCGGCGGCGGCGATCCCCAGCCGCGCCGAGCTTCCCGGGCCGGCGCGCCTGCACGTCGACCGCGCCTTTTCCATCCGCGGCGCCGGCACCGTGGTCACGGGAACGCTGTGGTCAGGCTCGGTGGCGCGGGGCGATCAAGTCACGGTCCTGCCGCACGGACTGCGGTCGCGCGTCCGCGCCGTGCAGATCCATGACGCGGCGGTGGAGGGCGCAACGGCCGGACAGCGCGTCGCCCTGAACCTGGCCGGGATAGCCGTCGGCCAGATCGGCCGGGGCGATGTCGTCGTGGCCGCGGGCTCCGAGCTGCGCCCGGCGTACCTGCTCGACTGCGAGCTGGAGTTCCTCACCGAGCGCGAGCCCGACCCGGGCGACCGGGTGCAGGTGCATCACGGCACGCGTGAGGCGCCCGGCCGGCTCGCCTGGCTCGGTGGGCGCTTCTGGCAGGTGCGCCTGGAGCAGCCGCTGATCGCCGCCTTCGGCGACCGCCTCGTGATCCGCCGGATATCGCCGCCGGACACGCTCGGGGGCGGCCGCGTGCTCGATCCGAGGCCACGTAAGCACGGTCCGAGCCGGGACATCTTGGCCTGGCTGACGGCACGGGCGACGGACCCGAACGTGGGACCTGCTCATGCTCACGCGAGTCCCGCGTCCCGGGTCCGATACCCGCACCGGTCGATGTCGCAGCGCCCCCTGGCCCCGCGGCCGGAGCGCCAGCCAGAGCCCCTGACGCCCACAGCCCTGGCCCTGGAGCAGCGGCTCAAAGAAGCCGGGCTGGAGCCGCCGCCCGACGCAGAGCTTGACCCGGCTGACCTGGCGGCTCTGCGAAGGGCGGGGCGCGCGGTGCGGGTGTCGAGAACGCTGCACTACCACCCCGAGGCCCTGGACCGCGGACGGGAGCAGGTGCTGGCGCTGGCGCTGGCCGGTGCGGGTCAGGTGACCTTGGCCCAGGTTCGGGACGAGTTGGCCACGTCAAGAAAGTTCGCGCAAGCGCTGCTGGAGCACCTGGACTCCGAGCGGGTGCTGATCCGCCGCGGGGACGTGCACGTGCTACGCCGCGCCGCTGCGGACAGCCTCGCCCCTTGACGACGGCGTCCCCGCTAGATTCCTCGGGGTGCCAACCTGCCTGGTCACCGGCGGAGCCGGATTTCTCGGCTCGCATCTGTGCGACGAGCTGCTGCGCCGCGGCCACCGCGTCATCTGCATCGACAACCTCGAGACGGGCTCGCTGGCCAACATCGAGCACATCCGCAGCCACGACTTCGTCCACCGCAACATCGACATCATCGAGCCCTACTTCGTCGAGGAGACGATCGACTTCGTCTACCACCTCGCCTCGCCCGCCTCACCGATCGACTACCTGCGCCTGCCCCTGCACACGCTGAAGGTCGGCTCCTACGGCACCCACCACACCCTCGGCCTGGCCAAGAAGCACCGGGCCCGCTTCCTGACCGCCTCCACCAGCGAGGTCTACGGCGATCCGCAGGTCCACCCGCAGCCAGAGAGCTACTGGGGCCACGTGAACCCGATCGGCCCCCGCGGCGTCTACGACGAGGCCAAGCGTTACGCCGAGGCCCTGACGATGGCCTATCACCGCCAGCAGGGCGTCGACACCGCGATCGTAAGGATCTTCAACACCTTCGGGCCGAAGATGCGCCCCCACGACGGCCGCGCGATCCCCACCTTCCTGCGCCAGGCGCTCCAGGACCGCCCCATCACGGTCTTCGGCGACGGCTCCCAGACGCGCTCGTTCTGCTACGTCGACGACCTGATCCGCGGGATCATCGCGCTGGCGGAATCGGGGCACCACAACCCCGTCAACATCGGCAATCCGAACGAGTTCACCCTGCTGGAGCTGGCCAAGGCGGTAGTCGAGGTCACCGGCTCACGCTCGGAGATCGTGTTCGAGGCGCTTCCCACCGACGACCCGCAGGTGCGCCAGCCGGACATCGCGCTGGCCCGGGAGATCTTGGGCTGGGAGCCGGAGATCGACCTGCGGGAGGGCCTGCGGCGGACGATCGAGCACGCCGGCGTCGAGGCGCTCGTGGGAGTCCCGCAGTAGCAGCCATGACGCCGGGTGGGCAGTCCCCGCTCGGAGCCGACCTACCCCGTAACTTAGATGGCGAGATCTCGTTCCTAGGTTTGGGAGGACCCAGACCTAAGTGACACCGGAACAGAGAGAGGCCACTCGCGACCGCACGGACGGGACGTTTGACGGATCCGTGCCCGACGGCCTGCCGGCCCGCGACGTGCGGCGCAAGCGCTCGCCAATGCTGTCGTTCCTGCTGCGCCTGGAGACGCTGCGGCGCGTCGCGCGGGTGGTTTCGCTGCTGATTCTCGACCTGATCGGGGTGGCCGGGGCGCTGATGAGCACGCTGGGGCTGAAACTGACCGTTCAGGCCGAGTTCACGCTGTCCGCGTGCTGGCACGAGGCCAAGGCCTGGCTGCCCTTCGCCTACATGGTGACGGTGCTGATGTTCGCGCGCGTGGACCTGTACTCCGACCGGCCGCGCCGGCCGGGACTGGGGCGGATCGCCGGCGCGCTGTTCCAGGCGACGGTCATCGCCCTGGTGTTTGCGCTGGCCAGCGGCCAGCACTTCAGCAGCTACTTCATCTTCTACGGCTCGCTCGTGTTCGGGACGATCTACATCGCCACGCTGCGCGAGCTGCACCTCCGCGTGACGGGCTGGCTGCTCAAGCAGGCCGGCTACGAGCGCCGGGCGCTGCTGGTGGGCTCGGGCAAGCACCTGGAGGCGGTCGCCCACGCGCTCGCCGACCGGGCGCGCACCCAGGTGCTGCTGGTCGGCTACGTGTCGCTGACGCCGCGGCCCCAGAACGGGCTGCGCTCACTGGGCGAGCTCGGGGAGCTGCCGGAGATCCTCGCCCGCGAGCGGGTACAGGAGGTGATCATCGCCGACCCCGACTTCCCCCAGGAGCAGGCGGTGGAGCTGGTAGACACCTGCCATCAGCGGGGCGTGACCGTCAACATCGCGCCGTCGACGATGGAGATCCTCATCAACCGGGCCGAGTTCGTCCCCGGCCAGACGGTGCCGCTGTTCACGCTGCGCCCCCCCGTGTTCGAGGGGATCGACTACGCCCTCAAGCGGACCTTCGACCTGGTGCTGGCGACGATCGGCATGATCCTCGCAACGCCCGTGCTGCTGGTGATCGCGTGCGCGATCAAACTGAGCTCCCGCGGGCCGGTGATCTATCGCTCGGTGCGCCCCGGGATGGCGGGAAGGCCGTTCGCCTGCTTCAAGTTTCGCACGATGCGTGAGCACGCCGACCAGGTCCAGAGCGACCTGGAGACGCTCAACGAGAAGTCGGGGGCGCTATTCAAGATCCGCAACGACCCGCGGCTGACGCGGGTGGGCCGGGTGCTGCGGCGCTTCTCGCTGGACGAGCTGCCCCAGCTGGCCAACGTGGTGCGCGGGGAGATGTCGCTGGTGGGGCCGCGGCCGCTGCCGATGCGGGACTTCGAGCGGCTGGAGGAATGGCACAAGAAGCGCTACCTGGTGCTGCCGGGGATCACCGGGCTGTGGCAGGTCTCCGGTCGCTCCGAGCTCGACTTCGACGACCTCGTCCGGCTGGACTTCCTGTACCTGGAGCAGTGGTCGGTCTTCCTGGACCTCTCGATCCTGCTGAAGACGATCCCCGCGGTGCTGACCCGGCGGGGAGCGTTCTAGCTTGGGCGTTCGAGCAGGCGGCAGCGGTCTGTGAACCGCTGCTCATGGGCGCAGCAGCCAACGGCTGTCAAATGAGAGCGTGGTGGCGAGCAAGTCGAAGTCGGCGTCACAGTGCAGGACGCCGACGCTGGCCTCTTGGGCGGCGGCGGCGACCAGCAGGTCGCTGAGCTTGACGCGGTGCTGGGCCTCTTGGGCTAGCTCGCGCATAGAGCCTAGCGCCGCGCGCTGGACCGAGACTGTGATCGGAACGTCCCGGAGGTCGGCGAGGTTGGCGTTGATGTCGTCGAACTCATCCACGTTGCGGGCGCTGTAGAGCAGCTCAAACCGCACCACGAGGCAGGTGAGCAGGAGCCCGCGCTCGTAGGCGGCGATCCACTGCTCGCGTACTTTAGGATCGCCAGCGCGATAGTGGGCCGAGGTGTCGGCGATGAACTGGCCACCGTCGAACGGCTCAGTCACGCGGAGAGATCCTCTACCCGGTCAAGCACCTCTGGATCCCACGGCGGCCGCTCGCTGACGATCCGTTCGGCGAACGTCCGCCGCCGCCGCCGCCGCTCAGACTCCTCGCCTTCGAGCGAGCGTGCCCCGCGCAGCGCAAGGTCGCGCACCAGGCGCGCAACTGGCACGCTGCGGCCGACGAGCGCGGCGGCCTTGTCGAGCGCGGCGTCGAGCTCAGGGTCGCGAGTGATGGCGATGCGGGGATGATCAGTAGGCATCGGTGCAACAGCGAGCGTAGCACCGCGCTGGTTGTGAGCGGCGTGTCAGAAAATCTCATGCCGAAGCGCCAGCGGTGGTTTAGCACAATCGCTACAACACCTCGACTTTCGTGATCTTAGGCGACCTGCGATGCTGACGGTGATTGGGGTTGTGTGAGTTTCGGGTTGGTGGTCGTTGGGGGTGCTTGTGACCAAAACTCGTAGCGGATGAGTTCGCGGCGGAGCGC
>JALYYW010000151.1 GCA_030946085.1 Actinomycetota bacterium
ACCACCTCCCCCACGAACGTGAACGACCGCTCGCCGCACGGCACCGGGCGATGACGCAGAGTCACGATCGTGATAGCGCCGTCCTGCGCGGGCTCGGTGAGAATCGACCACCGGGTGTAGGGCTCGATGCCGGCCAGCCATGCCTCTTGGCGAGCCTGATGCGGCTGCTGGCGCCGCCGCTCCCACCTATCGGCGCTGGCCTGGGCGACGTGCACCCAGCCCCAGTGGGTGCCCACCAGGATCGCTCCGAGCGTCAGCACGCCGGCGTTGGCGAGGCTGACACCGCGAAGGAGAGCGTCGGCTCCGGCCAGCACGAGCAACGTCACCCCGAGGATCAGCGTGAGCCCGGTCATCGCCGCGCCGGTGCCGACCAGCAACGGCCGCCGGGCTCGGTCCGGGGCCGTCTCGGGAGCTCGCAGCGACGCGGGCAGCTGCGCGAGATCCGCCTCCGCCAGCCGCTCGTCGGGCGCAAGCCCGATCACGCTGCGAGGATCCGCTTCCGGGGCCATCGGCCTGAAGGTACTCTCCCATCTGAGCGCCGCCGAGAGACCCGAGACCCCAAACCCAAACCCAAGGAATCTAATGCCCTTCTTCTTCTTCTTCACCGTCGAGCAGAACGAGCGGGCGCTCGTCGAACGCTTCGGAGAGTTCGTCCGCGTCGCCGGTCCCGGACTCCAGACCAAGACCCCGTTCGTCGAGCGCGTCGCTGGGCGGATGAGCCTGCAGGTGGAGCAGCTGAACGCTGAGATCGAGACCAAGACCAAGGACAACGTCTTCGTCCACGTCAAGCTGGCCGTTCAGTACCGAGTGGGCTCGGAGGCCCAGCAGGTCCAGGACGCCCACTACAAGCTCGACGACCCCGAGGTGCAGATGCAGTCCTACGCCTTCGACGTCGTGCGCTCGCACATCCCCAGCATGGACCTCGACGAGGCCTACGCCGATGCCGACACCATCGCGATGCACATCCAGGACACCCTGCACCGCAACATGGCCGAGTACGGCTATGAGGTCGTCAAGGCGCTGATCACCAACATCGAGCCCGACCAGCGCGTCAAGGACGCGATGAACAACATCAACGCGTCCCAGCGCAACCAGATCGCGGCGGCGGCTCAGGGCGATGCCCAGAAGACGCTGGCGGTGAAGAAGGCCGAGGGCGAGCGGGAGACGATGCGCCTGCAGGGCGAGGGCGTGGCCGCCGAGCGCCGTGCCATCTCCGAAGGGCTCAAGGATTCGCTGGAGATAATCGCCCAGCAGGGCCTCGATCCCAAGGAGGCGATGGCGCTGGTGGCCTTGACCCAGTACACCGACATGATCCGCGCCCTGGGCGAGGGCTCCAAGACCAACACGATCCTGCTGCCGCACTCGCCCAGCGGGGTCGGCGATCTCATCGCCCAGATCCGCGACGGGTTCCTGGCGGCCGACGCCGCCGCCGAGGCCGTCAGCCGGGGAGGCGGGCGGGCCCTCGGCCCGGGCAACGGGGTGCAGCCGGGAAGCGATCGCTGAGCGCCCCGGCGGGGCGCAGTAGCCTGAGGACCAGATGTTCGACTCGCTCGCGGAGAAGCTCCAGGCGACGCTCTCCGACGTGCGCGGCCGCGGCACGCTGACCGAGGATGACATCAACGCCGCGATGCGTGAGATCCGGCTGGCGCTGCTGGAGGCCGACGTCAACTTCAAGGTCGTCAAGAGCTTCACCACGGCGGTCAAGGAGCGAGCGTTGGGGGCGGGGGTGATAGGTCAGCTCAACCCGGGTCAGCAGGTGGTCAAGATCGTCAGCGACGAGCTGACCGAGCTGATGGGCGGCGCCTCCCGGGAGCTGTCTTTCTCGCCCCGGCCGCCGACGGTGGTGCTGATGGCGGGCCTCCAGGGCTCGGGCAAGACGACCGCCACCGCCAAGCTGGCCCGCTACCTGCGTGAGCAGCACGGCTCCTCGGTCGCGGTGGCCGCCTGCGACGTCTACCGCCCCGCCGCGGTCGAGCAGCTGATCAAGGTCGGCGCCCAGGCCGGCGTCGACGTCTACGAGCAGGGCACCGACCGTGACCCCGTGAAGATCGCCGCCTGGGCCCGGGACCGAGCCATGTCCGAGGGCAAGGACGTCCTCATCATCGACACCAGTGGTCGCCTGCACGTCGATCGACAGCTGATGACGGAGCTGGCCAACATCAAGAAGGCCACCTCGCCCCACGACGTGCTGCTGGTGGTCGACGCCATGACCGGCCAGGACGCAGTCAACGTGGCCGAGCAGTTCGCCGACGTCGTGCAGTTCGACGGCGTGGTCATGTCCAAGCTCGACGGCGACGCCCGCGGCGGCGCCGCGCTGTCGGTCAAGGCGGTGACCGGCAAGCCGATCCTGTTCGCCTCCACCGGTGAGAAGCTCGACCAGTTCGAGCGCTTCCACCCTGACCGGATGGCGCAGCGGATCCTCGGGATGGGCGATGTGATGACCCTTATCGAGAAGGCGCAGGGGAGCTACGACGATGAGCAGGCCGCCGAGCTGGAGCGCAAGATGCGCAAGCAGGAGTTCGGCCTGGACGACTTTCTGGAGCAGATGGCCCAGGTGCGCAAGCTCGGGCCGCTGCAGTCGCTGATGGGCATGATCCCGGGCCTGGGCAAGGAGCTGCGGGGGCTGAAGCTCGACGAGTCTGAATTCGACAGGATTCAGGCCATCATCCTCTCGATGACCCCGCAGGAGCGCCGCCATCCGGAGCTGATCAAAGGGTCCCGGCGGTTGCGGATCGCGCGCGGCTCGGGCACCAACGTGCAGGCCGTCAAGGCGCTGATCAAGCAGTTCGAGCAGATGCGCAAGGTGATGCGCCAGGTCACGCAGGGCCGGATGCCGGACCTCGGGTCGCTCATGCGCTAGGCGCGCTAACCTCGTCTCCCGCAATGGCAGTCAGACTCAGACTCACCCGTATCGGTAATCGCAAGAACCCCGTGTGGCGGGTTGTGGTCGCCGATCAACGCTCCAAGCGCGACGGCCGCGTGATCGAGACGGTGGGGCACTACAACGCGCAGACCGACCCCTCCACGATCGTCCTGAATGAGGAGCGCGTTCGCGACTGGCTGGCTCGCGGCGCCCAGCCCTCGGAATCGGTCCGTAAGCTGCTGCGCATCCAGGGCATCAGCTGAGGACCGCGTGCCGGTGAAGGACCTGCTCGAGTATCTGGCACGGGGGCTCGTGGAGCAGCCCGAGGCGGTGAGCGTCACTGAGGTGCAGGAGGATGACGGCACGCTGGTGCTCGAGCTGGCAGTGGCGCCGGATGACTACGGCAACGTGATCGGCCGCGGGGGCCGCACAGCATCGGCGCTGCGCACGATCATCAAGAGCGCCGCGACCAGGGACCGGCGCCGCGTCTTCGTTGACATCGTCGACTGACGCCGATCGGCGCTGGCTGCGCGCCGGCGTGGTCGCCAGTCCGCACGGGCTCGACGGCAGCTTCCACGTGGGTCTTCCCAGGCCTGCGCTCCTGCGCGTGGATACGCCCGTCCTGCTCGACGGGAGGCAGCGGCGCATCGTCCGCCGTGCGGGTACCGACCGCCGGCCGATCGTGCGGCTGGACGGGTGCGAGAGCCGCGACGGTGCGAGCGCGCTGCGCGGTCAGGAGCTGCGTGCCCCGCGGACGCTGGCGCCCGAGCTGGAAGGGGAGGAATGGTGGATAGAGGATCTGGAGGGCTGCCTGGTGCTCGACGGCCTGCGACAGGTGGGGGTCGTGCGGCGGGTCCTGGCGCTCCCGTCCTGCGAGGTGCTGGAGGTGGAGCGCGATGGTCCCGCGGGCGAGCTGCTCGTCCCGTTGGTGGGCGACGCCGTGCGCACGGTGGACGTGGAGCGCCAAAGGATCGACATCGACCTTCGCTTTCTGGGTGAGGAGTGATGGAGATCGACGTCTTCACCCTGTTTCCGGCCGCGTTCGCATGGTTCGAGCGCCAGCGCCACGTCGTCAACGCGGTGGCGGCGGGCGCTCGCGTGGACTACGTGGACTACCGCCGGCACACGCCGCTGAGCGCGGGACAGGTCGATGACACGCCCTTCGGCGGCGGTGCGGGCATGGTGCTCCGGGTCGACGTGGTGGAGGCGGCCCTGCGGGCGCGCTACGAGGAGGATCCGGTGCGCGTCAGAGAGCGCCGGCGGGTGATCGCGATGACCCCGAGCGGCCGGCTGCTCGACGACCGACTCGTCGACGAGCTCGCCGGCGAGTCGCAACTGACGCTGCTCTGCGGGCGCTACGAGGGATTCGACCAGCGTGTGCTCGATCACCTCTGCGGAGAGCAGGTGTCGATCGGGCGATACGTCCTGGCCGGTGGAGAGCTGGCGGCGATGGTGCTCTGCGACGCCGTGCTGCGCAAGCTGCCGGGGGCGCTGGGCCACGAGGCGTCGGTGCTGGAGGAGTCCTACAGCCAGGCCCTGGAGGGAGCGCCGGAGTACCCCCACTACACGCGGCCCGCCGAGCATCGCGGCTGGCGCGTGCCGGCGGTTCTGCTCTCCGGGCACCATGCCCGGATCCGCCAGTGGCGGCTGGAGCAGAGCCGGCAGCGCGCGCAGGCGGGCGGGGAGACCGAGCGGGGTTCGCTACCATAAGCCGCCCGCGCGGATAGCGCCCCGCCCCGCGCGGACGCCTCCCGGCCGGCACGGGCCGGAACCGCCGGCCCCCTTTGCCATGAGCACCGTGATCGACAACCTGGAGCGCGCCCAGCTGCGCCGAGTCCCGAAATTCGACGCCGGCGACCGCCTGCGGGTCCACTTCCAGGTGATCGAGGGCACCCGGCGCCGAACTCAGGTCTTTGAGGGAGTGGTGATCAAGCGCCAGGGGCACGGGGTGCGCGAGACGGTCACCGTGCGCAAGCAGTCCTTCGGCGTGGGGGTGGAGCGGACGTTCCCGCTGCACTCGCCGAAGATCGAGCGGATCGAGGTGGCGGCCCGCGGCGACGTTCGCCGCGCCAAGCTGTACTACCTGCGCGGCCGGGTCGGTAAGCGCGCCCGGGTGCGTGAGCGTCGCTACACCACCCCGGAGGTGGCGGTGGAGCGGGAGCTCGTGCACGCTCCGCCTCCGGTCGCGGCGGAGTCCGCCCCGGCAGCGCCCGAGGGATCCGCCGGCCAAGACGCGGTGTGACAGCGACAAAGAAGTCGCTGCCCGGGTCGATCCTGGAGCTGGTGCTGATCGTCGTGGCGGCGGTGGGGCTGGCGCTGGGGATCCAGGCCTTCCTGGTCAAGCCCTACCGGATCCCCAGCGGCTCGATGCTGCCGACGCTCCACATCAACCAGCGGGTTCTCGTCAACCGGCTCGGCAGCCACTTCTCCACCCCGCACCTCGGCGACATCACCGTCTTCCACCCGCCCGCGGATCCCTCCCGCTGCGCCGACTCCGCCCAGGGCGACAACAGCACCGCCGCCACGAGAGCGCAGGCGTGCGACCGCCAGCAGCAGCAGGAGTCCACGCAGACCTTCATCAAGCGCGTGGTCGGCCTTCCGGGGGACCGGATCTCGATCCGGGATGGCCACGTGATCCGCAACGGGGTGGAGGAGCGAGATCCCTACATCGTGCCCTGCGGCGGCGCCACCACGTGCAACTTCCCCAGGGCGATCACGGTTCCCCGAGGGGACTACTACATGATGGGTGACAACCGTCCCGACTCCGAGGACAGCCGTTACTGGGGCCCGGTCCCCAAGCCCTGGATCATCGGCAAGGCCTTCTTCACCTACTGGCCCCCTGACCGGGTCGGCCTGCTCTGATGGCCGGCGGCGGTACCCGTCCACGCTCGGTGCTCAAGCCGGTGCTGGAGACCGTCCTCACCGTGGCGGTGGCGATCGTGGCGGTGCTCCTGCTCACGGGCTTCGTCGTCAAGCCCTACCGGATCCCGAGCGGATCGATGATTCCGACCCTGGCGATCAATCAGCGGGTGCTGACCAACCGGACGATCGATCATCCCCACGTCGGGGACATCGTCGTCTTCCACCCGCCTCACGGCGCCGATCTTGCAGACGGCCTCTGCGCCAATCCCGGCCAGGGCACCGGGCACGGTCAGGCGTGCGACGCCTCCACGCCGGAGCAGTCCAGCCAGACCTTCATCAAGCGGGTGGTGGCGGGGCCGGGTGACCGGATCTCGATCCTCGACGGTCACGTGATCCGCAACGGGGTGCCTGAGAAGGACTCCTACACCGCGGCCTGCGGACCCATCGGTAACTGCAATTTCCGGCAAGCCATCACGGTTCCGCCCGGTGAGTACTTCATGATGGGCGACAACCGTGGCCAATCCGACGACAGCCGCTTCTGGGGACCGGTCCCGAACAAATGGATCATCGGCGTCGCCTTCTTCACCTACTGGCCGCCGGGCAGGATCGGCACCCTCTAGGCCCGGCCGCAGCGGCAGGCGGACGGCCGCCCGGCTGTTCGCCTTTGACCGCTCGCTGGGCGCGCGCTTCGTGGCCGGCGCCGACGAGGCGGGACGGGGCTGCCTGGCCGGCCCCCTGGTGGCCGCAGCCGTCCTCTTCGATCTGCAGCGGCTGCGCCCGGCCGACGTGCGGACACTCGGGGAGCTCAACGACTCCAAGCAGCAGACCCCCGCCGGTCGCGCCGAGCTCTTTCCCGTGATCCTCCGGGTGGCCGCCAAGGTGGCGATCGTCTCCCGCTGCGCCCCCGGGATCGACGCCCGCGGACTGCATGTCACAAACCTCCAGGCGCTGCGGGACGCCCTGCAGCGGGTCGGTTGTCCCGGGTCCATCTGCCTGAGTGACGGCTTTCCCGTCTCCAAGCTCCAGTGGGAGCAGCAGGCGGTCGTCGGCGGGGACGCCAAGAGCGCAGCGATCGCGGCCGCGTCGGTGCTGGCCAAGGAGACCCGGGACCGCTACATGCGTCGCGCCGACACGGCCCATCCGGGCTGGGAGTTCGGCCAGCACGTCGGCTACGCCACCCCCGAGCACCGGCAGGCGATCGAGCGCCTCGGGGTCTCACCGCTGCACCGGTTGTCCTTCCAGTCGGCGGCCTACCAGCAGCTGGCCCTGGCCGAGCCTGGGGAGGCCGCGACGATCTCAGAAGGCGTCTTGCAGGTGCTCGAGGCCCGCCAGCCGGCCTGAGGCATCGAAGGTCACGCCGATCGCGTCGAAGCGGACGTCCGGGACGTGGGGCCGGTCCTTGCGCTCGGCCAGCCAGCTCCCCGCCATCCGCCGCACCCGGGAGCGCTTGCGCGTGTGGACCGCCTCCAGCGGCGTCCGGTCGCGCGCCAGCATCCGGCGCGTCTTGACCTCGCAGAAGACGATCGTCTGGCGATCGAGCGCGATGATGTCGAGCTCGCCCCACCGGGTGCGGTAGTTGCGCTCGAGGATGCGGTAGCCGCGACGTTGGAGGTGCTCGGCGGCCAGCCGCTCGCCGGCGCGGCCGAGGTGCTGACGGGGGTCGGTACTCATGGAGGCGACGCTACGCCGAGGGGTGCAACACGTGGGTGACACGCTGTGTCAATTGTGTGCCGGTGTCCGCGGTCAGGTGGCACAGGATTGGCACACGCCGTGACCCACGCCTGACACGATGCGACGTAGCGTCAGCGCCATGCTCGCGCGGGCCACCACCTTCGCCATCGACGGGATCGACCCCAGGCGCGTTTGGGTGGAGGTCGACATCCGCTCGGGACTCCCGTCGTTCACGATCGTCGGCCTCGGGGACGCTGCGGTGCGCGAGTCGCGCGAGCGGGTTCGGGCGGCGATCCTCAACTCGGGCTTCAAGTTCCCCGACCGCCGCATCACCGCAAACCTGGCACCCGCCTTCTTGCGCAAGGTCGGGCCGGGCTTCGACGTCGCGCTGGCGCTGGCCGTGCTTGCGGCCAGCGGTCAGGTGCCGCCGGAGGAGCTGGCCAGCTGGGCGATCTTCGGCGAGCTGTCGCTCGGCGGCGAGCTGCGGGACTCGCCAGGTGCGCTGGCGGTGGCCGAGGGAGCCCGTCGGGCCGAGCTGACCCGGTTGATCGTGCCGCAGGCGCGGGCGCGTGAGGCGGGGCTGGTGGACGGGTTGGAGGTTGCGGCCGTCTCCACGCTGCGGGACGCCGTCGATGTGGTGGCGGGCCGGCGCGCCATCGGTCCTCCGCCCGCGGCGCTGCCTCGGGCAGCGTTCGCCGACGGGCCGGACCTCTCCGAGGTCCGTGGTCAGGCAACGGCGCTGCTGGCTGTCCAGATCGCCGCCGCGGGAGGCCACAACCTGCTGCTGGAGGGCGCCCCCGGCACCGGAAAGACGATGCTTGCACGCCGCATGCCATCGATCCTGCCGCTGATGACCCGTGAGGAGGCGATACAGGTGACACGAATCCACAGCGTCACCGGCCTGCACGCCGACGGGCTGGTCGATGCCCGCCCCTTTCGCGCTCCGCACCACACCATCTCTTCCTCCGGGCTCGTGGGCGGTGGCGCGCCGCCGCGGCCTGGCGAGGCGACCCTGGCCCATCACGGGGTGCTGTTTCTCGACGAGCTGTCGGAGTTCCAGCGCTCCACGCTGGACGCGTTGCGCCAGCCGTTGGAGGACGGGGTCGTGACGATCGTGCGCGCACAGCGCGCGCTGGTGTTCCCGACGCGGTTCATGCTGCTGGCGGCGACGAATCCCTGTCCGTGCGGGTTTGCCGGTGTCGAGGACCGCTGTGTCTGCGGGGAGAGCGACCTGCGCCGCCATCGCCGGCGGTTGAGCGGCCCGCTGCTGGATCGGATGGACCTGCTGGTTACCGTCCAGCGCCCGCGCGAGCGCGAGCTGCGTGAGGGACCCGTCACCGATTCCAGGCACGCCCGCGAGCGCGTGGCCGCGGCCCGCGAGCTCCAGGAACACCGGTTGCGCGGCAGTGACGCCCGCGCCAACGGCGACATGAACGGGCGCCTCGTGGGACGGCACGTGCGCTGCGAGGAGGCGGCGGAGCGCACGCTCGGACGAGCCTACGCCGTCGGTGCGCTCAGTGCCCGCGGCCGCCACCGGGTGCTGCGGGTGGCGATGACGATCGCCGACCTGCACGGCCACGAGCGGGTCAGCGAGGAGGACCTGCTGCTGGCGCTGAGCCTCCGCCAGCGCGGCGCCAGCGAGCTCGCCCAGGCGGCATGACGCCGCCTCGCGGCAAGGCCGGCGCGGCATGCCCGCGGTGCCTGGCTCGCGCTTGGCTCTTGCACCGCGTGGCGGGGCACCTGGAGCGCGTGCGGGGACGCATCCTGTCGCTGCTGGCGCTCGAGGACCAGGAGCTGATTGCGGCCGTGGCCGGCGACGCCGCGCCCGAGGTCTCAGAGCAGCTGCTGAGCTTCGACCCCGCCGCCGCCACGAGGCGCAATCACGCCGCCGGCGTGAGCGCTATCTGCCGCCACCACCACAGCTATCCCCGCGCCCTGTTGTCACTGGAGGCGCCACCCGCGGTGCTCCACATCGCCGGCCGGGGCGCGGAGGAGCTGGGGCGGATGGAGGCCTGCGAGCCGGTGGCGATCGTAGGCACGCGCCGCGCCAGCGCCTACGGACTGCAGCTGGCCGGCAGCCTGGGCCGCGGGCTTGGCAGCGTCGGCGTGCCCGTGATCAGCGGGATGGCCCTGGGGATCGACTCCGCCGCGCACGCGGGCGTGCTCGAAGGCCGGGGGGCCACGATGGCGGTGCTGGCCTCTGGAGCCGAGCATCCTTATCCCCCGAGCAAGCGCCGGCTGTACGAGCGGATCTGCGCCGAGGGCGTGGTCGTCTCTGAGCTTCCTCCCGGTTCCGGGGTGTGGAAGTGGGCGTTTCCGGCGCGCAACCGGATCGTCGCGGCGATGGCCGTGATGACGATCGTCGTCGAGGCCGGCGCGGGCTCGGGTGCGCTGATCACCGCGGGGCTGGCTGAGGAGCTCGGCCGCGCCGTGGGCGCGGTGCCGGGGCGGGTGAGCACCGCCGGCGCGGCGGGCCCGAACGCGCTGATCGCCGGCGGGGCTCACCTGATCGCCGATCCACAGGACGTGCTGGACATCGTGTTCGGTGCCGGTGGGCGCACGGTGCCCTCGCGTCCCCGTGCCGAGCTCACCCCTGCCCTGCAGCACCTGCTGGCGGAGATCGCCGGCGGCAACGACACCGCAGCGGCGCTGGAGGGCTCGGGGGCGGGCGCGGAGCGGGGACTGGCGGCGCTGGCCGCGTTGGAGCTCGCCGGCTACGTGGTCCGGGAGCCGGGTGGGAGATTCACCGTGACCTCGTAATCTGATCTTTCGATGAGCGACGAGGAAGCGATACCACGGGTGCTGTCGATAGCGGGCTCGGACTCCGGTGGCGGGGCCGGAATCCAAGCCGACCTGAAGGCGTTCGCGGCCTGTGGGGTGCACGGGATGACGGCGATCACGGCGCTGACCGCGCAGAACACGGTCGGGGTGCTGGCGATCCATCCGGTTCCGGGGGCGATGATCGAGGCCCAGGTGCGCGCGGTAGTACAGGACATCGGCGTCGACGCCGTCAAGATCGGGATGCTCGGTGACAGGGAGACGATCGACGCGGTCGCGCGGGCCCTGAATCTGCTGGCGGAGGGCACGCCGGTGGTGCTCGACCCGGTGATGGTGGCGGAGTCCGGTGCCGCCCTGCTGGATGCGGGCGCCCAGAGCCGCCTGATCCAGATGCTGCTGCCCCGCACGACCGTAATCACCCCGAACGTGCCGGAGGCCAGGGCGCTGCTGGAGGCGGCCCACCCGGCGGAGATCCACTCGGCGCAGGACACCGAACTGCTGGAGATCGTGCGTGAGCTGCGGCCCCTCTGCGGTGGCGCCATCGTGATCACCGGCGGCCATCGCGAGCAGGCCACCGACCTGTTCTTCGACGGGGAGCGGCTGGTGGAGATTTTCGGAGAGCGGTTTCCCGGCGGCGCCGCGCACGGCTCCGGATGCACCCACTCCTCGGTGCTGGCCGCGCGGCTGGCCTGGGGGGACGACCCGCTGGAGGCCGCGCGGGCGGCCAAGCGGCTGGCCTCGGCGGCGGTCAGGGACGGCCGGCACCAGATCGGTGCCGGCCCCGGGCCGGTGCACGTACTGGGCGCTGCGCTTTGACATAATCCGCTCGTGCGCTTTCTGCGGATGAAGCCGGGACATGGTGAGGTGCTGATCGCAGAGGGCGACGTCACGCTGGCGCAGGACGAGCAGCGCCTGGTGGCAGAGTTCCGCCGCCAGCTCGACAGCGGCTCGTGGGCGGCGGTTCCCCTCGCCGAGCCCGACGGTCGGCGGCAGGCACAGATGGTGCGCTCGTTCTCAGAGGTCCCGCGCGAGGCCGAGCGCGTGATCTTCTTCCCGCGCGCGGCCGGCGGGCGGTAGGTCGCCCCGTCGTGCTGCTGGCACTGGCGGCAACCACGCTGGTGGCCCTGGCGCTGCTCTCGGACCTGATCGTGCCTCGCGCCGAGGAGGCGTGGTCCCGCCACCGCGCGCGGCGCCGGCGGGTTCCGGCCCTGACCTTCGACCCCGGCCGGGAGCGGCGAGCTGAGCAGCGCGCGCGAGAGCTGCTGCGCTCGTGCGTCGGTGAGGAGGAGTGGACCATGTACCGGGACCTCGGCTTCATCCGGGTCTGGGGCTCGCAGAGCGACGGGCCCGAAAATGGCGCTCGCACCGCCGGCGTTCCCTACGGCTACCTGATCTACCCGCACAAGCCGGTGATCTCCTACCTCGCCCAGACCCACCGGCTGCTGAGCGAGTACTGCGTCGAGTTCCCCGACGAGACCCGCCCCTACGGCTCGGCGCGCCTGCCTGACTCCGACGACGTGCTGGCGAAATGGATGGCCCTCACCGGTGACGAGCGACGGCTGATCTCGACCGCCAACATGCACCTCCCCGGGCGTCAGCTCGATCCCTCGGCGGTCAAGCGTGACCTGTGGCGGCTGGCGCAGTGGGAACGCGCCTGGCTGCGCCACGGTGGGAGCACGCAGCACGTCGACGCCGCCGGCTGAGCAAGCCCGGCGTCATGGAGTGCCTACCTCGGGGGTTGCCACGAGGGGCGTGAGCCGGTTAGGCTGGCGCCAATCAACAACATCGGTCGGCCTCGGGCATCGTGGCGTGGGTGCCGCTGCAGGCCTCGGCGGTGGTCGTCAACTCACACCCCGGGGCGGTTGCGGCAAGGAACAAGGCCACCAGCGCCCTCACCAGGACGCAGATCATCGCCCTGATCAAGCAGTTCGCCGGCAAAGCTACGCAGGGACCACGTGGGGCCAGGGACCGCAGGGACCCACTGGGGGCAACGGTCCGCAGGGGCCCCCTGGCAGCGCGGGCCAGAACGGCACCAACGCGATCGCGGGTCCTCCCACCGGGCCAGCTGCTGGCGTCCTCATGTGGGCGGCCCCGCGCCGCCCACCCGGTGCGGGAGCCGTAGTGCCGCACGCGAGCCACACTCGCGCTAGTACAGTCCCGGCGCCATGACTGAACCGTCGGAGCTCAAGCACCGCAGCCGCCTGCTGACCGAGGGCCCCGAGCGCGCTCCGGCCCGCGCCTACCTCAAGGGCATCGGCTTCGACGAGGAGGCGCTGAGCAAGCCGTTGATCGCTGTGGCCAACACGTGGATCGAGACGATGCCCTGCAACTTCCACCTGCGCGCCCTGGCGGCCAAGGTCAAGGACGGGATCCGCGCAGCCGGTGGGACGCCGATGGAGCTGAACACGATCGCGATCTCCGATGGCATCACCATGGGCACGCCGGGGATGCGCGCCTCGCTGGTCAGCCGGGAGCTGATCGCGGACTCGATCGAGCTCGTCTGCGACGCCCACATGTTCGACGCGGTGATCGCCATCAGCGGCTGCGACAAGACGATTCCGGCCACGGTGATGGCCCTCTGCCGGCTCAATCTGCCCAGCCTGATGCTCTACGGCGGCTCGATCCTCCCCGGGCACCTGAACGGCGAACGGGTCACGATCCAGGAGGTCTTCGAAGCCGTCGGTGCCCACGCCGCCGGCACGATCAGCGACGAGCAGCTGACCGAGATCGAGGACGTGGCCTCACCCGGCGCCGGCGCGTGCGGCGGCCAGTTCACGGCCAACACGATGGCGATGGCCTTCGAGGTGCTGGGGATCTCCCCGGCCGGCTTCTCGATGGTGCCGGCCGTGGATCCCCGCAAGTCCGATGTCGCCGCCCGGGCCGGGCAGCTGATCATGGACGTGCTGGCCCGCGGCCAGCGGCCCCGTCAGATCATCACCCGGGAGGCGCTGGAGAACGCGATTGCCGCCATCGCCTGCAGCGGCGGCTCCACCAACGGCGTCCTGCACCTGCTGGCGGTGGCCAGGGAGATGGGGGTGCCACTGTCGATCGACGATTTCGACGCCATCAGCGAGCGCACCCCGCTGCTCTGCGACCTCAAGCCCGGCGGCCAGTACGTGGCCCCCGACCTCTTCGAGGCGGGCGGGGTGCCGCTGGTGATGAAGCGGTTGGCACAAGCCGGGCTGCTGCATCCCCAGGCGCAGACGGTTACCGGCGAGACCGTCGGCGAGATCGCCAACGCCGCCACCGAGCAGCCGGGTCAGCGGGTCGTGCGACCGCTGGAGGACCCGATCAAGGAGACCGGTGGGCTGGCCATCCTGCGCGGCAACGTCGCCCCCGACGGCTGCGTGGTCAAGCTGGCCGGCTACGAGCGGCGCCGGCAGAGCGGTCCAGCCCGGGTGTTCGAGGGGGAGGAGGACGCGATGCGAGCCGTCACCGCCGGCGAGATCCAGCCCGGCGACATCGTCGTGATCCGCAACGAGGGCCCGGCCGGCGGCCCTGGCATGCGGGAGATGCTGGCCGTGACCGCGGCGCTCGTCGGGCAGGGCCTCGGTGAGCACGTGGCGCTGCTGACCGACGGGCGCTTCTCCGGCGCCACCCGTGGCCTGATGGCAGGGCACGTGGCGCCCGAGGCGGCTCGCGGGGGCCCGATTGCGGCGATCCGTGACGGCGACGAGGTCACGCTGGACGTGGAGGCCCGGCGCCTGGACGTGGCCCTCTCCGAGGAGGAGATCGCCGCGCGCGTGAGCGCGTACCGGCCCCCGGAGCGCCGGCCCCTTGGGGGCGCCCTGGGCAAGTACGCGCGCCTGGTCTCGAGCGCCGCCGAGGGCGCCGTCACCCTTTGAGCGCGAGAGCAGGCGCCACGGGCCGTGCGAGAATCTCGTGATGTCCGATCCCGATGACACCACCGAGCTCCAGGCGGTGGGGGACGGTCTGCCGGCGCTCACCGTAGACCTGCGCGACCACCTGCCCGGCTACGAGCCCGACCGCCAGGTGACCGACTGGGGCCGCTCGGAGCGCGTGGAGGGCCTTGTGGACCGGACGCTGCTGGACTTCCTCTATCGCTACTGGTTCCGCGTGGAGGTGGAGGGGATCGACAACGTCCCGCAGGAGGCAGGCGCGCTGGTGGTGGGTAACCACGCCGGGGGCGTGCCCTGCGACGCCGCGATGATCGCCAAGGCGCTCCGCGAGGAGCTTCCCCGGTCACGCCCGATCCACGTGAGCACCGACGGCTCGTTCTCCTCGGTCCCCGGTGTGGGCATGATGCTGGCCAAGCTCGGCGCCGTGGCCGACCATCCGGCCAACCTCCACCGTCTGCTCTTCGACGAGCAGGAGCTCGTGCTGGCTTTCCCCGAGGGACGGGAGGCGGTGCGCAAGTCGTTCGGTCGGCGCTACATGCTGCGCCGGTTCTCCCCGGACTTCATCCTGGCCGCGGCCCGGGCCCGGGTAGCGATCGTTCCCGTCGCGCTCGTGGGATCCGAGGAGGCCGCCCCGGTGTTCCCGCGCCTGACCTTGCACCCCCTGCTCCGGACGCTGATGAGCCGGGCGCCGCGGCTGCCGCTGTCCGCGCCGTTGCCGTTGCCGGCGAAGTTCCGCCTGCGCTTCCTGGAACCCGTCGAGCTTCAGAGCGCGGAGCTCGATTCCGCGGCGGCGGGCGCGCTGGCGGCCGACGTGCGCGCCCTGATCCAGGAGAACCTGCTGGAGATGATCGGGCAGCGCCGAAGCGTCTGGCTCGGTTGACGCCGGGTAGGGGGAACGAATGACCTCGCGGCGAATCCTGATCACGAACCTGTCCTCGGCATGGGGTGGTCGCCTGGCGCAGGCGCTGGAGCGAGATCCGGCCGTGGAGGCGGTGGTCGGCGTCGACGGCGAGGATCCGCGACACGAGTTGCAGCGCACCGAGTTCGTCCGGGTAGACACCGATGCGGGGCTGCTCGGACGGATCCTCGTCGCGGCCGGCATCGACACGGTGATCGACACCAGGCTCCAACACGATCCGATGGTCGTATCGCTGGAGCGCGCGCGGGAGATCAACGTCACCGGCACCCGGAAGCTGCTTGCGGCGTGCGCGGCACCCGACTCCCCCGTGCGGAAGGTCGTCTTCAAGTCCTCGGCCCACGTCTACGGCAGCGAGCCGCGGGAACCGTTGTTTTTGACCGAGGCGATGGTTCGCCAGCGCCCGCCGCGGACCGCGATCGAGCGTAATCTGAGGGACGCCGAGGCGGCGGTGGCGGAGTTCGCACAGGCGCGCCCTGAAGCGATCGTTACGGTGCTGCGCTGCGCCGACGCCCTCGGGGGCGAGCTGCGCTCCTCGCTGCAGTCGATGTTGAGCCTTCCCGTCGTTCCTTGCATTCTCGGCTTCGACCCGCGATGCCAGTTCATCCACCAGGACGATGTCGTCGGGGCCCTCACGCACGCTGCCGCGCACGATCTTCCCGGCACG
The DNA here is from genome assembly GCA_030946085.1 of Actinomycetota bacterium. Lineage (GTDB taxonomy): Bacteria > Actinomycetota > Thermoleophilia > Solirubrobacterales > Solirubrobacteraceae > Palsa-465. Next base: position 15,618 of record JALYYW010000151.1, read on the forward strand.
TACAACGTCGCCGCCGACGGGGTGCTGGCGCTTTCGGAGGTGGTGGCGCTCCTGGGCAAGCCGCTGCTGCCGCTGCTGCCTCCCTGGGGCACCGAGTTCGCCGCCGCCCAGCTGCGACGCCTGGGGGTGCAGGTGCCGCTGGAGCTGCTGCGCGCACTGCGCTTCGGGCGTGGTCTGGACAACCGGCGGCTGAAGGCCAGCGGCTTCTCGCTGCGCTACACCACGCGGGAGACGGTGCTGAAGCTCCGCGCCCACCAGCGTCTGAGGCCGCTGCTGGGCAGCGGCGAGCAGACCTACCGCTACGAGCGAGAGGTGGAGGAGTTCCTGCGGCGCAGCCCCAGCGTGCAGCCCGGCGCCGGGCAGACCGGCGAGGCAGTCCCCGGCGTGGGTGACCGGGACGCCCTCGACGGGCTGGAGGTGGGCGAGCTGCTGGAGATCATCTCATCGCTGGATGGCGAGGGGCTCCAGCGACTGCGCCGCTACGAAGCCGCTCATGGGCGGCGCGCCGGGATTCTGGCCGAGCTCGATCGTCGCCTGGCGCACCGTGCCGCCCACCGCCCCGGCTGAAAGATGGCTTGCAGGACCCCGGCGCCGAGCCGGTGCCAAGGAGGCGGCTGCCGCACGCGGTAGCATGCTCTTCTGAGGATCTCTAAGGTGGCGCGCGTCTCATATCTCCGTCCTGCGGTCTCGCCCGAGCGGGCGGCGACCCGTGCCCAACGCCGGTTGACCCCCGCGCGGGGCAAGTCCGGCCGTCCCGGCCGGTACGTCGCCGCCGGCCTGGTGCTGCTGGCGTTCGCCGTCGTGGCCGGGGTCGCGTTGCTGTTTGGCACCGCTCACGCCAGCCTCAGCTCCGACTCCGACGCGCTGGCGCGGGTGGGGATGCCGCTCGGTGGCGGCACGATCGAGCGGGTCAGCGCCGTCAGCGGGCCGCACAGCCGGCCCGTCGTGGTTGAGCTGCGCGGCGATCAGATCTGGCCCAAGCGGCTGATCCCGGCTCATCAGCTCGTGTCGGTGGAGGTGGTGGTCAGGCGCCCCGGCTGGATCGGATGGCTGGCCGGCGGCGAGGAGCACGTGCGGATGAGGTTGATGACGCCGAGCGCCAGCCTGGCCACCCACTACCTCACCCTGCGACCCGGGCAACCGCTCGTGCTCCGCTTCAAGACCCCGGTGCGCGCGGTGGCCGTCGGCCCCGCCGGTCGTCTGGTCAGACGGGTGCTGGCCAAGCCGCTGACCGAGCTCAGGCTGCGCCGAGTCGCGGAGGCGGGAACGCTCTCGGTGGCGGCGGTGCCGCGCACCTGGGAGTCCTCGTCCCCGGCGATCGTGAGCTGGTTCCCCTCTGGAGCAGCGGCCAGCGCGGTGGCCAGCCCCACCCCCGGCACGCCGCTTCAGCCGCGTACCCCGATCTCGCTCACCTTCTCCAAGACCGTCCAGCAGGCGCTGGGACGCAACCTGCCGCCTGTGACCCCGGCCACGGCGGGGAGCTGGCACGCCGTCAACAGCCACACCATCACCTTCCAGCCTCAGAGCTACGGCTATGGCCTCGGCGCCACCGTGGCGGTGGCGCTCCCCAGCGGGGTGCGGCTGGTCGGGGGACGGTCGGGCAGCGCCAGCTGGAAGGTCCCGCCCGGCTCCACCCTGCGCCTGCAGCAGCTGCTCTCCGAGCTCGGCTACCTGCCGCTGCGCTTCACCCCTCGCCAGCCGGTCGCGCCCAGCCCCGAGGCGCAGGAGGCGGCGGCGGTCCATCCGCCCGGCGGCCACTTTCAGTGGCGCTACCCCAACGTGCCCGCGGCGCTGCACGGCTTCTGGGCGCCCGGCACCGCCGGCGTGATGACCCAGGGCGCGTTGATGGCCTTCCAGAACGACCACGGCATGACGACTGACGGAATCGCCGGAGCGGCGGTATGGAAGGCGCTGATACAGGCGGCCGTCGCCGGCAAGCGTTCGAGCTTCGGCTACAGCTTCGTGACGGTCAGCCTCAGCAGCGAGTCGCTGAACCTGTGGCACAACGGTCACACGGTGACGACCACACCGGTCAACACCGGGATCGCCTCCCAGCCGACCGCCAGCGGCACCTATCCCGTCTACGAGCACCTGTCCGTGACGACGATGAGCGGGAACAATCCCGACGGCAGCCACTACAGCGACCCCGGGATCCAGTTCGTCAGCTACTTCAACGGCGGCGACGCGCTGCATGCCTTCACCCGGGCCCAGTACGGGTCCCCGCAGAGCCTCGGTTGCGTGGAGATGGCGCTCGGCCCGGCAGGCCAGGTGTGGCCGTACACGCCCATCGGAACCCTGGTCCACGTCGCCTGAGGCGGCCGGCGGCCAGTGGGCCCGACGAGCTCGGCTCGCTGGGCTCGGCGGCCACGCACGGACGCATCCGGATGGCGATCCCCGACGTGATCGAGCTCTACGGCCGGACGCCGCCGCGGACTCCGGTGTACGTCGCCTGAGAGCCTCGGTGAAGGTTTGAGGCGCGTCCGCGCCGAATAGCGAGGGGCGATGAGCCTCCCCCCTGAACCACTGCGCCCGCCGAGCGTTGGCCTGCCCGGGCCGTGGCGGGTGGCACTGCGCGCCTTCGACGACGACCTGCGCCGGCGCGCGGTGGCGGAGAAGACCCGGCGCGCGTACGGCATCGACGCCCGCCAGTTCGCCGTTTGGGCAGCGGCCGCCGAGCTCCTGCCCGCGCGGGTCGACGCTCGCATGCTCCGCCGCTACGCCGCGGGTCTCTCCGCGCGCGGCCACGCCGCCGCCACCGTGGCCCGCAAGCTGGCCGCGCTACGAGCGCTGTTCCGCACGCAGGTCGACGTGGGAGCACGCGCTGAGAATCCCGCGGAGCTGCTGAGTGCTCCCAAGCGGCCCCAACGGCTGCCGCACGTGCTCAAGGCCGGCGAGGTCGCGGCGCTCCTGGACCGGATCCCGGCCACGACGTCCCTGGAGCTGCGCGACCGGGCGCTGTTCGAGATCGCCTATGCCTGTGGCCTGCGGGCCGAGGAGCTCGTCACGTTGCAGGTGGAGTCGCTGGATTTCGACGCCGAGGCGGTCCGTGTGGAGGGCAAGGGCGGCAAGACCAGGATCGTTCCCGCCGGCGAGCACGCGCTGGCGGCAACCGAGCGCTACCTGGCACGAGGGCGTCCGGCGCTGGTGGCGACCAGCGGCAGCGGCGACCGTGGTGCGCTCTTCCTGTCGAAGTCCGGTCGGGCGCTGGGGACCTCCGACGTGCGCCGCCGCCTGCGGACCTGGACGCGGCAGCTGGTGGCTCGAGTGCCTGCCCTGGCCGAGGCACATCCGCACGCGCTGCGGCACTCGTTCGCCACGCATCTGCTGGAGGGCGGGGCCGACCTGCGCTCGATCCAGGAGCTGCTGGGGCACGCCACCATCTCCACGACCCAGGTCTACACTCGGGTAGAGTCCGCCCGCCTTCGATCCGCGTACGCCAGCGCCCATCCACGCGCGTAGCGGGCAGCCGGGAGGGGGAGGAACCCTGGAAACCAACGTCAAAGCGATCGAGCTCCGAGACCTCTGGAGGCGCTACAAGAGCTCCGGGGACGAGCGCGCGCGGGAGCGTTTGGTGGTGGCTTACTCGCCCCTAGTCAAGTACGTCGCCGGAAGGATGAGCTCCGGCCTGCCGGCGCACGTGGAGGAGTCCGATCTTATCTCCTACGGGCTCGGGGGCTTGATCTCCGCAATCGAGCGCTTCGATCTGGCGCGGGAGATCAAGTTCGAGACGTACGCCATCACCCGCATCCGCGGCGCCATCATCGACGAGTTGCGCACGCTCGACTGGGTGCCGCGCTCGGTCAGGGCGCGAGCACGGGACATCGAGCGGGTCAACATGCGGCTGGAGGCCAAGCTGCAGCGCGCTCCCACCGACGAGGAGCTGGCCCGTGAGCTGGGCATGAAGCTGCAGGACTTCCACGACGCGCTGCTGCAGATATCCAACTCCACGATCGTGGCCCTCGACGAGCTCTGGACGAGCTCCGACGCCAGCGGCGATCAGGTATCGC
>JALYYW010000145.1 GCA_030946085.1 Actinomycetota bacterium
CTCAGCAGCAGCACCGCCCGCCCGGCCAGCCGCGCCCGGCGCGCCCGGGGAAGCTTGCGCAGCAGCGTCGGCGGCAGGTACCCCGCGCGGATCCCGTTGGGGGTCAGGCAGAAGAAGTCCATATCCCGCCGGCCACGGTTGCGGCTGCGCGGCAGCGCCCGGTGCGCGCGGGCCCGCGTCATGCCCAGGGACAGCGGACCGAGCTGGCGGCCGTGCAACCGACCGCCGGCCAGCGGACAGCCCGGGGTTGGCCGCAGGCCCGGAGCGGTGGCGTAAACCACCGGGCCGTACGTCGAGGGATCGGCCACCGGGAGATGCAGCACCCCGGGGCTCGACGGGCCAGTGGAGATCGTCACCGGCTCGGCGAGGAGGTTGCCACGGTAGGCGCTGTCACCTCCGGCGACCACGAGCGCGATCCGGTCCCCGGCGGGGAAACGGTGCACGATGCCGGGCAGGTCGACGTGGACCATCCCACTGCCGCCGGTGATCCGCACCGGCGCGATCAGTTTGTCGGGCAGCGTGATGGAGCCGCTCGGGGTGAGGTCGTAGAGCTTGAAGAAGAGCGCGGTTCCCCCGGCGGGACCGACGGCTCCGCCCAGCGCCCCCAGCGGAGCGCTGACACGGACCTCCACGCTGGGGATGCCGACCACGTCGGTGGCGCGGGCCAGGGGCGCGGTCCGGAACTCGGCAAAGCTCCCCGCCACGTCGTAGGGCTGCGTGCCGGGCTCCACGTTCATCTCCACCGCGGAGATCTCGCTGTAGCTCGTGGGCGCTCCGGCGCCCGGAGTGGCGAACGTCGCCTGACCGCTGCGCACCGCCGAGGGCTGGCCGACGAGCGCGTCGGAGCCGGAAAGCTCCAGGTTCTGGGGGGTGCCCACCGGGTAGGAGGGCGAGCGACCATAGGCTGGTGCGGCGTTCCCGGCGTAGCTGACCCAGGGCCGGAAGAAGCTGAAGTCCAGCGACGGCGCGGCAGGATCGTCTTTGAGGTAGTGGGCGAACCACTGCTGAATCGTCTGTCCCTCGTAGGTGGTGCGGCCCTGCGCGTCGAACGCGGCGTAGCCGCCGGCTCCGTCCCCGAGCTCCCCCGCTGCCGGAGTCGACTGGGAATGACCCCAGGACTGCCAGATCATCTTCACCGGCGTCCCCTGCTGGCGCAGGCCCTCGTAGGTGGCAACCGCCTCGTGCAGCTGGAACAGGGTGTCGTTCTCCCCCTGGGCCAGCAACGTCGGAATCCGGATGTGGTTCAAGTACGACTCCACCGAGGCGTGACGCAGCAGCGTGATCGCCGATTGCGGCGGAGCGCCGAGCGCGTCAGTCTGGACGGCGGCCGAGCAGACCTGGGCGTTGAAGTTGGGGCATCCGGTGAGGTCGGCGGTCGGATCGCCCGAGAGCTGCTTGAGGCCGTCGGCGGCCGCGCCCTCGCCGAAGAAGGCGTTGAGCCAGATGTACTTCGCCACCCCAGGCACGCCGGCGGTGACGCTGTGGCTGGGGACAGGACGCGGGAGGTTGGCGTTGTTGGGGGCCAGCGAGTAGGTCAGGTCGTTCCAGGTGATGATCGGGATGATCGTGTCCAGGCGGGGGTCCTGCTCGGCGGCGGCGAACTGGATCTCACCGCCGTAGGAGCCCCCGATCATGCCCACGCGGGGGTCGAAGGCGTGGTGGCGGCCGTCGTGGGCGAGCGCGTCGTGGACGACGTAGTCGACCTTGGTCCCGTCGGTCGCCGTCAGTCCTCCCCCGAGGAAGGTGATGAGCTGGGTGGCGGCCAGCCCGTCGTAGGCGGGATCGTCGAGCTCGATCGGGCAGCCCGACCCGCCGAAGCCCAGGCCGGAGTAGGACAGGACGACGTAGCCGGCCGAGGCCAGCTCCCGGCCTAGCGTGGCCTGATCGTCCTTGGAGCCGCCGAAGCCGTTGGTGGTCAGCACGGCGGGGTCGGGGTGGGCCGCGGTGGCCTCAGCGGGGCGGTAGAGGTCGCCGACCACGTCGCACTGCCGCTGCGCGCCGGCGGGACCGATGATCACCTTGAAGTGGAGGGTCCTAACGGTGTAGGACTGGGCGTGCGCGACCGGCGCCAGGATCAGCAGGACGGCGACGAGCACCCCGCCCAGCAGCACCGCGCGGCGCCGCCGGACGGGGACCGTCAACCCGCTCAAGCCCGCTCCAGCGCGTCATCGGCCAGCTGGGCTCGCAGCACCTTCTTGTCGAACTTGCCCACCGAGGTCTTGGGCACTTCCAGGATGAACTCCACCCGCTCGGGCAGCCACCACTTCGCCACCTTGTCGCTGAGGAACTCCAGCAGCTCCTGCCCCTCCAGCGAGCTGCCCTCTCGCAGAACGACGCAGGCACAGGGCCGCTCGCCCCAGCGCTCGTGGGGGATCGCCACCACCGCCGCCTCGACGACGTCGGCGTGGCCCATGATCACGTTCTCCAGCTCCACCGAGCTGATCCACTCGCCGCCGGACTTGACCAGATCCTTGGTGCGGTCGACGAGCTTGATGCAGGCGTCGTGCTCCAGCTCGGCGACATCGCCGGTGCGCAGCCACCCGTCCGGCGTGAACTTCTCCGCTCCAGTCTCATCCTCGTAGTAGGCGCTGGCGATCGTCGGGCCGCGGACCTGCAGCTCCCCGCCTGACTCGTCGTCGACGCGGGCCTCCACCAGGGGCATCACCCGGCCCTGCATCGCGCGCATGCGATAGGCCTCATCCTCGTCGACCACGTCCGGCGGCACCCGGCTGACCGACGCCAGGGGACTCGTCTCGGTCATCCCCCAGGCCTGGATGAGCGGGACGCCAAAGCGCTCGTCGTATAGTCGCATCAGGCCCTCCGGCACGGCGGCGCCACCGCAGATCAGCCGCTCCAGCGATGTGAAGGAGGGCGCAGGCTCCAGCTGGGCGATGCCCGCGAAGATCGTCGGCACGGCCGCGGCGATGGTGACCTGCTCCTCGCTCATCAGCCGCGCCAGGTCGGCGGCCTCCATGCGCGGGCCCGGCAAGACGAGCCTGCTGCCGGCCAGTACCGCCGCGTAGGGCAGCCCCCAGGCGTTGGCGTGGAACATCGGCACGATCGGCATCACCGTGTCCCGCTCGCGCAGCCCGGGGCCGTCGGCCTGATTGGCCAGCAGCGAGTGCAGCACTGTGGAGCGGTGCGAGTAAACGACGCCCTTGGGCCGCCCCGTCGTGCCGCTCGTGTAGCACATTGCCGCGGCCAGGTTCTCGTCGATCTCGGGGAACTGGAAGGCGGGATCGCCGGAGTCGATCAGGCTCTCGTAGTCAAGCGCGCCCTCCCGCGCGGCGTCGGCGTCGGGCATCAGCACCTCGTGCTCCACCCCCTCGAAGCGCGGCATCCGGTCGGCCAGCGAGGCGTCCATGAAGATCACCCGATCCTCGGCGTGACCCACGATGTAGCGCAGGTCATCGTCGAACAGGCGGATGTTCAGCGTGTGCAGCACAGCGCCCATGGCCGGCACGGCGAGGTACAGCTCCAGGTGGCGCCGCGAGTTCCAGCCGAACGTCGCCACCCGGTCCCCGGGTCCGATGCCGAGCTCCCGCAGCGCAGCGGCCAGGCGCCGGGCCCGCTGCACGACCTCGGCGTAGGTCGAGCGCTCGACCCCGTCCTGCGTGACCGACACGATCTCCCGCCGGGCGAACAGCACCTCGGCGCGCTCGGCGATCCCCCGCACGAGCAGGGGGGTGTGCATCATCAGGCCCTGCAGCGCTCCGGGCGCGTAGGTGCTCACTGTGGCTCTCCTTTCTTCCCGCGTACGACAGGCTAAGCCTACGCCGCCCGCGCGCCCGCGGCGACGGTGTGCTGTGATGCCCTGCCGTGAGCGGCCTGCTGGCCCAGACGCAGATCTACCTGGAGGGCGTGAGCGGCCGACGGCCCCGTGTGCCGATCGACGAGCGGCGACTGGAGCGGGCGGCCCGGGAGCGGATGCACGCCGACGCCTTCGCCTACGTCGCCGCCGGCGCGGGCAACGAGCGCACAGTCCTGGCCAACCGGGCCGCCTTTGATGAATGGCGGATCGTGCCGCGGATGCTCCGCGACGTCGGCCAGCGGGACACGACCGTGGAGCTGTTCGGCAGCCGCCTGCCCTCCCCGCTGCTGCTGGGCCCGATCGGGGTGTTGGAGCTCGCCCACCGCCAGGCCGATGCCGCCGTGGCCGGGGCCGCGCGCGCCACCGGAACGCCGATGGTGCTCTCAAACCAGGCCTCGCGGCCAATGGAGGAGGTCGCGCAGACGTTGGGCCCGGGCCCGCGCTGGTTTCAGCTCTACTGGAGCAAGTCCAACGAGCTGGTGCACAGCATGGTGGCCCGCGCGGAGCGTTGCGGCTGCGAGGCGATCGTGGTCACGCTGGACACGACGCTGCTGGGTTGGCGCACGCGAGACCTGGAGCGCGCCTACCTGCCGTTCCTGCGCGGAAAGGGGATCGCCCAGTACACGAGCGATCCGGTGTTCACCCGGCTCATCTCCGGGGAGCGCCAGGCGCCGCCGGCCCAGCACCCACGTCCCTCGCTGGCGGCGCTGCGCGTGCTGCTGGAGCTGACGCGCGCCTACCCTGCCGGCTTCGCCTCCACGCTGCGCAGCGGCATCGGCCGGGCTGCGGTGCAGCACTTCGTGGACATCTACTCACGCCCGACGCTGACCTGGGAGGACCTGGCCTTTCTGCGCGAGCGCACTTCGCTGCCGATCCTGCTCAAGGGGATCCTACACCCCGACGACGCCACCCTGGCGGTGGAGGCGGGCATGGACGGGATCATCGTCTCCAACCACGGCGGGCGACAGGTGGACGGTGCGATCGCCACGCTACAGGCGTTGCCGGCCGTCGTGGCCGCGGTTGGTGGCCGGGTTCCGGTGCTGATGGACTCGGGCATCCGCAGTGGCGCCGACGTGTTCAAGGCGCTGGCGCTGGGAGCGACCGCGGTGCTGATCGGTCGACCCTACGTCTACGGCCTGGCGCTGGCGGGGAGTGCCGGCGTACAGGCGGTGATCGAGAACCTGAACGCCGACTTCGACCTGACCATGGGGTTGGCCGGCCGCCGAGCCATCGCCGAGATCGACGGCGAGTCGGTGGTGCCTGGCGCACCGCTGCCGGCGCCACTCGGGCCCGCGCCGGTTTCCTAGAACCAGCTGCTCTGACCGGGGAGTGGGATGTAAGGCGAGTAGAAGCCGACTTAGATCCCAAGACTCAGCCGATGGAGACGAGGGCGGCGCTGGCCGCGGGCACGGCCAGCGCGTAGCCGTCCGCACCCGGCTGCAGGCGCTCGCGGGTCGGTCGGCCCCGCCAGCGCCCGTCGGGCCCGAGCCAGCGACCCCCGAGGGTCTCGCCGGTGGTGGCGCTCACAGCCGGAGCGAGCAGGCGCTCGACCTTCGCCGTCCCCGCGGCCGGGATCCGCAGCCGCACCCGCAGCGCCCGCTGGCCCTTGTTGATGAGCAGCAGCCGCCGCTGACTGCGACTCGTCTGCACCCCCCAGACCTTCAGGGCGGCGCCCGGCGCTTGCACGGTGGTGCTCAGAAGCCTCCCCCCGGCGGCCAGCGTGCGATCGAAGAGGATCAGTCCCAGCAGCAGCGGCCGCTCGCGCAGGCCGCCCGCGGCGGGGATCATCGCCGCGTTGACGGTGTCGGCGCGGACGTGGACGTTGACGCCGTCGACGCCAGCCCGCATCAGCTCGAACAACGCGTCGGGCGCCCACAGCGCAGTGGCGAAGCTGTTGCTCACCCCCGGCCGTCCGCCGCAGGTGACGGAGTTCAGCTCGGTCATCCGAAACGGGAGGCCGGCGCGGTGGGCGATCTGCGCGGCGGGCCGAACGACCTGGGCGGTGCCGGCCGACGCGCGCTCGCTCAGCACCCGAGCGATGGTCGGAAAGACCGCCGAGGCGCGGCCATAACAGGCGGAGTAGGGGTATCGGTGGGCGGTGAGGGCTCCGAGACGGGACCGCGCGCGGGCGGCCAGCAACGAGATCCAGGAGCGCGAGCGGATCGGGTTGGCCACCGCGGGGCCCATCAGCGGCACGGCCGGGGCAAAGCCCCCCAGCGCCCGGGCGTACGCGCCGAAGTCACCCACGTAGCTCTGCGCGGAGATCGCGGTCGGCAGCACCGCCGGGCCCTGTCCCGCGCGGGTGATCGTCGCCAGCCAGTAGCGGCGGTCGTAGATGTCGGGCTCGTTGCCGATCTCAAAGGCGGCGATGCTCCCCCGCCGCAGCCCGGTCTCGGCGGCTTGGGCCCAGGCGGCCGCGCGCAGCGGCGAGGCGGTGACGAGATTGAGGTCGAGGATCAGGCGCACCGCCGCCCGGCGCAGCAGCGCGTTGGTGCTCTCAAGCCACCGCGGCGCCAACCGGAACACCCACTGCGGCAGCTGGCGGACGCCCGGATCCCACAGCGAGCGATCGGCCGAGTCGCCGCCCACCCGCAGCATCAGGGGCCCGTCGCCAGGCACGTGGAGCAGCGACAGGACCCGGGCAAAGGCGGTCAGGTGGCGCTCGAACAGCGGCATCCCCCAGTACTCGAACGACAGGCCCAGGTAGGAGCCTGGGACCGGCCGGACCGGACCGCCCAGAAGGACCGTCGCCGGGCCACGGGCGGCTGCGGCCCGGGGCGAGGCCGGGCGGTGACCGGCGGACATCCGGTGGTGCCCGTGGTGGTGGCCGTTACGCCCCGGGAGCAGGGGGCCGGCGTCGTGGGCGGCGAGGGTCACCGGCACAGCGATCAGGCACCCTGCCGCCGCCGCCAGCGCCACGAGCTTCCCACGGCGATTCACCGTCCCAGCGTAGGCGCCTGCGGGGGCCTACGCTACGGAGGTTTACGCGACCTTAGTGCAGCACCAGCACGAGCACAACGATCACCAGCAGGATCGCCGCCCCGGCTCCCGCCAGCGGCCAGGGCTGGCGCCAGAACTCGGGCTTGGCGCGGTCACGCGTGTAGCGGCCCTCGGGCGGCTCGCCGACCCAATCGTCGTCATCCTCGTAGCCGGGCATTCTGGATCGAGGTCTACCCGCACCCGGCGTTGCTCAGCCACACGTCCCCGATTGGGAGAAGAAGGCCGTAACCTCCCCTGGCGGTGCCCGCACCGGACTCGCACATCGCCCGGCGTGAGCGCCGCCGCGCCCAGCTTCGCCGCCGCCGGCTGACGGCGGCCGCTGCACTGCCGCTGGTGGTGCTGCTGGCCGTGGTGGCCTTCCAAGCCACCAGCGGGGGCGTGGCCACCCGTCGCACCGGCGAGCGGCCATCGGGCCGCGGTGGATCCCAGAGGACCGGTGGCGTGGCCCGGGCGGCGGCCACCCCCGGCTCGCGGAACCGCGCCGAATCCCGTGCGGTGCGGCGGCTGGCTCAATTCGGGCTGCCGGTCTACTGCGCCGGCCCGCGAGGGGACGCTGTCGCGTTCACCTTCGACGACGGCCCCGGGCCCTACACCCACTACGCGCTCGAGAAGCTCAGCCAGGCCCACGAGCGCGCCACCTTCTTCGCTGTGGGTCGGAGCATCGACAACTTCCCCGGCTACCTCGTGCGCGAGCTGCGCGTGGCGGTAATCGGCGACCACACTTACACCCATCCGCTGCTGACCGGGCTGCCGCCGGCCACCGCGGAGTCCGAGATCGCCCGCACGGCGCGGAAGATCGAGGCCCAGACGGGTCAGCCCGTCGAGCTCTTTCGCCCGCCCTACGGCGCCCGCAACACCGGCATCGACGCGATCGTCCGGCGCCTGGGGCTGCTGGAGATCATCTGGAACGTGGACTCGGCCGACTCGCTGGGCGCCGACTACGCCGGGATCACCCGCAACGTCGAGGCCGGCCTGCATCCCGGCTCGATCATCCTCATGCACGAGAACCGCGGCCAGACGATCCGGGCGTTGACCACCCTGCTGCCCGAGCTCCGTCGCCGTCACCTGCGCTCGGTCTCCCTGCCGCAGCTCCTGAGCGCCGATCCTCCATCGCTGGCGCAGTTGAAGGCGGGGCCAGGCGGGTGCGGCGGCAGCGCCCTGCACGGAGGCGGCGGCTGAGAAGGTATTGGTAGGGCCCTGAGGGGGACAACTGCACAACCACCGACCACGCGCGCGACGCGTGTGCACTTGTGCGCCGCAGAGGGGTGCGTGAGCACACCCATCGCGGCACCGGGGTGTTGTTGTGCACTTTGCCCCCGCTCCCACTCCCCATACCCCACACCCCTCCCCCCAGCCGAGCGGGGCAGTGCCCGGCCTCAGGGAAGCCTTCCCGCCCAGCGCGCCGCCGCCGCCATCGCCACCCCGATCAGCACCAGCCCTCCCACCGCAAAGGGCACCGTCACGTCCCGCCGGCGGGTGACGGTGCCGAGCTGGCTGGCCAGCCGTCGGTAGATCGAGTTGAGCTCGTCCGCGCGCTGGGCGTTGAACGTGCGCCCGCCGGAGAGGCTGGCGATCTGCGCCATCAGCTGCGGGTCGGGCGGGACCGGGATCGACGGGGTCAGGGGATCGGGACTGGAGAGCACCCCGTCCGGTGTGCCGAGGGCCACGGTGTAGATCGGGATCCCGTCCTGCGCCGCCTGGCGCGCCACCGCGGTCACGTCCTGTCCCGCATTGGCGGCGCCGTCGGAGAGGAGCACGATCGCCGAGGGTGGGTGGCCGCGCTGCCCGCCGTGGAGCAGCGCCAGCGCCAGCGCCAGCGCATCCCCGGTGGCGGTGGCGCCGATGGCCCCCTGGTTGTCGATGATCGCCCTGGCGGCGCGGTGGTCGGCGACTGGTGCCTGGACTGCGTCCGGCGAGCTTCCGAACGCCACCGCCCCCACCCTGACCGTTCCCGGCAGCCCGTCGATGAAGGTGTCCGCGGCGCGCACCGCGGCCGACAGCCGGGTGGGCTGGACGTCGCTGGCGGCCATCGAGCCGGAGTGATCGCTGACGAGCACCGTCGAGGCTTCCTGCACCGGGATCTGCACCGGCACCCGCGGACGCGCCAACGCGCCGGTCAGCGTCGCCACCGCGGCCAGCAGCAGCGCGCCGGGGAGACGCCGGCGCCAGGCCGGAGCACCCGCGAGCGCCAGCTGCGCG
>JALYYW010000149.1 GCA_030946085.1 Actinomycetota bacterium
CGACTGGGACCTGAACCAGAACACCGCCGCGGCGCTTGGCTTCGGCGGCGTCGGCAGCGTCTGGTCGGTGGCCTAGCCTCAGATCACTATGTCAAAGCGCTGCGTGGCTCACCTGGACATGGACGCCTTCTATGTCTCGGTGGAGCTGCGGCGGGCGCCCCCGCTGCGGGGACGGCCGGTGATCGTCGCCGGCCGGGGCCCCCGCGCGGTCGTCACCACCGCCTCTTATGAGGCGCGCCGCTTCGGCGTAGGCTCGGCGATGCCGGCGTCTCGCGCGCGGCGGTTGTGCCCTGACGGGGTCTTCCTGACCCCGGACTTCGCCCTCTACCGGGAGGCTTCCGCCGAGGTGATGGCGATCGTGCGCGCTCACGTTGACCGCGTGGAGGTGATCGGGCTGGACGAGGCCTACCTGGACCTGAGCGGGCTGCCGGCACCGCATGCGTCGATGCGCCGGGTCCGCCGGGAGATCGAGTCGGCCACCGGTCTCGGGGCCTCGGTCGGGATCGGGCCCAACAAGCTCGTGGCCAAGGTGGCCTCGGACGCCGAGAAGCCCCGGGGCTTCGTGGTCCTGACCCGCCAGCAGGCGCGCGAGCGCTTTGCCGCCTCGCCCTGCGGCCTGGTGCCGGGCATCGGCCCCAAGACGGTGGAGCGCCTGCGGACCCAGGGGGTTTCCACCCTCGGGCAGCTCGCCGCAGCCGCGCCCGAGCAGCTGGCGGCCCGGTTCGGCTCCCGGGCCGCGGCTGAGCTCGGCCGCCGAGCGTGCTTTGAGGACGATGCTCCGGTGACCCAGGAGCGCAAGGTCGTATCGGAGTCACGTGAGACCACCTTCGACCGGGACATCGCCGACCCGGCTGCGCTCGAGTCGGTCCTCGTGGGCCTGGTGGAGCGGCTGTGCGCGGCGCTCACGGAGCAGAATCGAGGCGGGCGGACGATCGGGATCAAGGTTCGGTTGGACGACTTCTCCACCCACACGCGGGCGCGGACGCTGCCCCAGGCGGTGGACTCCGTCGATCGCGTCGCGCCGGTGGCGGTCGAGCTGCTGCGGCGCTTTGCACCGCCACGGCCCGTCCGGTTGCTCGGAGTGCGCGTCGCCGGGCTGGAGCCGCGCACCTCGTCCACGTCGCTGCAGCTGAGCCTGTCGCTCTGAACTCAGTAGAGCGCTGAGGCCAGGCGCCGCCGGGCGTCTCGGGCCAGCGGATGCTCCACTCCGAGCTCGTCGAGGAGCCCTACGATCATACGCCGGATGTCCTCCTTGGCACCGTCGGCCGCGGGCAGTGCTTCCAGAAGCAGATCCAGGGCTCGCTCGTGCTGCCCGGCGTCCACCGCCGCGAAGGCCTCGGTGAGATCGAGCGAGGCAGGGCTGCTATTGCCGCCCGCCGCCGCTCGTTCCAGCGTGATCCGCGCGGCCAGGCCCTCGCCCTGGAAGCTTCCCGGGAGCCGGGCCACCAAGCGCAGGGCCTCGTCGCTCTCGCCGCGGTGCAGCAGGATGCGCGCCAGCGGTACGGCGGCGTCGGCCCGGATGGGCTCCAGCTCGACGGCCCGGATCAGCGATGCCTCGTCACCGGCGGCGACCAGCGCATCGACTTCGGAGGGCAGCAGCGCGTCCAGGAAGCGCTCGACCGCCGCCGATGGTTGAGCACCGGTGAACTCCGCCGCCACCTTGCCATCCCGGAACGCCTTGACGGCGGGGATGCCCTGGATCCGAAACGTCGCCGACAGCCCGGGATTGGCGTCGACGTTGACCTTGGCCAGCTCCACCTTGCCGCCACGGGCGGCGGTGGCACGCTCCAGAACCGGCCCGAGCTGGCGACAAGGTCCGCACCACTCCGCCCAGAAGTCGACGACCACGGGCAGCGTGTGCGAGCGGTCGATGACCGCCGTCTGGAAGGTGCTCTCGGTGACGTCCATGCCCTGATGGTAGAAAACCCCCGTGAGCGAGCGCCTGATCAAGGCCGGCGGTGTGACCCTGGCGGTCGAGGATTCGGGGCAGGGGACCCCCGTGGTGCTGCTGCACGGCCTCACCGCCACCCGGCGCTACGTCGTGATGGGCTCTGGCGCGCTGGAGCGGTCCGGTCACCGGGTGATCGCCTACGACGCCCGCGGCCACGGCGCCTCCTCACCCGCCCCGGAGCCCGACGCCTACCGCTACGAGGACCTGGTGCTCGACTTGGAGGCGGTGTTGGACGCCCTGGAGCTCCCGCGCGCGGTGCTGGCCGGAGCCTCGATGGGCGCCCACACGCTGCTGGCCTTCGCCCTTCACCATCCCGAGCGGGTGGCGGGGATGGTGCTCATCACGCCGGCCTACGAGCCGGGAGGCGAGCAGGAGCAGTCGAGCCTGGCGCGCTGGGACGCGCTCTCGGATGGTCTGCGGGCCAGCGGAGTCGAGGGCTTCCTGGCGGCCTACGGTCGGCCGCAGGTGCCGGAGGCGCTACAGGAGACCGTGCTCAAGGTCATTCGCCAGCGACTGGCCCTGCACGAGCATCCCGGTGCCGTGGCCGACGCCCTGCGGGCGGTGCCGCGATCGCGCCCGTTCACGGAACTGCGCCAGCTCGCCTCGCTGGGGGTGCCGGCGGCCGTCGTCGTCTCGCAGGACGATGCTGATCCGGGGCATCCTCGGCGGGTGGGGGAGGCCTACGCCGCGGCGCTGTCCGGGGCGCGTCTGGTCACCGACGAGCCCGGTCGCTCCCCCCGGGCCTGGCAGGGCAGCCAGGTGTCGGCGGTCATCGCCGAGGTGGCCGCCGCGTCGGCCGCTTAGGCCCTTAAGCAGGTCGCGCCCCGGAGAGGGCCGGAACATCTGGGCCGTTCTGCGGAGCGCAACCTAGGGGAGAGGGGGACCAGCATGATCACCCAAGGCCGCTGAGAAGTCCAAGACGAGTTGCCTCGGAGATTTATCAGCGGCGCTTATGGATGGTCGGGTCGGTCCACAGCGGGACGCGACCCGACCATGCCCCGCTCAGCCGATCGTGACCTTCTCCCTGCGGGTGTTGGCGGGGGCCAGGTAGCCGTTGCCGCGGTAATGGATCAGCACCGTCAGGCGAACCGGCCGGTGACTGTGCGGGTTGCGGGGGATCCGAGCGAACTGCGTGAACGCGGTGAACGTGCAGTTGGACCTCAGCGCCGCCAGCTCGAAGCCGACCTGCTTGCGTCCCTTCTTGAAACGCACGGACACGTTCCCGCTGCACGCGACCGGCCGCGGCGAGGACGCCGGGGGGGTCACCAGGCCCGCGGTGACGAACTCAAAGGGCCGATGACGCGCCCGACGGGGTGTCGTCGCCGCATTCAGCCGCGGGACCGGCGGACGCAGGGGGAAGGTGTCGAAGGTCAGGAAGCCGCCGCCCGCCGGAGGCGAGTCGCTGTGAATCGCGACCAGCTGGTAGCGGAAGTTGGTCGCCGGAGTGAGTCCGGTGATCACGGCCGACACGGGCCCGGTGGTGGCCGGCGCCGGCTGCGGCTGTGTCTGTGAGTAGACCGTCACCGGAGCGTTAGCCGGCCCGTACTGGAAGTAGTACGTGGTCGCCTGATGCTGGGGATTGACGATTCCCGAGACGGTCGCCGTGGTTGCGGAGGTCACCGTTGCCGGTCCGGTCGCGACGTTCGGCGGAGGGTTGCCGGCGGTCTTGAACCGGCGCGCCGTACTGATCGCCCCTCCAGAGGTGTTCAGGGCATCGATGCGGAAGAAGTAGTCGCTGCCGGGCAGCAGGCCGGTCACCTTCACCGCCACCGACACCGGAGACGTGCCGGGCGCTATCGACTTTTGCGTGGTGCTCAGGCCGAAGCTCGTCGTCAGGCCATACTCAAAGCGGTAGAAGGTCCGCTTGCCGCCGGGCTGGATGACCGCGCGCAGCACGGCCGAGGACGTCCTGACCGACGTGGGCGCGGCGGTGCGCACCGTGGGCGACGAGGCCGCGCCTGCGGTTCCCGCGCCTATCAGCGAGATCAGCGACACCGCCAGCAGGGGCGTCAGCATCTTGAACCTGGTTTTCATGCAACCTCCTCCTAGACGTTTGCGCAGGTTCAATACCTGCGCGCAGGCCGAAGTTGCGGTGTCGCAGGCCGCCGTGCAGCGGGGGACGCGCTGCCGAGGAGCGGCGCTCGCTCTCGGAGCTGGTCCGCGCCGAGATTGTCGAGATCGCCCGGCGCCCGACCATGGCCGAGATGCTCGATCGCCTGGCGAGTCGTCCCGTGGCGCTGCGAAGTGGCGGTAGTCTGACGGGGCCGATGCGCACGCTGCTTCCCGATCCCCCGCCGGCGGGGTTCGAGGCGCTCTTGGAGCGCCGCCGCCAGTGGGGCGCGGACCATCACGATGAGGTTTGGGAGGGTGTGCTGCACATGAACCCCGCCCCGCATCTACGCCACGCAGACGTACAGGCACAGCTGCTGTACCTTGTCCGCGCCGCGGCACACTCCGCCGGGTTGCGGGTGACGGCCGATTTCAATCTCGGTGAGCCGGGCGACTACAGGGTGCCTAACGGAGGCCTTCACCACCCAGGCGAAGCGCAGCTGTACTGCACCACCGCGGCACTGGTGGTAGAGGTGCTCTCCCAGGGAGACGAGACGTGGAACAAGCTGCCGTTCTATGCCGACCACCAGGTAGATGAGGTATTGATCGTCGACCCCGACGCGCGGCAGGTCAGCTGGCTCGTATTGGAGCGCGGCGAGTACCAGCTCGTGCGGCGCAGCAGCCTGCTCGAGCTTGATGTCGGCGAGCTCGCCCAGCAGATCGACTGGCCAGACTGACCGCCGTCCACCCCGGTCGGCGCAGCACGGCGGCAACGTTTCGGCGGCGACGATCAGATGTGGAGAGGCGACCGAAGCGGGCAAACGTCGATGCGGGTTCGGTCAGTGAGGGGCCAGCCGACGGTGGGGGCCACAAGGAAGATCGCTCGCTCGTGCGGCCGGTGGCTTGCCACGGGGACGGGGACCGAGCCCATATTCTACGCTCGATAATCGATCTTATGTCCACCTATAAACAGCGCGAGCGCCGCCTGCTGCTGTAATCGGCGCTCGAGCTCTGGCGGCGAGTGGCTCTCACGTCGCGTGGCGAGCACCGCCCGCAGGCCTTCCCCGACGACGCTCGTGAAGCTTCGCCCCTCCTCCGCGGCTCGGCGGGGTCTCCAGCTAGCGGAATCCTCGTGGGTGGCGCGGATTACGTGCATGCGGGATCAGCCCGAGCCGCAACGTCTATCTTGACGAGGGACGATGAGGCTCCTCACGATTCTGCTCATGAGCGGCCTGGTCGGTTGCGCCGGTGCGGGCGCGGGATCTCTAGGCAAGTCTTGCACTTCGGCCAAGACATTGGCGTCCTGCTCGGGCTCCGTCTCACCGTCGGCGAGCTGCGCCACCAACTCCTCGCCTCCCGGTACCGGCGCCTTGGCCGCCTCTGTGCTGGAGCATTTGATCGAGCGCGTTCCGTGCAGACGCAGCGGAAGGATTTCCTACTCGACGACCGACGATCACGGCGACCAACTTGGAGTCCTTGACCCGATCGAGGATCCCTCCCGCGGGTACCTCGGCGTCTACCACTCCCCATACGGTTCCCCGGCCGGATCGACTGCAGCCCGGTTCAGGGTGAGCCTCGCGCGCTCCTATGACCTCATCCACTGGCACCGCATAACCATCCTGGATCCCGCCGGCGCAACCGAACCGGTGCTGTTCGCGCTTCCGCGCACCAGCGGGTACCTCCTGGCGTACGAGAAGAACGACTCCGCCAGCAACCACATCGTCCGCATCCGCTACTACAGCGCGCTCAAGCATCTTCTCGTGGGTCGGTTTGCCGCCCAGCTGGATCTTCCGCGTCGCTACTTCATCCATAACAACGGGACGCCTGACATCGAGTCAGCCGCCTGGCGCGGAAGCCTCGCTCGGTCCGTGATCAACCTGACCTTCCATTATGAGGCCGGGCCGGGCCGCAGAGGCCCCGACCGAGAGGCCTTCGGGACCGTGTACGGGTTTCGCCGCTGGCGATCACATACCGACCGGCGTGTTGACCAGCTGCTGGACAGCCACGGGTTCCGCGCCAGCCACGGCAACGCGCACGAGTTCAGCTTCGCCAACCACCGTTGGCGCCTTTATGAAGCTCAGACCACGCTCCATGACTTCGCCACCTGGCGCGTCCTGCTGTACGACTCCTCCACGCGGCAACTGCGTCCCCTCACACTGACCACCGCACACGGGAGCTTCCGAACGTCGTTCGGGGAACCGATCGCCGCGGTAGAGCGGGCCCCAAACGGATCTGGCCGGGTTCTCGTGGTCACGATGTTCGTTTTCGGGACCGGACAGGCCGCACGAGACGGAGGCGAACTCGTCTACTACCAGCCGTTATGAACCGAGCTGCACATCGAGCCTGTCCTCAGAACGTCACACCGAGCGCCGCCGTGAGTCCCTGCCGCCCTGCGTCTGTCAGCTGCACGGCGCGTCCCCTCGGTGCACGAGTAATCCACTGGCGGTCGATGAGCTGCTGGGCGATCGCGGCGCCGAGGGCTCCGGCAAGGTGATGGTGCTGTTCGCTCCAGTCGGTGCAGTAGCGGATGAGCGGGCGTCGGCGGGCGGTGAGCGCGGCGAAATCGATCCCGAAGTCGCCGACCCAGTCGCGGCCGTGCTCGGTGAGGTGGTAGTCGACGTCGTTGCCGGGTGCGGAGAGCCGATCGGTGGCGGCTTGTCTGGGCCGGAAGTGCCCGTCGCCGCCGGCGAGGACGCCATGGTCGAGGAGGCCGCGCATGATGGCGACGCCGAGGCGGCCGCCAAGGTGGTCGTAGCAGTAGCGGCCCGCCCTGACCGCGTTGGCCCGGGTGCCCTCGCGCAGCGACGCCACGCGGGCGGGGCGGGCGTGCTCGGCGAGGGTCTCCAGCAGCCGCCCGACGTGCGGCCCGGCGAGGCGGTAGTAACGGTGGCGCCCGTGGGCCTCGACTGACAGGAGGCCGGCTTGGACAAGCTTGCGCAGGTGGCCACTGATCGTGGAGGCAGAGACACCAGCTTCGGCGGCCAGGACGCTGGCGGCGAGAGCGCGCCCGTCACCGAGGGCCAATAGCACCCGGGCGCGGGCGCGGTCTCCGATCACCGCCCCGAGCGTCGCGATGTCGGCATCGCCATCCATCGCTCGACCGTACCGCGCCCATGCTTCGGCACTCACCGAAGCAACTTCGCGCCAGAGTGAATCGGATGGTCCTGCTCGTGATGTGCGTGGGGTACTTCCTCGTGCTCCTGGACGTGACGATCGTCAATATCGCGCTGCCGTCTATCTCCTCCGGGATCGGGGCGAGCATCAGCGACCTGCAGTGGGTCCTCGACGGCTACGCGCTCGCGCTCGCCTGCCTGATGCTCACCGGCGGGTCGATCGGCGACCTCCGGGGCCACAAGCGTGTCGTGCTGAGCGGCCTCTCGCTCTTCGGCGCGGCGTCGTTGGGGTGCGGACTCTCGGGAACGATCGGTGTGCTGGTCGCGTTCAGGGTGCTGCAGGGCGTCGGTGCCGCGCTGATGCTGCCCGGCACCCTCGCGGTCATCAGCCACGCCTATCCCGGGCGTCGCGAACAGGCTCAGGCGATCGGGGTCTGGGCCGGGGTCGGAAGCTCCGCGCTCGTCGCGGGACCGCTGCTGGGTGGACTGCTCGTCCAGACGCTCGGGTGGCGATGGGTGTTCCTGCTCAACGTCCCGCTGGTGAGCCTCGCCACGGTCGGAACGGCCCTCGTGGTCCACGAGAGCCGCTCCGACCACCCCCAGCGACTGGACTGGCGGGGCGCGCTGCTTGCCGCAGCGCTACTGGGCGGGTTGACCTTTGCCTTCATCCAGGGTGGCCGCCACGGCGTGGACGCTTGGACGCTCGGCGCGATCACCATCGCGGTCGCTGCCACCGTTGCGTTCATTGCCGTGGAGCGTCGCGCGGCCGCCCCGATGCTGCCCCTCGAGCTCTTCCGGGTACGAGCGTTCACGACCGCGAACACCGTGGCGGGCGCGATGAACCTCGCCACGCTCGGCCTGCTGTTCGTGATGACACTCTACCTGCAGAACGTGCGCCATCACTCGGCGCTGAGCGCCGGGATCGCGCTGCTGCCTCTGTTTCTGCCCCTCAGCGTCATTGCGCCGATCGGGGGGCGGATCACCGCCCGCACGGGCCCAAAGGCCCCGATGCTGGTTGGCCTCATCGCCGCGGCCGCAGGGGTGTCGCTCCTCGTCCTCGCCGATGGCACCTCGAGCTACCCGACGCTGATGCCGGCGCTGCTCTTGTGGGGCATGGGCCTGGCGGTCCTGACACCGGCGGTCGTGGCGGCCGCGATCGCGTCGGTCCCGGCGGAGCGCGCGGGGCTGGCCTCGGCGGTCAACAACACCGCCCGGCAGGCCGCCGGCGCGATCGGGATTGCCGCCTTTGGCGCGCTCGTCGCCCACCCCGGAGCCACGCCGTTTCTCAGCGGCATGCACACCGGCGCTGTGGTCGCCGCGACGCTCTTTCTCATCGCCGCGGGCGCCACCGCGATCCTGATCCGCCCCCCGAGCGGCACCTGAGCCCCCCGCCCCGCCGACCACGCGCCAGCAACCTCCACACACCCCCGGGATAGGATGGGCCTGGTGCGGATGCTCGCGAGCATTCCGAGCCCGGCGGACAACGAGATCCACCTGGGCCCGGCGTCGATCCACGTCTACGGCCTGATGTACGTGATCGGCATTGTGCTCGGGGCGATCCTGG
>JALYYW010000179.1 GCA_030946085.1 Actinomycetota bacterium
GAGATCTTGATCGGCGAGGTGGAGATCATCTCGATGTTGATGCCCTCGACGGCGAGCGTCTCGAACACCTGGGCGGCCACCCCGGGATGGGAGCGCATCCCCGCCCCGACGATGGAGACCTTGCCGATATCGGGGTCTCGGTCGACGTCGCGGATCCCCAACTCGGCCAGCACCGGCTCCAGCGCGTGGTCGGCGACCCGAAGATCCTCGCTGGAGAGGGTGAACGACACCTCGGCGTCGCGGCCCTGGCCCCGGGGCTCGTTCTGGATGATCGTGTCGACGTTGCAGCCGGCGTCGGCGAGGGCGCGGAAGATCGCCGCGGCCGCACCGGGGCGGTCGGGCACGCCGAGCAGTGTCATCCGCGCCTCCTCGGCCGAATGCGTGACAGCGGTGATCAGGGGATGCTCCATCGTCTCGTCCTCTCCGAGGACAACGGTACCGGGGCCATCCTCAAACGCGGAGCGGCAGTGGATCCTGACGCCGTGCGTGCGGGCGTACTCCACCGAGCGCAGCTGCAGCACCTTGGCACCCGAGGCCGCCATCTCCAGCATCTCCTCGAAGCTGACGGTGGACAGCTTGCGAGCCTCGGGGACGATCCGCGGATCGGCGGTGAAGACGCCGGAGACGTCGGTGTAGATCTCGCACACCTCGGCCTCGATGGCGGCGGCCACCGCCACGGCTGTGGTGTCCGAGCCGCCACGACCGAGGGTGGTGACGTCACGGCTGGTGGAGACGCCCTGGAAGCCCGCCACCAGCACGATCTGGTCAGCGGCCAGGGCGTCGCGGATGCGCTCGGCGCGCACATCGAGGATCCTTGCCTTTGTGTGCGAGGCGTCGGTGACGATGCCGGCCTGTGAGCCGGTGAGCGAGATGGCCCGGTGGCCGAGGTCGTTGATCGCCATCGCGCACAGGGCGCAGGACATCCGCTCGCCGGTGGAGAGCAGCATGTCCATCTCCCGGGGATCGGGAGATGCCGAGACCTCCTCGGCCATCGCGATCAGCTCATCGGTGGTCTTGCCGCGAGCCGAGAGCACGGCCACCACCCGCCTGCCGGCCTCGCGCTGGGCCACGATCCGGCGTGCGGCGCGCTTGATCCGCTCGGCGTCGGCGACCGAGGTGCCGCCGAACTTCATCACCACCGTCGCCGGGTTGGACACCGAAGCTGACACGGTCACGGAGGTTACGCGGTGACTACTCCCCCGGACCGACGCCTCCGCGACCGCGTCCCGAGCAGCGCGGTGATCCGGCGGCGGCGGGCAGTGGCCGGCGCCGCCGCGGGTCTGGCGGTACTCGCGGTGGTGCTGCTGGTGCTCGTCGGCTCTCAGGGAGGAGCACCCCGGTACGTCCCCTCCGGTGCTTCTGGCAAGTTGCTCAGTTCCGGGTCCAGAACCCTACCCAAGAGCGGCGGGCCGGCGTTCAAGCCGGCGCCGGGCGCCTCCGCCCGCGTGCGGACGATGCCGCTGGCCACCCAGGTCGCTCAGCTGTTCCTGGTCACGGTGAGCGGACGCACCCCGGCGCTCGCCGCCCAGCTGGGCGCGGTGCCGTGGGGTGGGGTGGTCTTCGGGCGCTCGAATGCCAGCAACGTCCGGGAGGTCGCTCGGCTGGCCCGGACCGTGCAGGCCCGGCTGGGACACCTCGCCGGGGACGCTCCCCTGCTCGGAGCCACGCAGGAGGGCGGGGCGCAGAGCGCTTTCCCCTTCCTGCCGCCGAAGGGTCAGGCCGCCCTCGGGGCCACAGGCGACCCAACCCGAGCCCGCGAGCAGGCGCTGCTCGCTGGTCGGCGCCTGCGAGCTCTCGGGGTGAGGCTGACGCTGGCGCCGCTGGCCGACGTCGACACTCCTAGCGGCGCTCTCAGCGGCCGGCTCTTCGGCAGTGACCCGAGCGCCGTCGCGAAGTTCACGGGTGCGGCCCTCTCCGGCTACGCCGGGGCCGGGGTGATCGCCGCCGCCGGTCACTTCCCCGGCTCCGGCGGCGCCTCGGCCGACCCCGACCAGATGACGGCCACGGTCGGGGGGTCGCTGACCCAGCTGGAGACCAGGGACCTGATCCCGTTCACCGCGGTGAGGGCGAGGACGCCGGTGATGCTGATGTCCAACGCGGCCTATGTCGCCTTTGACGGCGTCACCCCCGCCAGCCTCTCCGAGCCGGCGGTGAAGCTGCTCCGCCAGGAGCTGCACTTCCAGGGGGTGGTGATGAGCGACGACCTCGACGCGACGCTGCAACCGACCGGCGCGCAGCCGGGAGCGGTCGCGCTGCAGGCGCTGCAGGCGGGCGTGGATCTGCTCTACATCTCCGGTTCGCCGAGCGAGCAGCAGGCGGCGCTCCAGGGGGTCTTGAGCTCTGCGCAGCACAGCGCGGCCACCCGGGCGCTCGTGCACAAGGCGCTGCTGCGGGTGCTTAGCCTCAAGGCACGCTACGGGCTGCTGCGCTGAGCACAGGCGCCGCGCCCTGCGACCTGGCAGCCTACGTTCACACCGCGCGCCGGCCGGCGAACGCCCGCCCCAGCGTGAGCTCGTCGGCGTACTCCAGATCGGCTCCCACGGGCAGGCCGCTGGCCAGTCGCGTCACCGACAGCTCGGGCTCGATCTGCCGCAGGCCGGCGGCGATGTGCAGGGCCGTGGCCTCGCCGGTGGTGGTGGGGTTGGTGGCGATCACCACCTCGCGGATGGTGCCCTCCCGAACGCGGTCCAGCAGCTCGGCGATCTTCAGATCCTCGGGGTCGACGCCATCGATCGGGGACAGGGCGCCCCCGAGCACGTGGTAGCGCCCGCCGAACTCGTGCGTGCGCTCCACCGAGATCACGTCGGAGGGCTCCTCCACCACGCAGATCACCGCCGGCTCCCGCCGCTCATCGGTGCAGATCCGGCAGCGCGGCCCGTCGGCCAGGTTGAAGCAGACCTCGCACAGCCCGATCCGCTCCTTGACCTCCCGGATTGCCTCCGCCAGGGCGAACGCGTCCTGCTCGTCGGCGCGCAGCAGGTGGAAGGCCAGCCGCTGCGCGGTGCGTCCGCCGACGCCGGGCAGCTTGGAGAGCTCGGTGATGAGCCGCTGAAGTGGGGGAGCGTACATCCGCGGGGTGGAGGACAGCGGGGGGTTCCCTAGAGCCCCGGCAGTCCGAGCCCGCCGAGGCCGCCGGTGATCCCGCCGAGCTTGCTGCTGGCCAGCTCCTGGGCGGCGCGGAGACCCTCGTTGACGGCGGCCAGGACCATGTCCTGGAGCAGCTCGACGTCGTCGGGGTCCACCGCCTGCGGATCGATCTTGATCGCCTTGACGTGGAGCTCGCCGGTGACCTGCACCGTCACCATCCCGCCGCCGGCGGAGGCGTCGACCACCTCGTCCTTGAGCGTCTCCTGCGCCTGCACCATCTCCTGCTGCATCTTCTGGACCTGCTTGAGCATCTGCTGCATGTTGGGCTGTTGGGGCAATCTAATCCTCCGCATCCGGGTTGTCGTCGTGAAGCTCCTGGGCGTCGAACTCCTCCAGAAAGCGTCGCACCAGCTCATCGCCGGAGAGGATCGCGGGCTGCGCTGGCTCCTCCGGGGTCCCCTCGCGCTCCCGCAACTCGTAGCGCAGCGCCAGCGCCTGACCGGTGATCGTCCGCAGGGCCGCGGTCGCGATCCGGCGGTGGTCCTCCTGCTCGGCCTTGCGCTTGAGGAACGCCGCCTCCGGGGGAAAGGCCACCGTCAGCTCGCGCGCGTCCGCCGCCACCGGCTGAGCGCCGGCCAGCAGGGCGGCGATCATCGCGTTCTCGGCCCGGACGAGATCCACCACCGCCGGCCAGGCGGAGGCGATCATGTGCAGGTCAAGCGGTTGGCTGCCGGGCGTGGATGCGGGTGCGGGAGCGGCCTGCGCCACGACGGTGCCGGCAACGGCCCCGGCCTGCGCCGCCGCCGCCCGCATCGGAGCGGGCTCCGGTGGCGCGACCCCCAGGGGACGTTCACGCGCCCGCGGATCCCCCGCGTCCCGCAGCGTCGCCTCCAGGCGCTCGATCCTGGCCAGCAGTGCCGTGGTGGAGGGATCGACCTCGGGCGCCGCCGCCTTGATCAGCACCAGCTCAAGCTGGATCCGCGGGTGCGCCCCGTCCGCAGTGGCCCCGAGCGCCGCGCCGACGAGGTCCAGCAGTCGCACCGCGTCGCCCTCCGAGAGGGCCTGCGCCTGCTCGCTCAACCGCCGGTCACGCTCGGGGGTGACCCGGACCTCGGGTGGCAGCTCACCGAGCACCTGCACCGTCAGCAGCTCGCGGGCGTGGACCTCCAGGTCCCGCAGCACCTGTCCCGGATCCCGGCCCGAATCGGCGAGGCTCGCGGCGGCGCGCAGCGCACCGGCAGGGTCGCGTGCGACCACGGCGTCGACTGCCGCAAACAGCTGCTCGGCGTCGGCGACCCCCAGCACCGCCAGCACGTCGGCGGGCTGGATCTGCTCCTCGCCGGCGTAGGTGAGAAGCTGCTCCAGCGTCCCCAGCGCGTCACGGAAGCTGCCCGTGGCGTGGCGGGCGACCAGGGCCAGCGCGCCGCCGTCGATGTCGATCCGCTCCTGCTGGGCGACCCGGCCGAGCACCTGGGCCACCTGCTCGACGGAGGGACGGCCGAAGTCGAAGCGGTGGCAGCGGTCCACCACCGTCGGCAGCACCTTCTGGGCCTCGGTGGTCGCCAGCACGAAGATCGTCCGCGGCGGGGGTTCCTCCAGCGTCTTCAGAAAGGCGTTCCACGCCTGCTGGGAGAGCATGTGGGCCTCGTCGAGGATGTAGACCTTGTGCTTGCCCGAGACCGGAGCAAAGGCCACCTTCTCCCGCAGGTCACGGATGTCGTCGACGGAGTTGTTGGAGGCCGCGTCCATCTCGATCACGTCCAGCGAGGTGGCGGTGTGGATCGAGCTGCACGATTCGCAGGTGCCACAGGGCGTGATCGTCGGGCCCTGCACGCAATTCAGGCAGGCGGCGAGGATCTTGGCCATACTGGTCTTGCCGGTACCGCGCGAGCCCACGAACAGGTACGCGTGGTGGACCTTGTTCTGCCGCACGGCGTTGGTGAGCGTGCGGACGACATGCTCCTGCCCGACGACATCGGCGAACGTGCGAGGACGGTGGCGGCGGTAGAGCGAGGGTCCGGTCGACACGGTGCAGCGAGTCTAGTGTCCCGGTTTCCGGAATTCGGTGGCGCCAGGAGGCGTCTCGCTGTCACCCAATACGGTGTGGCGCTAGGATCAGGGGTGACCGTGCTAGGCGGGGACGTAGCGGCGCCCTGAACCCGCAATCCGCTTTAGCGGGGCTGAATTCCCTCTCGAGGGGTGCAGGCCTCGGGTCAGCGCCCTGCTCTTGGTGCTGATGGCCCGGTCCCACCGCGATGGAGACCCGTGAACCAGGTCAGGTCCGGAAGGAAGCAGCCTTAAGCGGTCATCTCCAGGCGCAGTGGGAGTGCCGGGTCGGAGCTGAGAAATGGAGTAGCGGCTCGGGAACCGACTTCGACGGAGGGTGCACGGTCGCTTTGGCCCCGCCTGGGCGGATCCGGACCAAAGGGGCGAGGGCCGCGTAGAATCGGCTCCTCCGGGCGCGTAGCTCAGCGGGAGAGCGCTCGCTTCACACGCGAGAGGTCGCTGGTTCGAGCCCAGCCGTGCCCATCCACCCAAAAGCTGGGCTTATCGGTCGGAGCTGGTGCCGGCGCCGCGTTCACGGCGCGAGCAAGCGCTCGTCGGCCGTTTCGCCGACGCATTCCTTGCCGCCAACGTTGACGGGCTAATCGCGCTGCTGACAGACGGGATGCATGGCTCACGATGCCGCCAGCGCCGCACGAGTACCAGGGTTTGTCTGCGATTGGGTCCTTCATGCAAGCGAGCTTCGCCTACCGCGCTCAGCGAGGGGTACAGCTTCTGCGCACTCGCGCCAACACTCAACCCGCGTTTGGCGTCTACGTCGAAGACCCACAAACGGCGACCGGGCACCCCGGTGGCCTGATCGTGCTCACGCTCCGGGGCGAGCGGATCGCGCGCATCACCCGCTTCCACTATGACTACCTGTTCCCACGCTTCGGACTCCCGCTCGAGCTGCACGATTAGCAGCCCAGCCGCCTCGCACGTGCCTCACGAGCAGACTTCTTAGCAGCCTGGGCCAAGCAACGTAGCCCCCCGCGCGAATAAGCTGAGCCGCCTCCGTCCCGATCGCGCGAGGCGGTTTCGGCTCCTCGGCATGGGGAACCCCGTCACCAATGGCCGGTCCATGCCAACCCGCGCCGGGGTGGGCTCGGGACAGGAGGCTCGACGACGAACCTGAAGCTGACCGTCGCGCTCGTGGGCTCGCTGCTGCCGATCACCGTGCCAGCGGCTTCCGCCGACGTCGTCTATCACTACTACTACGACTCCAGTGGCGGATCAACCGGGTCAGCGCGCCGCGAGCGTTTACAGTCGCCCATTCGGTGACCGGCCAGATTGGGTGAGCGACGGGGTGCTGCCGGCGACGCTCGGCTACAACGTCACGCACTCGACCACGACCACCGACGGAGCAACCTACAAGGTCCCTCGCCGCCGTCTGGGGGTCGCCGAGTGGCGCTTGCTGTTCTCCACCCAGGGCTGTCCACCAGCGGCTCTACCGGCGGTGCTGCACGCAGTTCGGCCGCGTCGGCGCGTGGCAGTCCACGAACCGCTACCAGACGGCCTACGCCAGCCGATACACCGGGCCGGACTTCCGCGAAGTGATCCACTGATCGCGGCGACGGCGAGCGTCCATCCCTTCGCAGGACGCGGCTATTGCGTGCACCCGCACCTCGACGGTGGACCGGCAGCGACCGAGTCGCCGCAGGAGTGGGCCTTGTCCTCTGGCTCACAACAGGTCTGGAGCGTGTTCGTCTCACAACAACCTGAGGAGTGGGGCATGCGGGCGCGCGCCTCGTCGGAGCTGCCGCTGGCCGCGTCTGCGTGGCGCCGGCGGACGGTCTCGCGGATGTCTTTCAGCTCAGCCATGCGGACAGCTCCCTCAGGGCATCGGGGATCACGTAGTAGTAGGCCCATAGGCCTTCGCGCTCTGAGCCGACGATCCCGGCCTGGCGCAGCACCTTGAGATGGTGAGAGACGGTGGGCTGGGAGAGGTCGAACAGCGGGACCAGCTCGCAGACGCACACCTTGCCGGCGTGCTGTCGCAGTACGTCGACGAGTTGCAGGCGGACGGGATCGCCGAGGGCCTTGGCAATGCTCGCCATCCGTACCGCGTGGCCACGCTCTACGTCGGGGTAGACGACCGGCTCACAGCACGGCTCGCCGGGAGAGCGCTTCGTCTTCGGGGTCAATTCCAGATCGACACTCACCGATATACATTAACCGATTGGAGTTACGGCTGTCAATGGATAGGCTGGCTCAGATGGGCGTGGACGCGATCTACTGCGGCGGTGATCTCGTCGGCTACGCCGGTGCGATCGGCTGGCCGGCATGTATGCCGAGATGGAGCGCCCGAGACCCAGACCGCGATGGGCAAGCGTTTCAGCTCGCGTGTAGCGCGCCGTGTTACCCTGAGCTACATGACGCAGCCCCTCAGCCTTCGCCTGCCTAACCCAACAGTTGAGCGGCTCGGCGCTCGTGCGCGCAGCCGCAACATTCCGCCTCGGACACTCGCACAACGCTACGTCGAGGAAGGGCTGCGGACCGACGAGCACCCGCTGGTCCGCTTCGCCGACGGCCCGGCCGGCCGCCGTGCCCGGCTCCAAGGAACCGGGCTCGACGTCTGGGAGACGATCGCTGTTGTGCGGGACAACGACGGCGACGAACGCGCCGCCGCCGACTACCTCGAGATCCCGCTCGGTCTCATTCAGGCCGCGATCGCCTACTACGGCACCTATCCGAGTGAGATCGGCGAGTGGATCGAGCTGAACGCTCGTGAGGGTGAGGGCGCACGCGCGGCATGGCTGGCCGGGCAGGCCGCTCTGAAGCGTTGAAACTGCTGCTCGACGAGATGTTCTCTCCCGTGATCTCGGCTGAGCTGCGGGCTCGCGGACATGACGTGGTCGCATTAAAGGAGCATCCTGAATGGCATGGGTCAGCCGACCCCGACGTGGTCTTGCTCGCGCAACGTGAGCGGCGGGCGATCGTGACCAACAATGTCCGCGACTTTCGGCCGCTGCACACCGAGCTGGTCGCAGCAGGAGGTCAGGGCGATGCGGGGATGGTCTTCGTCCCCTCCAGCGTTCCCCGAACGAAGGCGGCCACCGGCCATCTCGTCGCGGCGCTCGAAGCCAAGCTGGCCGAGTACCCGAGCGACGAGGGCCTGGCCAACGGCGAGACCTGGATCTAGGCCTCGTCTCCCCGACGACGGGCTGCGCCACGAGTTGGTCGAGGGCGAGCAACGAACGATGGCGCCACCCGGAGCCGAGCACGGTCGGGTGGCGGCGAAGGTGATGCGGTGCTCGAGCTCGGCGAAGCCGTCCCGGGCTGGAGCCTCGCTCTTTCTCACCTTTTTCGCTGATTGCTCGCGACCGAGATGCTCGAGCAGGACCGCCGCCCGCCTACGAGCGTCGGATAACGCATCGACGCCTCCGAACGATGCGAACGGGGCGTGAGCACCGACTCGGCAAGAGCGATCCGCGGCAGACGTAGGCCAAGGTCTTCAGGGTGTGGTGTTGCGAAGACTCCGGTGAAGGTTTCCGCTTATGTAATGGTGGGCCGGTAGAACGGGATCGGTGATCTACGCGAGCGGTGGCGAGTGGAGGTCGAGGGTCGCGCTGGCGCGCCTGCTGGTGATCCTGACTCTGGCCGGCGCGGCTCTGAGCGC
>JALYYW010000010.1 GCA_030946085.1 Actinomycetota bacterium
TGGGGAACACGCACCGGTTTACGAAGCCTACGGTGCTACAAAATTCTCCGATTTGCTGGGCTCTTCGCAGTGGGCGGTGCTGGGCTCGAACCAGCGACCTCCTGCTTGTAAGGCAGGCGCTCTTCCAGCTGAGCTAACCGCCCGGCGGCGCCGATGGTACCCCGAGACAACGCGTTCCCGCCGCCGCGTCTCGCGTGGCGCTCGGCAGCGTCAGCGCAGGAGCAAGCCATCGCGCGCCAGCTGCGAGAGAGCCGCCTCCACCACAGTCGGCGACTCCCCGAGCTCGCCGGCAAGCTCGGAGCGATCCCGCGTCCCGTCGAGCAGCGTCAGCAGCCGACGCTCTGACTCCTTCTCCAGCGAGTGGTTGCTCGGCACCAGGGTACTCAGCACCGTCCGCCCCTCCCGGCACTGGGCTCGCGCCAGCGGGCTGGCGAGTGGCCTCACGGTGGCCTCAGCGACGGGGGGCGTGGGACAGCCCTGGATCAACACCATTCGGGCGAGGAAGGCCTCGAGCATCACCCGTCTCAATCCCTCCCAGCTTTCGGGAGCCAGCGGTTCGGCGTCAATCTGT
Organism: Actinomycetota bacterium; assembly: GCA_030946085.1. GTDB lineage: Bacteria > Actinomycetota > Thermoleophilia > Solirubrobacterales > Solirubrobacteraceae > Palsa-465. Next base: position 572 of record JALYYW010000010.1, read on the forward strand.
CGCCGGGCTCGCTCGGCGAGCTCGGCGAAGCTCAGCCACTCCGGCCACCGGCCGCTCAGCTCGTCCATGGCCGCGGCCACGAGCGGGCCGCTGGTACGCATGACGGTGCCGGCGGGACTGACGAAGCCCTCCTCGGTACGGGTGAGCGGCGAGGCCAGCACCATCCCCTCCAGGTGGCGGTCCTCGACGGTGCGCTGCAAGGACACCTCGGTGCGGATCAGCAGCGTCTGGCGGAACATCCGGTTGCTGAAGAAGTCGAAGTACTGCTCGCGCACCATCACGTCATCGGGAAGGCTGGCGATCAGCTCGCCAACGCTCTCCGGGACATCGCGCATCTGACTGTCGGCCAGCTCCGCCTCGCAGAGAAACTGCAGGCCGTGCGCTGCGGCATGCTCGATGAACTCGTGAAAGTAGAACGGTGTGCTGACCGCGGCCAGGTCGTCGTGGACGAGCAGCACGTCGGGGGCGTTCAGCATCCGCTGCAGGTGCTCGCGCAGCACACTGGCGTACGGGCTGGGGTCCTCGACGGCGATGATCGACGCCATCAGCTCGTGGGCGCGCTCGACCCGCTCGCCCGGTGCGCTCACGCCCTGGAGGTGGAACTCCAGGATGTCTCGGGCCATGTCGCGCAGGTAGCTGCCCGGATAGGCGTTGTAGCTGACGAAGGCGATCCCGATGGGGGCGAGGAAGCGCCGGCAGCATTCGAGGAGGGCACCGCGGGCCGTGGGCGGAATCCACGAGTAGACGCCGTGAGCCAGCAGGTAATCGACTGGCCCCAGGTCCCCCAGCGCGCCCAGATCGGCCAGGTCACAGGCCAGCAGCTCGACGTTGCGCAAACCGGCGGCTGCGGCGAGTGCCCGTCCACGCTCGACCGCACTGGGGGACAGATCGACGCCCAGGACCTGCGCCTGCGGCAGCGTCTGGGCGATGGCGATGGCATTGCCGCCGTCGCCGCAACCGAGCTCTACGATCCGGCAGGCTTCCGCCGGAGCTGGGTCCAGCCCGAACAGGCGGCCCAGCGCCTCCAGCCGCGCCGGGTGCGTGTAGGGGTACACGAAGCCCAGGTACTCGACCTCCTCGTAGGCGCGTGCGGCGCCCGCGCCGGCGACTTCGTCAGCCAGGGGGGATGATATTGGAGGGCTGGTTCTTGACCACGTCCCAGCCGCCGATCTTGCTCGGGTTGAAGCCGGTCTGAACCTTGTTCTGCCCCGAGCCGATGGTGGTCTGGATCTTTAGGAAGACGCCGCCGATCGTCTCCGTGTCGCCCTTGTGGACGATGCTCTTGAGCAGGACGTTGGACAGCTTGTACGTCGCGACCTCCCCCGCGCGGCTCAGCTTGCCTCCCTTGCCGGCATGGAAGACATCGACCTCGAGCGTCTTGACGGTCTTTCCCGACACCTCGTCACGGAACAGCACCGGGCTGAGCTTGTCGATCTTCTTGGTGAGCTGGAACGCCTGGAGCGTGACCCTGCCGGCGCCGGCGCCGCTCCCGTTCGAGGTCTGCACCGGCGTCTCCGCACCGAAGGCAAAGGAGTTGAGTTGCGTGCCGCCGGTCTCGCCCTTTGAAGTCGACGGACCGATCTTCAGGAACAGCCTGGTGGCGCCACCGGCCGCGACTTCGAAGGCCGTCTCGCCGATAAGGGCGGTGGAGCCCGACGTCCCGGCGGGCCCGGGGGCACCCTGTGGACCCTGAACGCCTCGCTGGCCCTGGAGGCCCTGCGGCCCGGGCGGGCCCTGCTGGTTCCAGGTGACGGTCTTCTCGAAGTTGGCGCAGCGGTTCTCGCTTGGGTCGACGTCCCCGGTGTTGGTCGGGTCGATGAGCCGCAGGCTCCCGTAGGGGACCGTAGACCCTACGGTGTTCCCAAACTGCGGAACGGTGCTGTAGCACCCGGTGATCGTCCCGGTCGAGCTGGGGATCGAGCCCACCGCGACGGCCGCCCCCGCGCCCAGCGCGGCAACGGTGGGAAGCACGAGCTTCAGCGGCACGCGTGAGCGCCGACGAGCGCGCTCGGCCCCTTTGGCGATCCGGTCTGCTTCCTCCGTACTCATAGAAACCCCACTTTGCCTTTGGCTCAGGAGTCCACGTCAGCCAGAATTCAATCACTTGCGCCACACCGCGTCAACGAGCCCATCGGGACGCGCCGCCGTAATGCTCAGGCGACGAAGTGCCAGGTGGCGAACTCGGCGCTCAGCAGCGCCAGCGCCGCGCCACTGGCTACCAGCGCCGGAAGTCGCAGCCGGGGATGCTCAGCCAGCCACAGGCCGAGCCAGATGAACAGCGGGAACAGAACGAGCACGTAGCGGGGCAGGCTCTGCAGCGGCTCGTAGTTCACCGGGGAGATCAGGTTCAGCAGGATCGCCGCGGTGACGTAGATGCCATAGGCGCGAGGCAGGCGTCTCCAGGTGCCGGCGAGGGCAACCACCGCGAGCACCAGCGCGGCGAACGGCAACAGGTTCTCCCAGCCGGTCGCAACCGAGGCGTTGACATAGGTGCCGAACAGGGTGGCGTGGCCACCCCCGGTGAGCAGATCCCCCAGCTCGCTCACGGCATCTCGCGCGCCCTCCCACACCGTCGTCCACGGCCAGGCCAGGACGTGGTGCCAGATCTCGCGCTGGGTGTGCACGAACGACAGCGGGTCGACGCCCGCCACCGTCAGGTAGACCATGTAGCCCAAGAGCCCCAAGGGCGCGAGCCCCAGCCAGAGCACGTCCACTCGCAGCCGGTACCGGGGCCGCCCGCGCTCCGGCGGCAGATCCGCCGCCCGGTCATCGCGCGGCCCGTACAGGTAGAGGAACAGCAGTGGTACCAGTAGCAGCACCCCCGGCCCCCGGGCCGCCGCGCCCAGCCCGGCGAGTGTGCCGGCCCGAGCCCACTGCCCCCGCCGCGCGCACAGGAACGCGCCCACCGAGAGCGCCAGGTACAGCGACTCGGCGTAGGCCGAGGAGAGGAAGAAAGAGACCGGCGAGAGCGCCAGCGCCAGCACGACGAGGCGGACGGCGCCCGCCGAAGCTCCGCCTCGGATACCGCCCCGCTCCAGCTCCAGGTCCATCAGGCGGGCCAGCGTGTACAGCGCCAGAGCCAGGCACCCGATCGACACCAGGACGGCGGCGATGACCAGCGGCACCCCCACTACGCTCAGCGCCCTGACCGCGAGCGGATAGAGGGGAAAGAAGTTGGTTCGCGGCCGCTCGAGACCGTGTGCGCTCAGCGCGTAGCCGTGCCGCGCGATGGCCAGGTACCAGTCCCCGTCCCAGCGGATTACGGGAAAGGTGAGCAGCGCACGCAGCGATCGCCCCGCCGGCTGAAGATCGACTGGGTCGTAGGCGTTTGGCAGCTGCGCCAGACCGAAGACCCGCGCCGCGATCATGCTCGCCTCCCAAACCAGCACCCGACTCCACAAGACCGCGAACAGGCTGAGCTGAGCGGCGCGCCGCTGCTCGGGCGTGAGGTGGCGCGTCGTCGGGCGCTTCAGCGCCCCAATCCCCCTCAGCGGCTGGAGCTCTCGGTCGCCTCGGCGGCCTCGCGTGTTGGATCGGCAGGGGCATCGGCAGCGACCGCGGCAGAATCGCCCGCGGTGCCCTCGCTCTGCGCAGCCTCCACCAACTCAGCCATTCCCCGCTCGATCCCCTCGCAGAGGACCTCGATGTCCGCCGAGCTGTCGTAGTCGCCGGTGACGCCGAACTTCAGCGCTCCGTCGTAGGAGAAGATCGCCACCCCGACCCGCACTCCGCCGGCCAGCGGCACGTAGGGCACCGCCTCCAGCATCCGCCGGCCGGCCAGGAACAGCGGCTGCTGGGGTCCGGGAACGTTGGTCGTCACGGTGTTGAGGCTGCGCTGGGGCATCCGGAAGGCGACCCTCATGCCAAGGGCCAGCAGCAGCGCCGGTGCAAAGCCGCTCATCGAGGTCAGCACGTCACCGGCCACCGCCTGGTGGGAGCCCTTGAGGTGCTCCATCTGCGAGCTCACCGCCCGCAGGCGCTCCACCGGATCCTCGATCCCCACCGGCAGCTCCGCGAACATCGCCGAGACGCGGTTGTTGTAGCTCCCCTCCTCGCCCGGACGGCGCACCGACACCGGCACCAGTGTCCGTACCGTCAGCCGGCTCGGATCCTCTCCGCGGGTGCTCAGCAGGTCGCGGAACCCGCGCGTGATGGCCGACAGGACCACGTCGTTGACGGTGCCGCCGAGCCCGCGACGCACGACCTTCACGTCGCTGAGCTGCGCGTGGCCCCACGCCCATCGCCGGTGGGGACCGATGGGGCCGTTCAGGGAGCTAGGCGGCGTCGGGCGCAGCAGGCCCCGCATCGCGGCCGTGCCCTTCACGGTCCCCACGGCCAGCTCGGCAACCTGCCGTGGCCCCCGCAACAGCGCGCCCACGGCGGACACAGCGTTGATCGGGCTGGCCAGGCGCCGGGCGAGCGGCTGCGCGAGCAGGTCGCCCGCCGAGGGCTCGGGCCGCGGCGTCCACCGCGGGGCGGACCCACGCGCAGGCTCGCGCTCGGAGTCCAGCAGCACCGAGAGCAGGTCGGTGGCCGAGACCCCGTCGACCATGCAGTGGTGCACCTTGGAAACGAGCGCCCAGCGGCCGTCGCCCAGCCCCTCGGCGATCCACATCTCCCACAGCGGCTTGGAGCGGTCCAGCTGCTGGGACATGACCCGCCCGACCAGGGTGCGCAGCTCTTCCTCGCCGCCCGGGGAGGGCAGCGCCGTGCGCCGGACGTGGTACTCCAGGTGGAAGTGCGGATCGTCGATCCACACCGGCGGCCCGGCGTGCAGCGGCGGATAGCGGACCTTCTGGCGGTAGCGGGGGACCAGATGCAGCTTCGCCCCCACTCCCTCCAACAGTTCCTCGCCGGTTGGGGGTGGGCCCTCGAAGATCCCCACCGACCCGATGTGCATGTGGCTGACGTCGTCCTCGATCTCCAGAAACGATGCGTCCTGCGCGCTCAAAGGCTCCATCTCACACACTCCTCGTTCTCTCTCCTGCCGGTATGCCACGCCTACCCGGAAACCGGGTATAGGCTGCAACGCATGGCGACGGTGCCAACGCTCGCGGGACCGCTTCAGAGCGAGGCGCTCGGCACCGTGCTCATGCACGAGCACATCTTCAACATAACCGCCGAGATCCAGATCGCCCATCCGGGCTTCAACGGCTGGG
>JALYYW010000025.1 GCA_030946085.1 Actinomycetota bacterium
GGCGTCCAGTGGCCCGCGACAAACGGCGGATCGAGCCACTCCAGGGCGACCACCCGCAGCCGGCGGGCTCCCCGGACCGCCAGCCGCACCCGGTCGATGCGCTCGGAGGCTCGGCGCACGAGGTCCACAGCCGCATCCTTGGTGCCGGTGGCCTCCGCGATCGTACGGGCGTCGCCGAGCACTTCGCCCACCGTGTGAGGATCCAGCGAGATCACCTCCGGCGCGCTGTCGATCTCCTGCGCGATCGCCCGGACGTCGTCCAGGGAGACCGCGCAGACAGAGCACAGCGCCTGGGTGACGATCAGGTCGGGCTGCAGGTCCGCCAAGGAGTCGGTGTCAAGCTCGTAGATCGACTCGCCGGCCAGGGTGCGCTCCTTGACGGCGGCATCGATCTCGGCGGCGCTGAGGCCCCCGGGCAGAACGTCACGGGTGACCTTGGGAAGCTCCTGCGCCGCGGGTGGGTAGTCGCACTCGTGCGTGACCGCGACCAGCTCGCCGCCGAGGCCCAGCGCGAACAGCATCTCGGTGGCCGAGGGAACCAGGCTGACGATCCGCATCTGCCTGGAACGATATGCCAGAGCATCGGAGGCCGCCGGGACGGCGGCTGCTACGGTTCTCTCCGTATCCAGGTGCAGGCGCTCCTGATCATTCTCTCGGGGCTGCTGGTCCTGGTCAATGCCTTCTTCGTGATGGCCGAGTATGCACTCGTGCGCTCGGGCCGGGCACGGTTGGAGGCGCTGGTGGAGGAGGGGAGCCGGGGGGCTCGCCTGGCCCTGGCCCAGACGGAGAGCATCAGCGACTACATCTCCGCCTGCCAGGTTGGTATCACGATGGCCTCGATCGCCATCGGCGCCCTCGGCGAGCCGGCGATCGCGCACACGCTGGAGCCGCTGCTGGGACACCACGGCCACGCCAACGACATCGCCGTGGTGATCTCGGTGATCCTCACCTACCTGCTGATCACCGCGGCGCAGACCGTCGCCGGGGAGATGGTGCCCAAGCTCTACGTGATCCAGCATCCCGAGGGTGTCCTGCGCCGGCTGGCGCGACCGCTGCAGTTCTTCCGCACGGTCTTCACGCCCTTCATCGCCGCGCTCAACACCTCCTCACGGTTGATGCTGCGGATGCTCGGCACCGATCCCGACGCCGAGCCTGCGGGCGGCACCCCCGACGAGCTGAAGCGACTGATCGCCCAGTCGCAAACCGGCGGCCACCTGGACGCCGGGGAGGCGGACATGCTGACCGGGGTCTTCCACCTGCACGAGCAGGAGGCGCGCCAGGTGATGACCCCGATCCCCGCGGTGGTGACGGTGGACCTTTGCGAGACGGTCCAGGAGGCGCTGCAACGCTGCGTCACCACCGGGCACTCGCGGCTGGTGGTCACCGAGGAGGAGAACCAGGATCGGGTCAAGGGCATCGTCCACGTCAACCAGCTCGTCAAGCTGCTGATGGACAAGGGCCAGGAGGCGCACTTCGACGGCCTCGTGCGGGAGGCACCGCTGGTTCCGGAGACCAAGCCGCTCGACGACCTGCTGGCCGACCTGCAGCGCGAGCGAACCGAGCTGGCGGTCGTGATCGACGAGTACGGCCGCACCGCCGGGATCGTCACGATCGAGGACATCATCGAGGAGGTGGTGGGGGAGATCTCCGACGAGAACGATCCTGCCGGCGGTGGGGTGAGGAAGCTGGCCAACGGCGACTGGTTCGTCCGCGGCCACGTCGCCGTCTCGGACCTGGAGGACTACGGGCTGGAGATCTCCGTGGAGACGGATGCCTTCAACTCGGTCGGCGGATTCGTCTTCGCCGCGCTGGGCCGCCTGCCCAAGCGCGGCGACACCATCGCCCGCGACGGCTACTCGATCCGGGTGGAGTCGGTGCGCCAGAACCGGGTCGAGGCCGTGCGCATCCGCCACCGTCGCAGCGCCCCCGCGGCCACACGGACGCCCTAGCGCCTCGTGGGGGCAGCGACCGCCGTGACGGCTACCCGTGGCCCGCGCACGACCTACCATGGGGGCAATGCGGGGCCGCTTCTTGCTGCTGGGCGTGCTCGTGCTTGCGACCGCGGGAGGGGTCGCGGGGTTCGTGCTCTCTGGCGGCTCACTGGCGCCACGCCGGCCGGTTGCGGGTACCCAGCGACTCGCTGGCCGGCGGGCTGCCGACTCGCGCCGGGCTCTAGCCCGGGCCGCGTTCTGGCGTCGGCACGTCGATGTTACGGCCGTGGACCCGGCGTCGAACTCAGCGTCGCGTTGCCAGAAGCCCCCGCCGCTCGTGCCCCAGCACCCGATCAGCCATCGCGAGTGGTTGAGCGGCGTGACGATCACCGAGTACTACCCCGCGCCCGAGCGCTGGTTCATCGGGCGTCGTGTCAAGGCGCCCGGACTGGGCGGTAGGTACGCCGCGGATTGGCTTTACTCCGCTCGTGGCTTGGCAATGGAGGGCGACGGCGTCGATCGCCACGGCCGTCGCGTCCACATCGCTGCGCTCGGCTCGACAGGCTGGGTCAACGCGGATGGTCATCCCACGGTCCCGGTGTGCCTCGGAAAATGGACCCACGGGGATCCCGTTTGGCTGATCGGCGGCTGGCGCGACCGGCACGGCGCCGTGACCTTTCCGCTGGGCTCCGGCGGCTGGGCCAACGGACGCGGCGGACAAACCCTCCCCTACGGCGGAGTCACGTTCGCTGCGCAGCCATCGGTGGCGCTGCGCTACTACCACAGCATCGCCGTGGACCCGCGGCTGATTCCCCTAGGCAGCCGCGTCTACGTCCCCGCCTACCGTCACACCGGCGGCGGCTGGTTCGTCGCCCAGGACACTGGCGGGGCGATCAATGGCCGCCACATCGACGTCTACCGCCCCGCGCCCGCCAGCCCGAATGACCTCGGCCGCTACATGACGCGCCAGCGGATCCTCGTCATCCCGCCGGGCTGATCGGTCCCGACCCGCGTCAGACCGCGCCATGCGCCATACCTCGAGCGTCCGCACGTAGCCATTTCGGGTAGTTGCCCAAGCGATTGTAGGCGGCCATCGCTCCCTGATAAGTGTGACCGCCGTCACACTTATGTCGTTAATGTGGGATGGCGCGACGCGAATACCTACATGCAGGATATCGGCCGGTAGCGCGGTTGCCAATGAGAAGCCCGGCCTAGCAGCCGGGCTTCTCGCGTTTCGGTCGCTTGCCATGCCGCACATACCTTGACGACATAAGCGTGACCGCCGTCACACTTCCTCGCGACATCCGTTACATTGCCGGGCCAGCGCACATCGGGTCGAGAGGACTCCCGGTGGTTGAGGGAGAGAGAGAAAAAAGAAGCCCG
>JALYYW010000036.1 GCA_030946085.1 Actinomycetota bacterium
GGCGCCGGTGACCAGGGCCAGCCGGCCCCGCACCTGGGCCAGCCCGCCCCCGCGGACCCAGGGCCGGGCGTGAGGGACGATGCCCCCCTCCGGCACAGCCGCAGCGGCCTGGCCATCGACCTCGCCGGCAAACTCGGCGATCCAGCGGGAAACCAGCTCCGGCTGCGCCCGCGGGGCCCAATGTGAACCGGCGAGGATCCTCCGGCGGAGGGTTGGGACGTAGTCCTCCACCGCTTCGTAGTAACCCGGCGGCACGAAGCGGTCGCCGCTGGGCACGATCAGCTGGACGGGCATCTGCGGCCGTGCCGGTCGGTTGCCGGCGAAGCCCAGGAGGATGTTCCGGCGGTAGAGGTTGGCCCCGCGGATCCCGCCGCGCGTAAGGGTGGCCGCCGGGGTGGTGCCCTCCGTGGGGATCCGCTCGACCTGCCTGAGGTAGGCCTCCCACCCGCCACGGCCGAGCACGCCGCGCCACACCAGCGTCGGGACTCCGGGCGTGCACAGACCGACGATGTACCAGGAGTGCCGCAGTTGCGAGGCGGCGTGGATGAGCCTCCCCTGGCGCAACTGCCGGCGCAGCGCCGCCCGGACGTGCCCGAGCGCCGGCCCGGCAACGGCCGTGAACGAGGCGATCCGGGGGGCCAGGGAAGGCGCGCAGGACAGCTCCCAACCCTGGATCGCGCCCCAGTCGTGACCCACGAGGTGGACGGGACGCTGCGGTGAGACCGTGTCCAGCACCGCAGCGAGGTCGCCGGCCAGCTGCTCGAAGCCGTAGGCGCGGACACCGCGGGGGGCGGTCGATTTCCCGGCCCCGCGGACGTCGTAGGCGACGACGTGGAAGCGCTCGCTGAGTCGCTCCATCACCGGCACCCACAGCTCCTTGCCGTCGGGGTAGCCGTGCACCAGCACGATCGTGGGCCGGCCGGCTTCGCCGGCCTCGATCAGCGACAGGGCGGCGCCCGGAGCGGCCACGGTGCGCTGGCGGAGCGCTGCGGTCGTGCTCATCCCCGCACCGTACTCACCGGCGGCGTCTCGATCACCACCCGGCACGGGCGATGAGAGAGCAGGTAGGTGGCGGTCGGTCCCAGGGCGCGCTCGGACGGAGGCGCGTGGGCGGTGCCGAGGTAGATGATCTGCGCGTTGGTGCGCTTGGCCTCCTCGACGATCGCAGCACCGGGGCTGCGCGCGCGCAGCAGTCGCGTTTGCACCTTCAGTCCCGCCTTGCGCCCCGTCACCTTGGCGCTCTCCAGCACGCTCAGGCCGAGGCGCTCCTCCTCCTCCAGCCCCGCGTCCAGCGAGAGCTGGTTGGGAACCCGGAGCACGTAGACGGCCTCCACCAACCCGCCCTCGCCGACCAGCTTGGCCGCTGCCCGCAGCGCCGAGGCGTCGATGTCGGTGCCGAAGATCGGCACGAGCGCCGAGCGGTAGTCGAGCTCGATGAAGAACGCCGGCCGCTCCCGGTGCGCGACCCGGTACACCCGGCGCGGGTCCAGGCCGTGCTGCCGGCGGTAGAAGAGGTAGCCCCCGATCCCCAGGACCATCCACGGGAGGCCCACCAGCCGCGCCTCGGAGTGCAGCGCCACCACCGAGCACCAGGCGGCGAACGTACCGAGGCCGCCGACCACCGCCATCACCGGGATCTCGTAGCCCCGGATGCGGACGTTGCCGGGCATCTTGTAGGGGCGGATGCGATCTGGCTGCTTGACCCGCAGCGCGACCACCGCGACGTGGGCGGTGGTGAAGGACAGCATCGCCCCGAACGAGTACAGGTTGCCGAGCACCGAGGTCTGACCGGGGATCAGCAGCAGTGCGGCGAGCACCGAGAAGAACACGAGCGTGAACCACGGCGTGCGGTATCGCCGGTGCAGGCGGGCGAAGATACCCGGCAGCTGCCGGTGCTCGGACAGCGACCACGACAGCCGCGAGATGCCGATCAGGCCGGCGTTGGTGGCCACGAACAGGATCGTCGAGGCGAGGATCCCCACGTAGTCCTTGAGCAGGATCTCTGCCGTGCCATGGATCCCGAAGCTCTGCACGATCCCGAGCACCGGATCGTCCTGGTAGGTGGTGCCCAGCTGGGTGGCGAAGTGCCCGTGGTGCTCCACCACGGGCAGGGCCGACAGCGCCACCACCGACATCCCGGCGTAGACCGCCAGCACGGCCACCACCACGAGATTGACCGCTTTGGGGACCTGCTTGTCGGGCTCGGTGGCCTCCTCGGCCATGTTGGAGATGGTCTCGATGCCGGTGTAGGCGAGCATCGCGATCGAGAGCGCGAAGATCAGCTCGGAGTAGCTGGGGGCGGTGCCCAGGTGCACCTGATGCACGAGACCGGCGGGGTTCAGCACCAGGAACGCCCCGACGATCACCAGCACCACCTGGGTGGCGAGGTCCACGCAGGCGAGGATGAAGTTGACCTTGGAGGACTCCCCCAGCCCCCGGATGTTCAGACCGGCGAGCAGCGCGATGACGATGACCCCAACGATGATGTCCCAGGGGTTGTGCAGCAGCGAGGGGAAGAACGCGCCCAGGTAGTGCGGCACCGAGAAGGCCGACAGCGCGACCGTGAGGATGTAGTCCAGCGTCAGCGCCCAACCCGCCACAAAGGAGACGACCTCGTTGAAGGAGTGGCGGGCAAAGGACGATGCGCCCCCAGCTTCGGGGAACATCGTCGCCCCCTCGGCGTAGCTCTTGGCGGTCACCGCGAACAGCGCGCCGGCCACCAGGAACACCACCGGAGTCAGCCCCAGCGCGTGCACCGCCACCAGACCGAGGGCGTAGTAGATGGAGGAGCCGACGTTGCCGTAGGCGGCGGCGAACATCCCGCCGACCCCGATGCTGCGCCGCAGGCCGTGGGTCACAATCCTTGCCACCGCCCCGCGACGGTACGATCGGCGGTGTCAAGGAAGCGCTAAAGATCCGCCCTGCGGCGTAGAGATCCCGTTAACGCCACCTGAGTGAGAGCGACTGGCTCAGCCCGACGGATCTCGCAGGCGGTATCCGACACCCGGCTCGGTGATCAGGTAGCGCGGTCGCGACGGGTCGGCCTCGAGCTTGGAGCGAATGTGCGCGACGTGAACCCGCAGGTAATGGGTCTCAGCTCCGTACTCCGGTCCCCACACCTCCTGGAGCAGCTGCCGTTGGGTCACGAGCCGGCCATGGTGGCGAGCCAGCACGCGCACCAGCTCGAATTCGATCGGTGTGAGGTGAACCGCGCCGCCGTTACGCATCACACGGCGATCGGCGAGGTCGATCACGATCTCGCCCAGCTCGACGCGGGGGCTGCCGGCCGCCTCCCCGGAGCGCCGCAGGACCACTCGTAGGCGAGCCAGCAGCTCGTCGGTGCCGAAGGGCTTGGTGATGTAATCGTCGGCGCCGGCATCCAGCGCCCGAACCTTCTCGCGCTCGTCCCCGACGGCTGAGAGGACGACGATCGGAAGTTTGCTCCAGCGTCTGACCTCCTGGCACAGCTCGACCCCCTCACCGTCGGGGAGCACGAGATCGAGCACCAGGGCGTCCGGCGGCCGGGCGGCCAGTGCCGCGACGGCCTCCGCCTTGCTGGCGGCCGCCTCGACCGCGTACCCGGCCGTGCGCAGGATGACCTTCAAGCCGCGCACGATCTGGGGCTCGTCGTCGACGACGAGCACGCGGGCCGAGCTCACCGTGTGGGCTCCGGCTCCGGCTGGCGCACGAGCGGAAACGAGACCGCAAACGCCGTCCCCCGCGGCCCGTCGGCCTGCAGCACGATCTGACCGCCGTTGGCCTCGACGAATCCCCGGCAGATCGCCAGGCCCAGCCCGGCACCCGAGCCTTGCTGTCCGCGAACGCGGAAGAACGGCTCGAACACCTGCGAGCGCTGCTGGCTCGGGATCCCCGGCCCCTGGTCGATCACCCGGACGGTGACCCGGCCGGCTCCGGCACCGGCGCTGATCCGCACCGGGACGCCCTGGGGCGAGAACCTGAACGCGTTCTCGATCAAGTTGGAGAACACCCGCTCCAGATGGGCAGCATCGGCACGGATCAGCGGCAGGTCCACCGGCAATGCGAACTCGATCGGATGCTCGTGGCGAACCTGGGCCGCCGCCGAGGTGACCGCATCGCGCAGGTCGCACCAGTCATCCCGAGGCTCCACCGCTCCCGCCTCGATCCGGGAAACGTCGAGCAGATCGTCTACGAGCCCGGCCAACCTCGTCGCCTCGCCGTCGATCACCTCGATCAGATCCCGGCGCTCAGCGCGCGTGATCGCGGGGGAGCGCAGTGCCGAGGCCGCGGTCGTGATAGCCGTGAGGGGGGTGCGTAGATCGTGGGAGATGGCATGCAGGATCGCCGTGCGGGCGACTCCGGCTCGGCGCACGGCCTCGGTCTCCGCCGCCTGGTCCGCCACACGCTCCCGCTCGATCGCGACATCGATCAACCGGGCCAGAGGCTCCGCGATGCGGTTCAGGTCATCAGTCTCCCAGGAGGTCTCCCGGTTGACGTAGAGCCACGCGCCACCTGAGCGTGCCGGCAACGGCACCGCGATCTCCTCCGGGGCCGGTGAGGGCACCCGCTCCAGCGCTACGCGGGTCCCGGCGTCGCTCCCGGCCCGCGCGAGTCGACCTCGCGCGTGGAGCTCGGTGGCCAGATCGGTCCCGGCGAGGATGGCCGATGCGGTTTCGGCGAGCAGCTTCGCCTCCCGCTCTCGCTTGGCCGCCTGCACCGCGCGGCTTTCGGCCTCCGCCGCCTGCTGGCGGCTGGCCGCCGCCAGTCGTCCAACGGCCACTGCGGCGATCAGCAGCACGGCCAGCTCCACGACATCCTGGGAATGGGCGACGGTCAGCTGGTGGCGCGGCACGATGAACAGATAGTTCAGCGTGAGCATGCACACGAGCGCCGTGGCCAGCGCCTCCAGCTGGCCGCGGCGAATCGCCGCCGCCAGCACGGCCAGCAGGTACAGCACCCCCAGCCCAGCGGCGGGGGCAGTTGACTGGAGCAGCGCGATCACCCCGGTCGCGGCGGCGATCTCCACCACCATCTCCGCGCCAGCCGCCGCCAGCTCTCGGCGACTGCGGGGGCGCACCTTGATCGCCTTCCGGGATACGGGCACAGGCGTGGACTACGCTGCCGCCGCGTCCCGCCGGCGTGGCTGCACCGGACCGGCCTCGACGAGCACGCGACACGGTCGCTCACGGAGAACCGTCTCCAAGGCGCGGCCGAAGCCGCTGCCCGAGCGCCCCAGCGGCATCACGATCGCTCCCGCGCGCACGTCCGTGGCCTCGTCCACGATCCGGCGTCCGGCCTGGCCCGCCCTCACCTTCTCCACGTGGCCGCTGACGCGCCGTCCCACCTGCACCTTCGCCTCGTCTATCACCGACACCGCCTGCGCCTCCTGCTCGGGCAGGAAGGCGTCGATCGGGCTGCTGGCCGGCACCGTGATGGTTACCAGCACATGGATCCCGCGGCGCCGACGGGCGGCCATCCGGGCGGCCGTTGCCATGACCTCCGGGTAGTAACCGCGCTCGTCAAAGGCCACCAGCACGGAGTCGTATTCGGCCTCGGTCTCGACTGCCGGGCGGGCGATCGCGACCTTGGTCGTGGTGGTGAGGTCCAGTCCCTGCCCGCGGCGGTAGCTGACGTAGACGCACACGCCGACCAGCAGCCAGCCGACACCCGCGATGGCCACGGCAAGGTGCAGCACCGTGACGGTGACAAAGGCCAGGAACGTGCCCAGGCCGCCGGCCACGGCGAACAGCGGCAACCGGCGGCCGCGCACAGACAGGGTGCCGGGGCCGCGGTAGGGGCGCCGGCGGTCGGGATCTATCAGCCGCAGGCGGATGACGGACACGTGCGCGATCGTGAAGGACAGCATCGCCCCGAACGCGTACATGTTCCCGAGGAAGTCGGCCTGCCCGGGGATCAGCGTCAGGCAGGCGATCCCCCCGAAGATCAGGATCCCGATCCAGGGCGTACGAAACCGGGGGTGCAGCTGGCGCAGCCCGTCGGGTAGCTGGCGGTGAAGGCCCATCGAGTAGACCAGCCGCGAGACCCCGATGATCCCGGCGTTGGTGGCAATGACGAGGATCGTGGCCGCCAGCAGACCGACGTAGATCTCGCCGGCGTGCTGGAACGCACCCAGGTGGAGGTGCTTGACGATCCCCAGGACCGGATCCCCGGCGAAGCCTCCTTGATTCTCAGCCAGGCCGAGCAGCGTCTGGCAGCGACCTGCGTGGCAGCGAACGGGGAGTGCCGACAGTGCCACCGCTGGAAGGGCGGCGTAGATCGCGAAGACGGCGATCACGACGCGGTTGATCGCCGCGGGGATCGTCCGTGACTCGTCCTTGGCCTCCTCGGCCATGTTGGAGATCGTCTCGATTCCGGTGTAGGCGATCATGCCCACCGGGATCGCGATCAGGAAGTCCTTCCAGTGCGGGACGGTCCCCAGATGCACGTTGGCGATCAGCGTGTGTGGGGAGAGCACGAGCACGCCGCCGACGACCACCAGCAGCAGCTGAGTGGAGAAGTCGGTGATGGCGAGGGCGATGTTCACCGCTGCCGCCTCGGCCACGCCGACGACGTTGATCGTGCACAGCAGTGCCACCACTGCGATGCCGAAGAAGATGTCCCCCGGCGAGGTCTTCAGGAACGGCCAGAACAGGCCCCCGACGTAGTGCGGCACGAAGAAGGCCGAGATCGCGATCGTGATCACGTAGTTGAGCATCTGGCCCCAGGCGGCGAAGAAGGACCAGAACTCGTTGAAGGCGTGCCGGGCGAAGCTGGAGGACCCGCCGGCTTCGGGGTACATCGCGGTGGCCTCGGAGTAGGTGGCGGCAGTGAGGTAGAAGATCACGCCGGTGAGGACGAAGACCACCGGGGTGAGGCCCAGCGCGAACGAGGCCACCAGCCCCAGCGCGTAGTAGATGGAGGAGCCGACGTTCCCGTAGGCGGTGGAGAACAGGGCGTTGACCCCCAGCACGCGCTGCAGACCGGGCAGTTGGCGGCGGGCCATCAGCGGTGCCCTTCGCGGATGGGAGCCACTTCCGCCGCCGATTCGCTGACCTCCGGCTCTCGGGCCAGCGCCGCGTGCTCACGCTCGAACCTCGCCCTCCAGTCTGCTGGCGGAGCGGTGAGGATGACCCGGCAGGGCGCTTTGTTGATCACGTACTTGGTGATCTCCCCGACGTAGTTCTCCAATGGCCCCACCCCGCCCAGCAGGCCCCCGCCCCGTACCCTGGAGGGCTCCTCTGCCGCCAGCACGATGGCCTCCACCCCCCGGCGCCGGGCCTCTCCCACGATTGCCTCTCCGACGCGCCGGGTCCGCACGATCGCGGTCGCCACCTCCACTCCCTCGTACTCCTCGCCGACCGCCTTGGCCCGGGCCAGAGCCTCGCGCGCACGCTGCACCTGGGCGTCGGGCAGCGGGGCGTCAAGCGGGAGCGACAGCGGCATCTCGAACATCCAGATCGCCTCGATGACGGCCCCCTCCTCGACCAGGTCGTCGCGAGTCTCGCCCGCCAGCCGACCCGCTGTCTGGACGATGTCGTCGTCCAGCGCGTTGCCGAAGATCGGGACGAGGATCGAGCCGAACTCCGACTTCGCCGACTCGTGGCGCAGCGCACGCTCCGGGATCGTCACCCGCTTGAGCAGCGGCTTGTCCTGGACCTTGCGATAGGTGACGTACAGCGCCAGTCCGGCCACCAGCCACCCCAGGCCGACATAGCGCGCGCCGCTGTGGAAGATGGCGACCGAGACCAGACCGGCTGCGGCCAAGAGGCCCCCGAGCACCGCCGGGAGCGGAACCGGGACGCCGCGGACGGGCACCGACAGCGGGATCCGGTAGGGGCGCTCCCGGTCGGGCTCACGGAAGCGCAGCACGATCACCGAGAGGTGGGCGATCGTGAACGCCAGCAGCGCGCCGAAGGCGTAGATCCCGATGAGCAGCTCCGGGTCGGTGGGCAGCACCAGCGCGGCGGCTACCAGCGAAGCGGCGATGATGACCACGAACGGTGTGCCCCAGCGCGAGCTGAGCCGACCGACGCCGCTGGGGATCTGCCGATTGGTGGCCAGCGAATAGCCGACGCGAGACACGCCCAGCATCGCCGAGCCCGCAGCCGCCGCCAGGCCGAGGGCGCCGCCGATTGCCACGGCGTACTCCAGCACCTTCGCCAGCCAGTGGGGACGGAAGGCCTCCACCACCCCCAGCACCGGCGCCTGAAGATGCCGCGTCCCGAGCTCACTGAGGTGGTGGTCGACCGGCAGGGCGGAGACCGCCACGAAGGCGATCCCGACGTAGATCAGCACGATCGCCGCCGACCCCGACACCACGAGCCGCTTGAGCTGGCGCGCGCTGACGGTCACCTCCCCGGCGATCGACGCGGCAGCCTCCAGCCCTGTAAAGGCGATCACCGCGATCGGCAGGGCAAAGGCCAGGCTCGACCACGTCGGGGCGCTGCCGAGATGGACCGTCGCCACCAGACGGTGCGGATGGAGGGCCAGCGTCAGCCCGAGCACGATCACCGCCGCCTGGAGCACGAGATCGCCGGCCGTGATCACCACCCGCCGGCGCAGGCGCCCGCTGCCGACCCCGATCAGGTTGTCGTAGGCGACGAAGGCGATGATCCCGAACGCCACTGCGATCTGCAGGTCGCCACGGCCGAGCGGGGCCCAGAACGCACCGAGGTAGGCGGGCACCGTCAGCGCCGTCACCGACAGCAGGATCGTGTAGTCGAGCACGATCGCCCAGCCGGCGACGAAGCTCACCAGTTCGTTGAAGGCATAGCGCGCGAGTACGGCGGAGCCGCCCCGCTCCCGGTGCAGTGAGGCCCCCTCGGCGTAGGTCATCGCGCTGAGTTGAAAGAAGATGCCGCCGGCCAGGAACACCAGGGGAGTCAGCCCGCCCGCGCGGTGGGCCACGACCCCTAGCGCGAAGTAGACCGAGCTCACCGAGGTCGTGTACACGACCGCGAACAGGGCACGGGAGCTGAAGGGCCGGTCGTTCACGCGCGCGAGCTGCTTATGAGCCTCGGCGCTGCAAGTACAACCGGGCCATCCCGGCGGCCATGAACAGAAGCCCCAGCAGGATGCCGGTGGCGAGCCCTCCGCCCCCCGCAACCACCGTACGAACCAGCAGCGCGATCCCGATCACGATCATGAGCACGGACATCACGCGGGTGGAGGCCCGGTGCAACTGGCGGGAAGGGGGTGGCG
>JALYYW010000041.1 GCA_030946085.1 Actinomycetota bacterium
GTCCTGATCGAGCGGACGTCGGCGGCGGTGAGCTTGCACGCCGACGCGGGCACACCGCGCTCGCCCGGAGGCGCGCCGCCGGGGTCGGGGACGCAGGCGGTGGGGTTGGACGGGTCGCGCGTCGTCACGCCCGGCTGGTTGGGACCGAGCCAGGCGTAGCAGTGGCGGTAGGTGGAGCCGTACTTCTGAAGCGACATCGCGATCGTCGCCGGGGTGGCGTACGGGGTGCACTGCGGGTCGACGAACAGGTCCACGGCCAGCAGGTGGCCGAAGGGCCCAAAGGTGTTGATCGCCAACGTCTGGTTGAAGAAGAACTGCAGCAGCGCCTCCAGCCCGGTGAAGCCCTTGCCCCCGGGGCTGCGGGAATCGGCCTCCACCGCCCGGCTGCGGTCGTCGAGGTCGTGCAGCACGATGGCCAGGTTCTGGGCCAGCTCCGGGGTGGGCTTGGCGAAGGTGTTGAGGTCACGGATCGTGGGGGTGGCGGCGACGGCGGCCTGCCTGCCGGTGACCGACGCCCGGCCCAGCGACCGGATCGCCGGCAGCGCCGAGCGGGAGAAGCCGGGTAGGTCGGTCAGCAGTCGATTGAGCTGACCGGAGGCGGCGCTCAGATTCTGCAGCGCCGGCGTGTTGGCGTCGGTGACGGCGCCGAGCTGGACCATCGACGGTCGCAGCTGCTCCAGGAAGGTCGGCAGCCGGGCGAGCGTGCCGCGGAGGTTGCCCTGCTGGGTGGCGGTGGCCGTGGCCGTGCGTCCGGCCTCTGAGATGAAGCGCTGCACGGTGCTGCTGTTGTTGGCCAGTGCGGTGACGACGCTGTCGGAGTTGACGGTCAGGCTCTGCAGCGTGTGCGAGTCGCCCGCCAGCAGATTGAGCAGGTTGTCGGTCTCGGTCAGCGCCGGCACCGCCCGGTGCAGCGCTGATTGGAGGTCCTCCGAGCGTCCGGCCACGGCGGCGCCGAGCTCGTTGATGATCAGCGTGAAGCGCTGACGGTAGGGCAGCCGCATCACGTCGGCCAGCAGGTCGCCGGGGATCGTGGACTGCGTACTGGTCACCGGGAGCGTGCTCCCGGGCGGGAGCACCTTGCCGCGCTCCCCAGGCTGGCAGTCGATGAAGTACTCGCCGATCAGCTCCTGCGGGCGGGTCTGGCAAAAGGCATCCGAGCGGAACTGGCCGAAGCCGACCTGGGTCAGCTGGATGGTCACCAGCGCGTGCAGGGTCTTCCGGTCCAGGTCGATCCGGGCGATCTTCCCGGACACCACCCCGGCGATCTTGAACGGCGCCCCCCGGACCAGGCCGAAGGCGTTGTCCAGCTCGATCTTGTAGGTGCCCGCGGCGGTGCCGCTGGAGGCACCGAGGGCGGTCACCAAGAAGGCGACGGCGGCCAGCCCGACCGCGGTGGCGAGGAGGATGCGCTTCATGGCCCGGTCGGAACCTCACTGGGGTTGCAGGCATAGCCACTCTCCGGGTAGTAGAGCCCGCCGCGCTCCAGCGAGCCCGGGCAGCGATCGCCCTGATGGGTGGTGAACCCGGAGCTGGCGGCCGAGCCTGCGGTCAGCATCTGGACGACCTTGGTCAGCTGCTGGGGGAGCGGGAGGCTGTTCAGCGTCGAGATGTCGGCGGCGCCGAGCTCGTTGAACAGCGGCACGACCCGGCTCGAGCCGCCGTTGGCGTCGATCGTGCCGGGGTGCGTGAAGCCCTCGAACCAGCCGGTCAGGTCGACGGCGTAGGGCCGGAGGTAGGCCAGCTGTGGGGTTGACTCGTTGAGCGCGGTGGTGGAGACCGGGAACGCGCCGGGACGGAGCTTCCCGTTGGCAACGAGGCTGCGCACGGTCGCGGCGGCCAGCGGCGGGCTGAGGCGCAGCAGGTCGATCAGGTCGTTGTTCGCCCCGGGCTTGCTGATGATCCGTGAGAGATCGCGGACGGTGGGCACGGAGTCCTGGGCCAGCGGCACGAGCTGCACGAGCAGCTTCTGCAGCTTCGGCGCCACCGGCTTGGAGGCGTTCACCAGCGGGGTCAGGTCGTTCAGCGCGGCGCGCAGGTTGACGAACGTCGTATTGGCCAGCCGCATGAATCCCGGCAATCGCTGGATCGAGAGCCCCAGCGAATTGCGCTGGGCGGCTAGCGCCTGGGTGGTGGTGGCCAGGTGCGAGATCAGTCCGCTGAGGTCGCTGGAGCGCTGCGACAGGTCGGAGACGAGATTGCCCGACTTGACGATGAAGTTGGTGAACCTGCCGGAGTCCCGGTTGATCTCGTTGAACAGCTGGCTGGAGGTGGCCACCGCCGGGTTGAGGTACTGCAGCGCGAGCTGCTGGATGTTCCCCTTGCCCTGGTTCTGCAGGGCCGAGCCCTGAATCAGGTTCTGGATCCCGGTGCGCGTGGGCTGATCCAGGGCGTTGAAGAGCTGGTCGAGGTCGACCTCGCTGGAGCTGTGGGTGGTGGGGATCATGGCGCCGTTCTTCAGCGCCGGAGCGCCGGCGGAACCCAGGCGGAGATCGACGTACCGGTTGGCGATGCCCGACAGCGAGGACTCCCGGATGGCGGCGCTGCTCCCCTGACGCAGGGGCTGGTAGGTGGAATCGGCGATCTTGAGCGTCAGCTGGGCCTGGCCCTGCGGGGTCAGGGCGATGCCGGAAACCGTTCCCACGGTGTTGCCCGACACCTCCACCTGGTCGCCCTGGACGATCTGGCTGGCGTTGAGGAAGACGACGTTGACCTCGTAGCTTTGGCCGCCGCCCATGACGAGGACCGCCACGGCGATAACGACGACGAGCACCGCCGCCGAGGCGGCGACCCGTCCGACGATCGTTGTGTTACGCACCGACGCGACCTAGCCCTGGCAAGTGATCTCCTCCGGCCCGGGGTTGGGGGGCCCCCCGGCACGTACCAGCGGCGAACCTAGCAAGGGCGAGGATTCGGTGTCAATCTGGAAGCGACCGGGAACTGGCAGGTGCATGAGGCCCCGCGAGACGGGCGAAGAAACGGCGTTCACCAGCACATTCTGCGCCTGCCCAGCGGCCCTGCGCGCCGCATAAGCATTACCTATGCAGACAACGCCGCCCCGGCGCGGTAGCTTTTCCCCCTACACCCGGGTGGCGGAACTGGTCAGACGCGGTCGTCTTAAGAACGACTGCCCCCGTGGGCATGAGGGTTCGAGTCCCTCCCCGGGTATGGCGCAACTCCCGCGCTGCTAGGGTGTTCACGCCCCTGAGGATCCTCGCCGGCAGCACCGATGGAAGTCTCAGCACTCAAATACTCCGGGGGAATTGGCCTTCACGCGCGGTCGCCGCTGCTGAGGCTGCAGTCCGACGAGCGCCTGGTGGCGCTCGTGCGCCGCGGCAACAACGGGGCCTTCGAGGCGCTGGTGTCCCGTTTCGAGACTCGACTGCAAGCTTTCTGCCGGCATCTGCTCGGCTCCCGCGAGGACGCTGAGGACGTACTCCAGGAGGTGCTGGCGGCGGCCTACAACGCCATGCTGGCCGACGAGCGCCCGATCAACGTAAAGCCGTGGCTGTACCGGATCGCGCGCAACCGCAGCCTCAATCACCTGCGCCGCAGCCAGGCGATCGGCGTGGACTCCATGGACGTCCACCTCTCCGACCACGGCCAGAGCACGGCCGACAAGGTCCACGAGCGAGAGGAGTTCCAGCTGCTGGTGGGGGACATCCACGGGCTGCCGGAATCCCAGCGCACCGCCCTGGTGCTGCGCGAGATGGACGCCCTCTCCTACGAGCACATCGCCGAGGCGATGGAGACCACGGTGCCGAGCGTGAAGTCTCTGCTCGTGCGCGCCCGTGTATCTCTGGCTGAGGCCGCCGAGGCCCGCCTGCTCTCCTGCGAGGAGGTCCGGGTGGAGCTCGGTGAGGTCGCCGAGGGGCTACAGCGCCGACCCAGCCCGCTCGTCCGGCGCCACCTGCGCTCGTGCACGCGCTGCTCCTCCTTCCGCGCACAGCTCAGGGAGAACAACAAGGCGCTGGCGGCGGTGCTGCCGCTCGGGCCGCTCGTGATCCTGAAGAAGCTCGTGCTGACGCATCTGGGCCACCTTGGCCATTCGGCCGGCTCGGGCGCGACAAGCGCCGGCGCGGCCGGCTCCACCGCCGCCGCCGGCGGCAGCGTCATGGCCGGCTCCACGGCAGGAGGGTTCGTCTCGGCGGGCCTGGGGGCGATCGCCACCAAGGCCGCCGCAGGCCTGGCCGCCGCGGCGCTGGTCACCGGCGCCGCCGTCGAGGTCGACCACGCCACCTTGACCCACCACCAGCCGCAGCACTCCGCGGCACTGCCGGCAGCGGTTTCCTCCGCCCCGCCGACGCACGCGCCGCTCGCCCGGGCCATCCGGTCGCCGGTGCGCGTCAGCGCTGCGCCCAGCCATCGGCAGAGCGGTAACTCCACCTCCGCCAAGGCGGCCAAGACGAAGCTGCTCGCCGCGGTCACGCCGCGGGCGGCGAAGAAGGTACCGAGCCCGCCGGCCAGGTCGCGGCTCTTCACCCCCGTCCTCCCGCACCCCCGCCCCCTCGTGCCCCCGCCGGCGACTCCCGCCGTCGCGCCCGGGCGCACCCAGACGCAGAAAGATCCGACGGTGCTGGCCCCGGCGCCGCAGACGGTCACCACCACCGCCACCCCCACGCACCCCGACCAGAGTCAGCTGGCGCCGGTGGAGCCGGCCCCCGGAACCGGGGCGAGCACCACCCCCACGCCGCCTGCGGGCACGCCGCCCAGTTCCACCACGCCGACCCACTAGTGGGTCATCCTTCAAGTTCGCTCCCGGATAGGGGTATCCTGCCGTCTACCTCGAATTCTCTGCTGACTAGTTCGGCGAGGATGGAGGCTGATGATGGCTTTGAAGGGCATGGGCAAGCGGGTCGAGGTCTCAGACGAGGACCGGCGGGAGCTTGAGCGGATCGTGCGCGGGTCGAGCTCTGAGGTGCGGATGGTGGAGCGGGCGCGGATCGTGTTGGCGGCGGGTGAGGGGTTGACTACCGAGCAGATCGCGGCGCGGGTGGGGTGTTCGGAGCGGACGGTGAAGAAGTGGCGCCCGCGCTATGAGCGTCACGGGATCGAGGGACTGAAAGACGCGCCACGGTCGGGCGCGCCGTTGAGCCACGGGCCGCAGACGCGGGCGCTTTTGATCGCGAAGGCGTGCACCCGTCCGGAGCCGACCGCGGAGGGCGCCAGGCGGGAGCGCTGGACCTATGAGCAGCTGGGAGCGGAGGTCGGGATGTCGGGCTCCCAAGCGCACGTGATCCTCTCCCGGGCTGAGATCAAGCCGCACCGCACGGACTACTGGATGATGAGCGACTACTCGCGGCCCGAGTTCGAGGAGCGCCTGGGCGAGATCTGCGGGCTGTACGTCGATCCGCCGGAGAACGTGCTGGTCGTCTCCCTTGATGAGAAGACCGGGATCCAGGCCAAGGCGCCGACCAAGCCCGACCAGCCGCCGCAGCCAGGCAAGCCGGCGCGGCGCGAGCACGAGTACACCAGAAACGGCACCCAGTGCCTGTTCGCGTGCCTCAACGTTCATGAGGGGGACGTGCTCGGGATGCCCACCAAGACCCGCAACCGGTGGGACCTGATCCGCTTCCTTGACTACCTCGAGGAGGAGATCCCGATCGTCGAGGCCCAGAAGATCGTGGCAATCACCGACAACCTCTCAACCCGCGGCACCGACGAGGTCGAGCAGTGGCTCACCGACCACCCGCGCTGGAGCTTCCAGTTCACCCCCAAGCACGCCTCGTGGCTCAACCAGGTCGAGATCTTCTTCTCGATCCTATGGCGACGGCTGCTCAAGCACGGCATCTTCACCAGCGAGGACGACCTCGCGCAGCAGATGCTCGCCTTCATCGAGACCTACAACCAAACCGCCAAGCCGTTCAAGTGGACATACACCGGCAAGGTGCTCGAAGCATGAGAGCGCGAACTAACAGGATGCACCACTAGTGCTCCCACTGATGGCGGGAAGCACTAGGGCCCGGGCTCGCCCCCGATGAGCAGCGCGGCACGGGCTCTGCCGTCGACCTGAACCGCGTAGTTGCCGGCCTTCAGGCCGGCGATCAGCAGCGAGGCGTGCCCGTGGGATGGGACCGAGAGCGTGTGCGGCGACGGGGTCCGGACCAGCACCGTGTGTGGCCGAGCGTCCCCGGAGGTGACCGAAAGCGCGACGGCCAGGAACGCGGGGATCGAGATCGTCGCGGGTCTCAACCTCCCGTCGAGGGTTAGGTGAAAGTCAGCGGGCACGCGCGCGTCGATGGCCCCGCCGCCGGAGCCACCAGGGCGGGGGACCACCACACCGCCGCTCGGTCCTGAAGCGCCCCGGGAGGACGAGCCCGCGCCACGGGCCGAGGAGCTCTTCGGAGCTCCGGCGGTGCTCGCCGGCGCCGTGCGGGGGCCGATCCCCGCCCCCGTGGAGGACGAGTGGGAGGAGCTAGAGCCCCCGCACCCGGCCAGCAGCAGGATCGTGGGCAGCAGGACGAGCAGGCGCGTTGCGGTCATGGGGCGCCAGCATAGATCGCCAGCAGACGCTCCAGGTAGCGACCCTCGTCGTGGCGCTCGCGGGCGCGCTGCAACGCCTCCTGGCCCCGGAGCGCCAGCTGAGGACGATCGCCCCACAGCCGGCGGAGCGCGTGAGCCCAGGCGGCGAGGTCATCCGCGGGCAGGATGCTCCCGGGATCGACCAGCTCCGGCAGCCCCCCCCGGGAGCTGGCCAGCACCGGCACCCCGGCCGCGAGGGCGTCGAGCACCGTGAACGGGCACGGCTCCTCCCAGCGTGATGGCGCCAGCACCACCGCCGCCCGCGCCCGGACTGCCGCCAGCTCGCCGGCCGCCAGCCGGCCCGTGAACCGAACGCGGCCCTCCGCCAGCTCCCGCAGGCTGCTCTCCTCGGGACCCTCGCCGGCGATCACCAGCGGCACCTCCGCCTGCCGCGCGGCGCGGATCGCGGTGTCAAATCCCTTCTCGGGGACCAGCCGCCCGACCATCAGGGCGTACTCCCCCTCCCCCGCGCGGGAAACGGCGGCCCGGCCCCGATCGGGCACGAAGTTGTGCAGGACGGTGCTGGAGCCGGCCGGGAGGCCGAGCTCGTGCAGGCGCGCCTGCGTGGCGGCGCTGACGGCCACGAAGCGGTCCACGAGCGAGAACAGCCGCGGCTGGGCCAGGGAGAGCCCGGCGGCGTACGCCGCCGCCTCGGCGAGCGACCCGCGACAGCGCAGTCGCAGCCCGGGCCGGGTGTCCACCCCGCGGCAGCGAAAGCACCTGGCGCCGTCCCGGTAAGCCACCGCGATGGCGCAGAAGAGCCGGAAGTTGTGCAGGTGCAGGACGGTGCGGGCGCCGGCGCGGCGGGCGGCGGCGAGCGCGCGCCAGCCCAGCAGCGGATGCAGGTTGTGGGCGTGAACGACCTCGGCGCCGGTGCGGCGAACCGCCGCCTCTACCTGATCAGGATCGAGCCCACCGGCCACGAGGCCGCGCGCGGCGGTGGCCGCGCCCACGTCGACGCTGCAGCGCTCCAGCAGCTCCACGCTGTGGCCGCGGCTGCGCAGCAGGGCGGTGATCTCCGCCACGGCCCGTTCCTCCCCCCCGGGACGGCGGTAGCGGTTGTGGAGTTGCAGGACGCGCATGGGCGGGCGCCGGAGGGGGACGCCGTCCGCGATTCTGTCAACGTCGCGACCGTGGCGATCGCCCTGATCACGAACTACCTGGCCGGGTACCGGATCCCGCTGTACTCACGGCTGGCCGAGCGCCACGGGGTGGAGGTGCTCTGCTACGGCGGGGGCGAGCGCTACGTGCCGGCCTGGTTTGCCGATCTGGACGCCCAGCTGGCGCGGGCGCCGTTCCCCGCTCGCCGCCTCGGCGGCACGCGCGAGGCCCTACGGCTGGGCGAGCGCTACGAGTCGGTGATCGCCCCCTTTGCCGGCGGACGGTTGCTGCCCGCGGCCTACGCCGGCGCGCGCCGATCCGGCGCCGGGTTCGTGCTGTGGGCCTCGGTGTGGGCCCAGCCACGCTCGGCGGCGCACCTGCTGGCGCTGCCGGCCACCCGCCACATCTACCGCCATGCCGACGCCGTGGTCGCCTACGGCGAGCACGTGCGCAGCTTCGTGAGCCGGATCCGCGGGCACGGGGACGACGTCTTCGTGGCGCCGCAGGCGGTGGAGCGCGAGCTGTTCGGTCGGCTGGTCCCAGCAGCCGAGGTCGCGGCCTTCCGCGCGCGTCACGCGCTGCCGGAGGGCCCGATCGTCCTGTACGTGGGACGGCTGGTGGCCGAGAAGGGGGTGGCGGTGCTGCTGGAGGCGTTCCGCGGCTTGGATGCCGAGGCGACCCTCGTGCTGATCGGCGACGGCCCGCTGGCCGGCCAGGCCCAGGGCGCCCCGCGGACCCGGCTGCTGGCGCCGCTGGCGCGGGAGGAGCTCTCGCCCGCCTACGCCGCAGCGACGATCACGGTGCTGGCCTCGGTGCCGACACCGAGGTTCCGGGAGCCGTGGGGCCTCGTCGTCAACGAGGCCATGCACCAGGGCCGGCCGGTGATCGTGAGCGACACCGTGGGGGCCGCCGCCGGGGGCCTGGTGCGTGACGGAGAGACAGGGCTGGTGGTCAGCGCCGGCGACGGCGCCGCGCTGACCGGTGCCATCGCTCGCCTGCTCGCGGACGAGGAGCTGCGCCGGCGGCTCGGGGAGGCGGGACGAAGGGCGCAGGCGGACTACACCTACGAGGCCATGGCGGCCGCTTTCGAACGGGCACTGACAGTGGCGCGCGCCCGCCGCGGCTAAGGGGTGATCATTCCCCGAGGGAAAGAGCGCGCTGCGATCTGCTCAGCACGAGGGCATGGGTCACGCGGAGTGGCTCTGGCCGGGCTCCAGCACCACGACCTTGGAGCTGGTGGAGGACTCGACCTCGGACTTGAACGCGTCCGTGTCGGTCTCGATCGGCGGAAAGGTGCCGTAGTGGCAGGGGATCACGGTCCCCGCCCCGATCATCTCCGCTGCGCGCACCCCGTCGATGCGATCCATCGTGTAGTGGCCGCCGATGCACATCAGCGCCACGTCGATCGGCGTGGGCTTGGACACGAGCTGCAGGTCGGAGAAGAGGCATGTGTCGCCGAGGTGGTAGACGAGGGTGTCCCTGAAGTTGATCAGCAGCCCGGCGGGAGTGTTGACGGTCCCCTTGGGCGTGGTGGAGGTGTGCCAGGCGGGCACGAGCTTGACCCATCCCCAGTCGAACTTGACGGTGCCGCCGAGGTTCGGGTCCCGTACCTCCACCCCATCCTCGGCCAGCTCGTTCGCCAGCTCCACGATCGCCACGACCGGCGCCTCGGTGCGCTTGGCGATGTCGACCGTGTCGCCGATGTGGTCGGAGTGTCCGTGGGTCAGCAGGATCGTGGTGGCCTGCACCTCCTCCGCCGAGACGGCCGCCTTGGGATTGCCAGAGAGGAACGGGTCGACCAGAACGGTGGCGTCACCGTCTGAGATCTGAAAGCAGGCGTGGCCAAGAAAGCGGATGTCGGTCATCTGTCGTTCCTCCTGGGATTGGACTATTGAGAATCAGGATGCGGTTGAGGGTCAGGGTTGGGGGCGCTCACCAGGATGCGGCCCGGGGGGCGGGCCGGGGCCGAGCTCCCGCGCGAGCTCGTAGCCGACGGCCACCCCGACCAGCATCCCCAGGCGCGTCTCCTCGGCCAGGAGCGTCTGCACCGCGCGGACGCGCTCCTGAAGGTCATCGCAGCCCGCAGCCTCGCGGACCGCCTGGGCGTGAGCACTGTCGAACCAGCCACCCTGCTGGAGCGCGGCGCCGAGGACCCGCTGCAGCGACGGCGCCGCCCGTGTGACGAGGTCCTGCGCCTGCGCCAGACGCTCGGGCGCGGCGATGGCGGTCAGTGCGGCATCGATCTCCGCGTCGCTGTAAAGGGGATCCGGCACCTGAGGTTAAGGGATGATACGGCCGTGGCCATCCCGCTGACCTCGCTCTCACACGGCGCCGGCTGCGGCTGCAAGCTGCCCGCCGACGCGATCGGGGGGGTGCTGGCGCGCCTGCCCGCCCCCTACGCCGACGCGCGCGTGCTGGTGGGCTACGAGGGCGCGGACGACGCCGGCGTCTTCTGCCTGCGTGATGACCTGGCGCTCGTGCACACGGTGGACTTCTTCACGCCGATCGTGGACGACCCCTTCGACTTCGGCCGGATCGCCGCCACCAACGCGCTCTCGGACGTGTACGCCATGGGCGCGACGCCCATCACGGCGCTCAACCTGGTCGCCTTCTCACTTCAGGAGCTGGGCGAGGAGGTTCTGCTGGAGATCCTGCGCGGGGGTGGCGCCGTGGCCCGGGAGGCGGAGGTGGCGATCCTCGGCGGCCACTCGATCGAGGACTCCGAGCCGAAGTTCGGGATGGCGGTGACCGGAACGGTCCACCCGCGGGAGGTGATCACCAACGGCGGCGGGCGCGGCGGCGACGCGCTGGTGCTGACCAAGCCGCTCGGCGCCGGGGCGGTGACCACCGCGCTGAAGCGAGGGGTCGCCGATCCGCCGCTGGCCGAGGCGGTGCAGGTGATGACGACCCTCAACCGGGAGGCCTCGCTCGCCGCCCGCCGCGCCGGTGTCCGCGCGCTCACCGACGTCACCGGCTTCGGGCTGCTCGGGCACCTGCACGAGCTGACGGCCGCCAGCGGGCTCGCCGCCGAGGTGCAGGCGGCGGCGGTCCCCGCGATCGGGGGGGTTTCCGAGCTGCTGGCCGACCCCGGGGAGCGGGCGCTCGCGGGGGGCACCCGGCGCAACCGCGCCCAGGCGGAGAGCTTTGCCACCTTCGCCGCCGACGTGCCCGAGGCCCTGCGCTGGCTGGTGTGCGACGCCATGACCTCCGGAGGCCTGCTGGCA